>NZ_CP071131.1:304525-609050 GCF_017220215.1 Caballeronia sp. M1242 | reverse complement strand
GTCGGTGTTGGTCAAATCTCCGCCGCCGCCGCAGGCCGCCAACGCCGCGCTGCCAGCACCTGCCATGAGAAGGGACAGGAAGCTTCTACGCGATACGGGTGCGTTACGGGCTTCCGTCACGGAGAACACGGAAATTTGGTCCTGCTTGCGAGTGGAGAGATTCGTAGACACGGGAAAAAGTGCGTGTTTGCTTAAGGAGACCGGAGTATATGTTCCTAAAACGCTCCCAAACGTTTCTGAATGTAACAAAAAACGGAAAAGGTAAACACTCGCTTTATTCATATCGTAGACAGGAAACTTTCCTTCACATGAATGTGAAAGAGGAACAAACGTTCGCTCGCTTTTGGGGACAGTGGAAGAAACCGGTCAGTTTGGAGGGTCTTGAATAGCACCCTTTTTACTGATCAGTACGAATGACCGGAAATAGGTCGTTGTGCGAACGATCGTGCGCGCTGATTCATCGAGCGCGCGGATCGAATCGAGGTGGAAAACAGCGTCAGCGCGCGAAAGTTTTGCGGCTTGCGCAGCCTAGCGGCTCTCGCAGGTCATATGTGCCGCACGCGCCGCGCGATGCCGATGAATCCGATGAAAAAAGGACGTTTCGGCGCACTGAACCGAAAACCGCGCATCCGGCGTCCCGCACGACGCCCTGCTTCCCACGGATGCCTTTGCACTTACTGACGCGGCCGGAAAGCGCCTGCCAAGCCGGAGAACTCTGTGAACGCGCAAACATCACCGCTGCCCAACCGCATGTCGCACGTCGATGCGATCCGCGCCGTCGCCGTGCTGTTCGTGATGTGGACGCACTACGCGGAAAAATTCTCCGATCTCGCGGGCTCCGAGCAATGGCTCAACGCGATCCAGCACTACGGCAACTTCGGGCGGATCGGCGTGGTCGTCTTCTTCGCGCTGAGCGGACTCTTGATCCCGAAAAGCCTGCACGGTCCCATCGGACCCGGCACGCGGCAGTTTCTCATCAGGCGATTCTTCCGCCTTTATCCCGCGTTCTGGGCGTCGATCCCGCTCGGCTTTCTCGCGTACTGGATGCTCTTCGGGAAGCAACTGGAGCCTGCGGGCTGGCTCGCGAACGCCACCATGGTGCCGCGCCCGCTCGGCTATCCCGAAGTGATGGGCCACTACTGGACGCTCGAAACGGAGCTCGTATTTTACGTGCTGTGCCTCGCGCTCTTTTGGCAAGGGCGGATTCACCGCATGCGCGACCTCTGCGTGGTTTGCGTCTCGCTGGGCGCGGCGTTCGTTATCACATCGGCGCTGAAGATCGTGCCGCCCACTGCGCTCGGCCAGTACAAGGGCATGCTGTATCACCTGTCGATCATGTTCTGGGGCGCCTGTTTCCGGCACTTCTACGACAACCCCGGCGCGCGCGTGGTGTTCCAATTTCCGGGCGCGCGCGGCCTGCGAGCCGACTGGTCCTATAGAACCGCGTTCCTTGCCGTGACAAGCGTCGTCGCGGGCATTTCGGTGCTGACGTTCGCCGTCGCCATCAAGCAGCACGACAGCGAGCACGTCATCAACTCGGTGAGCTATCTCGTCGGCATGGGCATCTTCGCGCTGCTCGCCACCGTCGCGAAGATTCACTGGCGGTCGTTCGCATGGCTCGGTGAACGGAGCTATTCGCTGTATCTGCTGCACGGCGTCCCGCTCTATGTGCTGTACTGGGGATGCCAGCGCGCCGGTTGGACCGGCGGCCCGTTGGCTCTCTACATGGTCGTGGCCGGCGTCCTGGGAATCGCGTTGTCTTCCGTGGCGTTTCGCATCGTCGAAGCGCCGTGCATCCGGCTCGGTCACGCGTTGACGTCCACGCGGCGAGCGCCCGCGCGATCTGCGCTCGGCGATACGGCGGCCAAGGAGAACGCGCGCCGTTCGCCTTGATGCTTTTCGCGGCCCGCCTTGCATGGCGGGCCTGGAACAACCGGCGCTGCAAGCAGCGTCCAGCCTGTGCATGCCGATACAGAGGAACTCATGTATTCAAAGATCGTCTCCTTTCTCTTTTACATGTTCTTCACCTGCGTGATCTTCAATCCGCAGGTCAACGGCGCGACGATCTATTTCTATCTCTTCATTCCGTTTCTCGACCCCAAGTTCGTGCGGTTCCTCACGGCCACGGTTCGGCACTGGAGCGTTCCACTGGTCCTGGCCGTCGCGGTGAGTCTTCTCGGTTCGCCGAGCGTCGCCGCGCGCGTGGTGTCCATTGCCATCTGCATCGGCTATCTGATGTACACCATGGGCCGGCGCATCAGCTATCTGCATCACTGGATGGGCATCAACATCGTCTTCGCGATGCTGCAGTTCGTGCTCTATTACGTCGACAAGGGCCTCGCCTGGCAACTCGGCCCGACGCAACTCGCGCAGACGATCTGGGGCCCTTACGCGACGCGCACTTACACGAACTTCTTCGAGATCTTCTACTTCGCGCGCGTGTCGGGCTTCTCGCGCGAAGCCGGGTTCTTCTCGTCGTTGCTCGTCGCATCGCTCATTGCGTATCTGCTGACCGAGAAGGTCAACAAGAAGGTGGTCGCGCTCTATTGCGTCGGCCTTTTCATCTCCTTCTCGAAGTCTTCGATGGTGCTCTTCATCTTCCTCGCGCTGTATCCGATGCGTCACAAGCTGCGGTTGATCCATCCGCTCGTCGTTCTGACGGCGTTCATCGGCGTCGTCGGACTCATTTCGGTGTATCTCGGCAATCACGCCTTCTTCGGATCGACCACCTTCGCGCACCGTCTCGGCGGCTACCCCTTCATGGTCGAAGCGAGACTGGAGGACCTGCTCGCGGGCGTCAACGCGGAGGATGTCCGCTCCCACTACATGTACATGCCGTCCATGCGCCTCGTGCAGACGGAGATCGCCGCCGGCATCCCGTTTGCCGGCCTGCCCGCGAGCGTCGCGGACATGGGGCTTTTCAGCGCATTGCTGCTGTTCGGCGTAGTCGCGTTCACCGCGAGCGACGGCTTCGTCATGTTGCTGCTGCTTCTCGTCACCTCGACGGTCAGCATCACGACCGTGACCTCGTTCGTGCCGATCGCCTATCTGGTCCTCTACTGGCCGAGGTTCGCCGCGTACCGGGCCAAGCGAACATGGTTCATGCAGGAGCGCTTCGCGCTGACGCCGATCGAACGCTTCGGATTCGGCCGCGCGAGGCGGATGCGGCTCGCGGGCGCGCCGTGGCGCCGCAAGCTGCTCGTCGTGACCGGGCCCGCGCCGCGCTCGGGCAAGACCTTCGTGGCCGCGAATCTCGCAGGCGTGAATGCCCGCGCCGGCAAGCGCGTGCTGCTCATCGACGGCGATCTGCGGCGCGGCCGGATGGCGTTCCTGTTCGGGCTTTCGGGTAGCGCGGGGCTCGCGCAGGTGCTCGACGGTATGGTGAACGTCGATCGCGTGATTCGCTCGGTCGGGGGCACGGGCGTGGATGTGATTCCTGCAGGCGGCCTGCCTGCGGATCCGGTCGAACTGCTCTCGAACGGCCGCCTGCCGCGCCTCATTCAGCAACTCGCACCGCATTACGACCTGATCATCGTGGACACCCCGCCGATGTTGTCAGTCGACGATGCGAGCGTCATCGCCGCGCTCGGTGGCTCCGCGGTGCTCGTCGCGCAGCCGGGGCGGCGCAGCGAGGACGAACTGGAAGAGGCGGTCCGGCAGCTCGATGAAGTCGGCGCGCATGTCGTAGGCGTGGTGTTCAACGGCGACATGCCGCGCCCGAACGAAAGACGCACGCGCGCGTACGCCGGCGGCTATGGCGCGCGGCGCCGGCGTCCGTCGGTTTCGTATTGAGTGCGGAACGAACGCGCTATGGGAAGCGCTGCCGCGCCGATCACGAGCAACAGCCGATAGTCGCCGCCGCTCGCCGGGAGAAGGAAGGAGAGTCCATGGGCGGCGACGGCCCGCATGAGCGCGAAGCTCGTCGTCGCGTGGGCCGCGCGCCGTTGCGGCGCGCGCAGAAATTACGCGCCGGCGCGCATCGGGCGGCGTGTCATCTGCAGCAGCCGGCCCCATTCATAGTCGACGCTTTCCGGAAGCATCCGCAAAACGCCCGCGCCCGGCGTGAACGTTAGCTCACCGAAGAATATGTCATCGTTGCGCGAATACAGATCGACGCGCACGTATTCGAAGTCCTTCGCGAGCGCGTCCGCGACTTCGAGCAACGCGTCCAGATTCTTGGGGCGAGGAACAGGCGTCTCGCTGCGCGCGTACGCGCCGAACGTGATGTCCTGCACATTCCAGTTCACATCGAAGATATCGCCGCGCGGCGTCTCTCCGAAGCGATCCGAAATCACCATGATGTAGATGGTCTGCTTGCCGGACTTCTCGTTGAATACGTGAAACTTCAGGTCGGCCGGCACGACGCCGTTGTCGTCGAGAAGCAGCTTTTCGAAGTACACGCGCGGCTTGATGGCGCGATAGTGCCGCTCTCGCGCGATCTTGTAGAAGTCGGTCGCGAGCCACTCTTGCGCGAGCGCCGCCAGTTCTTCGAAGCTCGTATCTTTCTTGTCCCGCACGACCTTCACGAAGCCGCTGCCGTGGTTCGCCTTCATCACGAACTCGTTGGGCAACTGGTCGAAGACGGTCTTGGTGAAGACGGCGGGCTCGGCGATCAACGGAATCAGATACTGCGGGCCTATCTTTTGGGCGATGAAGTCGCGCACCGCGAGTTTGTCGCTGAGATCCACGTAGCGCGGATCCGGGTGCAGGCAGCGGCTGAGGATCTGTTCGTTGAAGGTGAGCGGACGCTTGAGATTAGGAAATCGCCCGATCCGGCGGCGATGAACGAAGCTCAAGAAGACGTCGTCGGGCAGAAAGACTTTAGCGCTGTCAATGAGCCTTTTCGAAAGCGACATCCGGTTATCCCCCTGTAAATGTCATGTAATGTTTAGGCGCGATTCGCGGCCCACGGTGGCGGGCGCCTCGGGCTTTTTCACCGGTTAGGTGTATCCCCGAAATCGTCCCAAGGCAGTGGTCTTGCCACCGTGCGGAACCGTACACTGCATCCCAGAAACGATTGCTTGCGGATTTTCCTTGTATTAGCCGTTGAAACGTGCCGCGGAATGGCGCATTGACTTTTACAGGGATGCCTTGCGAACGCGTGATTGCGCCGCTGCTTGGAGCAAGGGCGATACCCGGATAATGCGGCTTGAATTGAGCGACCTGCGAAGGCGTTACGGCGGAGGTACTACGGCCATCGCCTCATGGCGATGAACGCCTTGCGGCGTAAGGCGCTCGCCGCGTGACAGCGCGCGCCGTCTGTCTCGAAGCAAAGCGCATGGATTATCGGATAGGTAATACCGGGCAGCGGCGCAATCGAGTCACGGCTTTTCGCTTCTTTACTGTGAGTTCGGAAAACTGCTGTGCGCGTTGGTTAAACGCAAATCATTTTCGCAGGCCGAATTCACTTCGCAAATTGAAAGCGAGCTGCCTAGCCAGTTGTCTCATCAGACAAATCGCCGAATAGATCAGGCGTCGCGCCGGCCACGGGTTGCCGCGCCTGCAAGTTGCCGCCGCGCACCTCTTCGAGGACATCCGCCGGAAGCCAGAGCTCTTCCATTGCGCCGATGCCGCGTTCGATCATCTGCTGCAAAAAGAATGATTGCTTGCGTCCCGTTACTTCCGCCAGTAGCCGCAACCTCTGCTCGATTGCCGGCTCGACTCGTACCGCGACCACCTTCAACTTGTTTTCGGCGGTCCTTCTCAACTTCTGCTCCTTCGTGGCAACAAATGAATCCCTTACACGCGCCGCACAGCCGCGAACGCAGCGGTGCTTCTACCACGAAGCAGGAGCGCGTCGCAATGCCTTTCTCGCGCAACCGGTCTACTGCACATGAAAAAGCCGCGCAATGTCACTGAGTGACAGTGCGCGGCAAACACCCGCTTGGAGTTCGTCGATAAGACTTACGGCGCCGCTACGCCCTGCGTCTTCGGGGTATAGGGCGTGTAGAGGCTCGAGCCCGCCCAGGCAGGCGCGACGCCCGTGTACAACGCGGCGCCTTGCGTGTAGTTCGCGCCATCGTGCCAGTCGCCGCTGCCGGTGTACTTCGCCACCGATGGATACGGATAGACCGGCCGCGTGGCCGTGACCTTGTCGTTCGAGTCGGTCTGATAAGTCATGACGGCATTGGGCGACGATCCGTGCTCGACCCAGCCGGTGATCTGCGAAACGAGGTCGATATTAGGAAAGCCCTCGCCGCCGCCGCAGTGACCGACGCCCGGCACGAGATAAAGACGCGTGAACTCGCTCGCGCTCGCAGCGCCCATAGTGTTCTGCACCGCCTGGTAATACGCGATCGTGAAAAGCGGCGAGATATGCTGATCCGCCCAGCCATGCCAGAGAATCAGCTTGCCGCCGGCCTTCTTGAACGCGGACAGATCCGGGTTCGTCGCATCGTTGAGCGGATGGTTGGCCTGCAAGTAGTTCGGATAGAAGCTCGCGTCGCGATAGCCGAAGGTGTCGATGTTCGGCATGGTCGGCGATCCCGTGAAGATCAGGTTGTACGCGCCGCTCACGATCATATAGCTGAAGAGACTGGTGACGGGCACGGGCGCATCCGTCGACTTGGACGTCGGCAGTTCGACACCGGGCCAGTTCACTTCGGAGCCATACTGCGGCGAGCCCGCGAGCATGCGCTCGCCGGTCGTTGCATCGGTCGGGCCGGCGTAGATCTTCGTGGCCGTCGCGACTTCCGCCGCCGTCAGACAGTTGCTCGTATCGGACGCGTTCGCGCTGCACTGGATCGTCGCGGGATCGAAATGGCAAGCGCGCGGATCGGCGATCAAGCCGTCAGGCGCGCCCGATTGACCACCGCAAGCTGCCACGACCGCCTTGTGCAGCACCGCGGCCTTGTCCGCATAGAGCACGGCCTTGCCGGCGCTCGTGCCCGTCGTGCTGTTCGATTCGACGCTCCAGCCGTGATACAGCGAGTTCTGCACCTGAAAATGCGCAGCCGGCGCGCCCGCGACGATGCCGTTGTAGTCCGCCGGATAACGCTGCGCGGCCATCAACGCTTCGCGGCCGCCGTCCGAGCAGCCGACGAAGTACGAGTACTTCTGCGCCTGGCCGTAATACGTCTGGATCAGCTTCTTCGCGGCGAGCGTCGTGATGTGCTGCCCGCGATACGCGAAGTCTGCCTGCTTCTGCGGGTCGGTCGTCCATGACGAATCCTGCGCCGAGTGGCCCATGTCGGTCGCCGCCGTCACGAAGCCGCCTTGCTGCACGAGCGGGCACGTGTAGCTGAAGCTGAACGAGCTCTGCTTGGTTGGATCGCTCAGATTGCCGCACAGCCCGCCGCAACCGAGCTCGGCAAAACGCTGCGTCCATGAATCCACGGGCAGCGCGACCTCGAATGTATTCGACGGCGCGAGGGTGCCTTTGACCGTGCAGAAGTTGACCGTCGCGCCGTTGATGGTCGCGGCCGTGACGGTAGCCGATGTGATCGAACTGCCCGCGCCGCCGATATCGCTGATATCGAGCGAGGCGAGCTTCGAGCAATCGACGAGCGGCTTCACTACCGACAAAGGCGCACTACTGGTACTGCTGCTGCCGCTGCTTCCGCCGCATGCCGCGACCATCGCAACGGCGATGGACGCCACGCAAAGCGTCACCAGCGAAACCGCGCCTACGCGGGCACGTCTGAATCGCCCAAGTAATCTCGTGACTGTCATGATGATCTCCATGCTACGTTCGTTGTACGAATCATCGTATCCATTCGGCCGCTACGTCAGAACCGGTGGATGATACCCACGCCCGCGCCGAACATATTGCGCGTCGCCGACGGCGTGTTCTGGAAACCGTCGCCGAGCGTCGCGTTCGCCGCGACTTGATGACCCGCCGTGTTGCCCGTCGGCGCCGAGAGCGTATTGCCGTTCGCGCGCTGGAACGCTTCGAGCGCGTAGAAGCCCGTGCGCTTCGAGAGCGCGTAGTACTGCGACAGGTTGAACTGGTGATACGTCGCCGCGTTCGTGATGCCGTTGGCCTTGCTCGTCCACGTGTAGCTGTAGCCGGCGGCGAAGTCCCATGCCGACGATGCCTTCCAGTGCAGCACCGTGCCCGCCGTGTTGAAGATGGCTTCATCCGTGAACAGCGAGTTGACGCCCGGGATGTACTGCACGTTCGAGTACGTCACCGAGATGTCCCACGCGCTGTTGAACGCGTAGCCGCCCGCGACGGCGAAGCGGTTCTGCGCCTGCGCGCGCTGATAGCCTGCGGTGAGCGCCGAGACGCCCGGCTGGCCGGTGCCGTCGGTGGCCGCGGTGTTGTTGACGACAGCCGAACTGCCGCTATAGATGCCGCCGCCGTTGGCCGCATTGTTGAAGCGCTCGAACGCGACCGTCATCCCGACCGGACCTTGCGCGTACTGCACTGCCGCCGACCATGCCGAGCCTTGGTAGACGCTGCCCGGCACGCCCGCGAACGAGTAGGAGCCGCTCACCGTGAAGCCGTACAGCTTCGGCGACGTGTACACGACCGAGTTGTTGGCCCGGTAGATGGTGTCCATGTTGTCGATATCGCCGGGGTGCGCGCCGAAGTAGCCGGTCAGCCAGTTCGTCGGGCTATACGGCGAAAGCAGCGTGTAGTACGAGGTGTACTGACGGCCCAACGTCACCGTGCCGTAGTTCGCGTTCGTAAGACCGACCCAGGCCTGGCGGCCGAACATCGCGTTGGTGAACTGCTGGCCGCCGCTATTGATATCGAAGCCCGACTCCAGCTGGAAAATGGCCTTGTTGCCGCCGCCGAGATCTTCCGCGCCCTTCAGGCCGAAGCGGCTGCCCGCCCAGATGCCCGAGGCCATCTTGACGTTCGAGCGGCCCGCTGTCGAGCGCGCCAGGTTCGTCTGGCTGTTCTGATAGACGATCGAATCGTCGACGATACCGTACAGCGTCACGCTGCTTTGCGCGAAAACAGGCGCGGCGATGGCCGCCGTTCCTGCAATCATCCCTGCCCCAAACTGCTTTAGTCGACGTGTCACGTTTGATTTCCTCATGTTCTCTTGATGGCTACGACGTTGGGCAAAGCCTGTCCGTGCCGCGCGTCATGAGAACGGCGGCGAGGTTGGCTTGCGATGGTGGTTCCGCGGGTGCTGCTACCGCGCGGCGGCGCTAGGGCGCAAAAGCGTCAGGCATGGAAGCGTCTCCCTTCTCGAATCGTTATGCCGTGTAGGGTCATCGGCTTGAAAGTTGATACCGGCTACAAAATGGCTGCGACGCCGCTGGCGGAAAAGGCCGGGTTAACCAGTGCGTAGGCGCATCGAGCAAGCCCGCGTATGAAGGCTCGCAAGCGCCGGAGCCTTGCGGTAAGAGACTTTCGGAGGACGACCGGCTGATTCAGCGACGCAGTCCGCGCTTCTCGGACGAACGACGCCGATAAATAAAACAGATGCCGTTGTGAGGTGTTTCGTATTGAACTGCGGTTGGTAGAGCGGCAATGCGCTCAGAAGTCGCTGTGCCATAGGTCTTGAAATGGCAACGCGCATACCCGCACGCATACTTACAGACCGTTGACGGTCCGTCAGTTCCACGTGTAGAGCCTCGAAGGCTCCGACATCTAAAGGCGAGAACATGTCGCGTAAGAGCAAGCCAAAGTCCGTCGAGCGCCGGTCGGCCACTGGCATTGTGATGCGCCGCCCGGCTTGGCGCGCGCGCCCTTTCAACGCCTCGCTCGAGTCTCCCGCAATGTCCGCAGAGCTCGCCCTGTGGCTTCTGCCTCGGCGCGCAGCCATTCGATGAACACTTCCGTATCGCGCCGCATGTTGGAGACGACCGCGTGATACGACGCGCCGCAGTTTTCCAGCACGGGAAAGGGCGCCAAGAGCCGTCCGCTCTCCAGTTCCTTGAGCGCGAGCGCCGGCGAACTCACGACCACGCCCATGCCATCCGCGGCGGCTTCGAGCGCCGTCATGGCGTGCGAGAAATGATGGCCTTGCGATTCGTTCGACACCTCAATGCCGACGAACTCCGACCACTTCCGCCAGTAAGACAGGCCGCCGTGAACGATGCCCCGATCGTCGTGCAGGAGCGGCAGTGTCATGAGCGATTCGGGGCGCTCCACGCTCACGGTGGCCGCGAGCGCGGGCGGCAGAAGCGGCGTGAGCGTGAGCGGCAGCAGTGCGTCCACGTGCAGCGGGTCATAGCGGCCGTCGCCCAGCACGATGACGACATCGACTTCTTCGAGTTGCTGGCGCACGGAATCCGCCTCCGTTTCCGGCGCGGTCCACGAATGTCCGAAGCCGAGCATCCACGAGACGACATGCACATCCACGTCCCTGTGCTGCGTGAGAAAGCGATGCAGACGCGGCATCAGCCAGCGGTTGGAGAACGACGGCGGACAACTCACCGTGAGCGTTTCCTTGTCCTTGAAGCGCGAGAGTAGATCGATCGATTCGCGCAGCGTGCGAAAGCTCTCGCTTAGTTTCGGCAGCCACAGCCGGCCCGCCTGAGTGAGCACGATGCCTTTTTTCGTGCGTTCGAAGAGAAGGACGCCGAGGTAGGTTTCAAGCGAATTGACTTGATGGCCGATGGCGGCGGGCGTCACGTGAAGCTCTTCGGCAGCCTTGCGAAAGCTGAGATGACGGGCGGCGGATTCGAACGCTCTCAGCGCGTTCAGCGGCGGTAACGGCGTGGGCATCGTGGTCGTCAGATGGATGGCGGGCGGCGGCCGGGACACGAAAAAAATTCGCGATCAGCCCAAGAAATGCTCGTGTGACATCGCGGGACCGCGCCGATAGACTAGGTTGTCTCGGAAGAACGGATTCGTCATGGAAACAACTCAATCAGCCAGTTCTCAAGCGGTCGATTCTTGCACAGAACTGCTCGCGCTCAAACGCGAGCTCGTGGCGGCGAACCGCGTGCTCGCGCATCTCGGCGTGCTCGATGCATTCGGTCATGTGAGCGTGCGGCATCCCGATCGCCCAGGGGAGTTTCTGATTTCGCGCTCGTGCGCGCCCGAACTCGTGGAACTCGACGACATCATCACGATGCGTCTCGACGGCTCGATATCGGAAGGCGACGGCGCCAAGCCGTATCTCGAAGTACCGATCCACGCCGAAATCTATCGGGCGCGAGCGGACGTGCGGGCGATCGTGCACAGCCATGCGCCTTCTGTAATTCCCTTCGGCGTGGTAACGCAGCCTTTGCGGCCCGTCTATCACATGGCCGGCTTTCTCGGCAAAGGCGCGCCCGTGTTCGACATTCACGCCTGCTTCGGCTGCACCGACATGCTCGTGCGCGCGCCCGCACACGGCGAAGCGCTCGCGCGGTCGCTCGGCGATGCGTCCGTGGCGCTCATGCGCGGACACGGCTATGTCGCGACCAGCGAGTCGCTTCCCGGGGCCGTCTATCGGGCGATCTATACCGAGCGCAACGCCGCGATCCAGCAGCAGGCCATCGCGATGGGCGGCCCCGTGACTTACCTCGACGAAACCGAGGCGCGGCTCGCCGACGAAACCAACATGGGCGCGGTCGCCAAGCCCTGGGCGCTATGGCGACGCTACGCGGACGACCCGCGATGACAACAACGACCTGAATTGCCCGGTACGCGGTCACGCACCTCAACTATAAGATCCGACCTGGAGACACATCATGGCGCAAGCCCGCCTGACCCTGGAGGAATTCGTCGATTCGCAGCCGCTCTCGCGCACGCAGGTGCTGATCGGCGTGCTCTGCTTCGTCGCGGTGCTGCTCGACGGTTTCGATTCGATCATGATCGGGTATGTCGCGCCCGCCATCCGCGCCGACTTGAGGCTTGCGCCGGCGCAGCTCGCGCCGTTGTTCGGCTCGGGCGTCATCGGGCTGATGGTCGGCGCCATGCTGATCGGTCCTCTCGCTGACCGGTTCGGCCGCAAGTCGATTCTCGTGGCGAGCGTCGCCTCGTTCGGCTTGCTGACCTTCGCCGCTTCGCTCGCCACATCGCTGCCGGTCATCGTCGCGTTGCGCCTGTGCGCCGGGCTGGGTCTCGGCGCGACGATGCCCTGCGCGATCACGCTTACATCCGAGTTCTGCCCACGGCGCCATCGCTCGCTCATGGTCACGACGATGTTCTGCGGGTTCACGGCCGGGGCAGCCGCGAGCGGCCTGCTGGCCGCATGGATCGTCTCGGACTTCGGCTGGCGCGCGGTATTCGTCACCGGCGGCTTGCTGCCATTGCTGTTCGCGCCTGTGCTCGCGATCGGCTTGCCCGAGTCGCTGCGATTTCTGTCGCTGCGGCGCGATGCCGGCGCGCGCATCGCGCGCATCGCCGCCCGGCTCTTTCCTTCGTCCGATATCACCGCCGTCGATCTTGCCGCGCATGCGGACGCGCGCCGGCGCTTTCCCGTCGCCGAACTGGTCGCGCCGGGCGTGCGAGCAGGCACGGCACTCATCTGGCTCGTCTATTTCGCCAACCTTCTCGTGCTGCTGTTTCTGAACAGCTGGCTGCCGACGCTGCTGCTCGGTCACGGCCTGTCGATCATGCGCGCATCGGCCTTCACCTCGACCTTCCAGCTCGGCGGCGCGCTCGGCTCGATCGGCATCGGTTATGTGATGGATCGCACGAGCCCGTGTCGCGTGCTGGCGGCCTCGTTTCTCGTGGGCGTGCTGGCGCTTGTTCTGGCCGCGCACGCGGGCACATCGGCCGCCGTGCTGTTGCCGCTGATGTTCGCTATCGGCGTCGGCACCGGCGGCGCGCAGACCGGCGCGCATGTGGTCACGTCGTCGTTCTATCGGACGTCGAGCCGCGCCACCGGCATGAGCTGGGCGCTCGGCGTCGGGCGCATCGGCTCCGTGGTCGGATCGATGGCGGGCGGCTTCCTGCTCGGCCTGCACTGGAGCGCATCCGCGATGCTCACGCTGATGGCGGGCGTGCTGCTCGTCGCGGCAATCGGCGCCGCGTGGCTCGCGCCCCTCATGCGCCGCGCGACACACGACGCGCCGGCGGCGCCCGCCCGTCCCGCGTCCGCGACGGGCGCCGGACTTGCGGAGTGACGGCGCCCATCCCTTGCCCTCGTGACGCCCGGCCAGGACGCGGCTGCACGCCGGGCGGCTCGTAACGACACGATGAGGGTTGCGCCAGAAGTCCCGAATATGGCGATGCGCCTCCACGATAGGAAGGTCGTCATCGTTCTCGCTCCGCAGGAAGCGCTCGCGCAACGCCTCCACGTGCTCTCGCATCATGGCGATCAGGCGAGCCGCGCCTGCGCCATGCTCAACGCGATATCGAACGCCTTCTGCGTGGCGCCGACGTCCGCACGGCCCTGACCGTGAATGTCGAACGCGGTGCCATGCGCGGGTGTCGTGATCGGCACGGGCAAGCCGCCATGCACCGTGACGCCGCGCCAGAAACCCATGAGTTTCATCGCGATCTGGCCTTGATCGTGATACATGGTCACCACGCCGTCGAAGGCTCTTTGGTCGCGTGCGCGCACGAAAATGGTATCGGCCGGGAACGGGCCTCGTGCGTCGTAGCCGAGCGAGCGCGCTTTATCGACAGCGGGCGCGATCACATCGATTTCTTCGCGTCCGAATGCGCCGTTGTCGCCGTTATGCGGATTGAAGCCGCATACCGCGATGCGCGGCGATGCGACGCCCGCGCGCTCGAGTCCATCGTGAATCAATTGCACCGCCCCGACGATACGCTGTTCGGAGAGCCTTTCGCTGACGTCCTTCAACGCGATATGCGACGTGACGCGCGACGTCCACAGTTCATCGAGCACGTTGAATTCGCAGAAGGCGCCGCTGTAATCGAGTTGACGCGCGAACCATTCCATCTCGTCGTTCGTTTCCATGCCCGCCATGTGCAACGAGGTCTTGTTGACGGGCGCGAACAACATGGCGTTCGTAACGTTGGCTTGCGTCATCGCGAGCGCCTTCTTGAACGCTTCGAGGCTGTACCGTCCGCCTCGTTCTGTGGACAGGGCGCGCTCGTAGGGAGCATCATCGGTAAGGCGGAAATCGATGAGCGACGGTGTATCGCTATCGCGTTCGGCATCGGCTTCGTTCTCGACCACCACGTATTCGAAGCGTTGTTGCGCGATCGCCATGCCTTTTTCGAGCTCGCGCTTGTCGCCGACGATGAGTAGATCGGCGCGGGCGCGGTTCTCCGGCCGCGCGATCAGACGCGCGATGAGTTCGGGACCGATGCCGGCGGGGTCGCCAAGCAACACTGCAATGCGAGGTTTCATTGTTAGCCCTTCATGTGTTAGCGCGTGCGGTGCGGATCGAACGCCAGCGATAGGAAGTTATATATCAGCGCCCATGCTGTATGAGTGCCACGCTGCTCGCGCAAGTCAAGCACGCGCCGGGTGGACGACATGTCCAGTATCCGGCAGCGGACGCTCCTCATGCTTTCGACGGCCGTTGTGTTGCCCGCTTCATTCGATGATGTCGAAGTCGCTCAAATGTTTGTCCGACAGCGTGAGGCCGAGGCCCGGCGTGTCATCGGATAGTTGCAAATAGCCGTTCTCAGGTTGCGGTTCGCCGTCGAAGATGTAATAGAAGAGTTCGTTGCCCACTTCCACGTCGAATACCGGGAAGAACTCGGACATAGGGCTGGCGGTCGATGCCATGGTGAGATGATAGTTGTGCATCTGACCCGCGTGCGGTATGACCGGCACCGACCACGCTTCGGCCATCGCATTGATCTTGCGCGCCGCCGTGATGCCCCCTACGCGGTTCGTGTCGTATTGAATGACATCGACTGCGCGGCGTTCGAGCAGGTCCTTGAACCCATACACGGTGAACTCGTGCTCGCCGCCGGAGATCGGCACGATGTTCATCTTCTTCAGTTCCTGATAGCCCTCGATATCGTCGCCGATGACTGGTTCTTCGAGCCAGCGCGGATTGAATTCGGCGAGTCGCGGCAGCATGCGCCGCGCATATTCGAGCGTCCATCCCATGTAGCACTCGACCATCAGGTCTACATCATCGCCGATCAGTTCGCGCAGCAAGCGTACTTGTTCGATGTTTTTCGCCATGCCCTTCGGGCCGTCCTTGGGACCATAGCCGAAGCGCATCTTCATCGCGGTGAAGCCTTGATCCAGGTAGCCTTGGGCTTCGGCGAGGAAGGCGTCGCGGTTATCGTTGTTATAGAGCTTCGACGCATAGCACCAGATCTTCTCTTTGGTCCGGCCGCCGAGCAGCTTGAACACCGGCTTCTTCGCCGCCTTGCCCATGATGTCCCAGATGGCGATATCCATCGCCGAGATCGCCGCCATGCCGATCCCTTTGCGGCCCCATGCGAGCGTGCGGCGATACATCTTCTGCCAGATGTACTCGTTATCGAAGGGATCTTCGCCGATAGCGATAGGCGCGAGGTATTCATCGACGATTTGCTTCGCCACGCGCGGGGCGAGCGCGCAGTTGCCAATGCCGACCGTGCCATCGTCGCATTCGATCTCGACGACGAGCCAGCCGTGGAAGCGGAACGAGCCCATTGCATCGCCGCGTTCGTAGAGAATATCCACGGCATTCGTACAGAAGTGCGCTTGCGGCGGCACGACCTTGCCTTTCCATTCGAAAACGCGTGCGCGAACGTGCTTGATCTTCATATGCCCTGTCTCCATTCGATTGATTGCGCCGTCGCATGCGAGGGTTTGCGCGGCTATGTCGGGTAACGCTAGTGTGCGAAACTCCGCGATAACTGACCATTGAATATTCAGAATCAGGCTATTTCCTGTGGTTATGACCGAGGGTTACTCCGTAGAGATGATTGCGCCCGCATCGACCATTCGAAAGAGACTTCGCCTGCGTCATCTGCAATTGATGACCGCGCTCTCGGAGACGGAATCGCTACGCAGCGCGGCCGACGAACTCGCGATGACGCAGCCCGCGGCAACCAAGGCACTCAAGGAACTGGAAGACACCATCGGCGTGTCGCTCTTCGTGCGGCATGCGCGCGGCATGGAACCGACGATCTACGGCGAAGCAGTCATGCGCTATGCGCGCGTCGTGTTCGAGGATCTCGATAAATTGCGCGAGGAACTGGCGGCTATCGAGGCGGGCGATATCGGCAAGGTACGCATCGGGGCAGTCATGGCCCCTGCGCCGGACCTGCTCACTCGCGTGATCGTGCAGTTGAAGGAAGCGCATCCTCGCTTGCAGATCGGCGTGCAGATCGATACCAGCGATGTGCTCGTGCAAGCCTTGCAGCAGGATCAACTAGATATCGTCGTGGGCCGCATACCCTATGGCTATCCGGCGCAGGACTTGACCTTCGAGACGCTGTCCGAAGAGGCGCTTTCCATCGTGGCGCGGCCCGATCATCCCGCCCTCGCCCTGCCCGGTCGGCCGAAGCTGCTCGAGCTTGCGAAGTTCGCGTGGATCGTGCAGCCGCATCCGAGTCCGATGCGCGAGATAATAGACCAGACGTTCAGGGAATCACGGGTCAGCCCACCGGCGAGCACGGTCGAAACGTCATCGATTCTCACGACGCTGTCGCTGCTGCGCGACTCGGACATGCTGGCGGTGTTGCCGGCGTCCGTTGCCGACTATTATTCGGCGCTCAACACCATTGCGTCGCTGTCGACGCCGCTGCGTGGAAGGCTCGCGCCGTACGGGCTGATTTTGCGAAGAAACCGGCGGATCGGTCCGGCGACGCAATTGGTAATAGAGGCGATCAGAGGCGCCTGAGAAGACGCCGCCGGGCGTTCGACGCAACGGCGTTGGCTTGCAGGCTTCGAGAGCAAGCGAACGAGCTTGCCCTGCGCCGTCCCACTTCTAGCCGCTACCTTCCCGTTGGAACGGATCGACATTCGAACACGGCTCACCGGCTTCCCCTCTGCTCCGCCAACGCGAATTCCGCCATCGATTCTGCGACGTCCGCCTCATTTCCAGTCTGCGCATCCAGCTTGATGTCCGGCCGCATGAAAAACGTCATCGCGATGCCCACGGCGAGCAGCCCGAGCGATCCGACGAACGGCAGCGTCCAGCTCCCTGTGCGATCGACGATGAAGCCGAACGCGATGGGCGAGAAGATGCCGGCAATCGCGGATCCCGCGTTCACCATCCCGCTCGCGATACCGACGTGTTTCGGCGTGATGTCCATCGGCACGGCCCAGATCGGCCCGATGGTCATTTCGAGGAAGAAGAACGACAGGCTCAACGATGCCGCCATGACGGGCAGCGAATGCACGATCATCACAGGCGCCAGGAAGACCAGCGCGCCCAGAAACGCGACGATGATCATGTTGCGACGCGCCGCCACCACGTTGCCCGTGCGCTTCAAAATGCGATCCGACAGCACGCCGCCAGCCGTATTGCCGACCACGCCGGACAGAAATACGCCTGCGGAAAACAGCGCCGAACTCTTGAGATCGAGGCCGCGACCATGCATGAAGAAAGTCGGCAGCCAGGTGAAAAAGAGCCAGCCGGTCCAGCCATAACAGAAATACACTGCCATGGTCGGTCCGATGCGCTTGATAAGCTTGCCCCACGGCGTCGGTTCGCGCGTCTTGCTCGCGGACGCGATGGTTTCGGGCGGCAATTCGGCCACTTCTTCCGCCGTGATATGGCGATGCTTGCGCGGATCGTCCCTGAAGTACCACGCATAGAACGCGAGCCAGATTGCCGTCAGCGCGCCGACCAGTAGAAACGATGCACGCCACGACGCGAACGCGACCAACATCGCGATGAGCGGCGGCGTGAGTGCGTTGCCGAGTCGCGAGAAGGAATGCGTCAGCCCTTGCACGAAGCCCCGCTTGCTCGCCGGATACCAGTTGACGAGCGCGCGCGCCTGCGCCGGCAGCGCGGCGCCTTCGCCGACACCGAGTAACATACGCGCGCAGAAGAGCGACACCACGCCGCCCGCGAAGCCTGTGGCCACGGTCGCGATGATCCAGATCGTCGCGCAGATCACGAGAGTGGTCTTTGCGCCCATCCGGTCGCTGAACCATCCGCCGATGACCTGGCAAATCGCATACGTGTACGCGAATGCGCCGAACACGAAGCCGACATCGGTATTGGAGAGATGCAGATCGTCGCGAATTAGACCCGCGGCGGCGGACAGATTCACGCGGTCCAGATACATGATGAAGGACATCGCGCACATCAGGGCGAGAACTGACCGGGTAACGCGTGGACGTTGCGGCATTCTGTGTCTCCTACAGGGCAATGCGCGTGAATTGCGCTTTTAGAGGCGGACCGTTACATCGACGGTCCGATGCCCGAAGCATGGAGAAAAGCGTGATAGCCGTCTATTGAAATCGGCTTATAGCGCGATTCCGCGTGGTTATCGACGCATGCTGAGTTCAGAGCGTGAAGCCGTAGGCGATCTCGCTGCGCACTGGGCTTTGCGCGCGCTCAGCTGGCTCGCGGCGCTGGCGACTGCAGCGGCACTGGTCGCGCATTTCGTTCTGGACTTCGTTTGACGGTGAATTCGCGCTTCGCATCGGCGGCAGGAACCGGTGGCGTCAGTGTACGGGCTTGGTTTGCAGCACGCTTCTCTCGAAGGCGCGAGCACCGCATGCCTTTCTCCTGACGTCGAAGAAGTCCGTCTCAACGGACAGGCGCCGAATTATCGGCGGGCGAGGTCACTGTGGCTTGCCGCGCGTGAGTGAGATCGATGACACTGTCATCCGCTCCTCGCTCGCCTGAGTGCAGCGACGGCAATACCGGCACCGTGTCGTCCTTCTCCAGCCAGTTGTCGCTTCGGTAAGTCGCGGACCGCGCTTGCATATACCCGTAACGATCGGCCGCGATAGCCTGAAGCATGGATGCGTCGCGCACGATGACCGGTCGAAGGAAAATCAGCAGGTTGGTCTTCTTACGGCTTTTTGTCTCGTGTCTGAACAATGCACCGAGGACGGGGATTTTGGAAACCCACGGAATCCTGCTGTTGCCGTCGGTGTAGTTGTCGCTGATCAGCCCTCCGAGCACGACGATTTGTCCGTCATCGGCGAGGATCGATGTTTGCAGCGATCGCTTGTCGATGCTGTAACCGCCGGCCTGATCCGCGGTACCGCTCTCGACGCTGGAATCTTCCTGATACACCTGCAGCGTGATCGTTCCGCCCTGATTGATCTGCGGCTTGACATTCAACATGACGCCCACGTCCTTGCGGTCATAGGTGTTGAATGCGGACACTGACGATGAACTCGTGGTATTCGTCGAGTAGGACCCGGACTCGATCGGCACGTTGGTACCTACGAGGATCCGCGCCTCGTGATTGTCGAGCGTGATGAGGCTGGGCGTCGAAAGGACATTGACGTCCGAGTTCGACTGGAGCGCGCGAAAGAGACCTTTCGTACCGAGGATGTTGCCGAAGCCGGCTACGAGGCCGACGTTCGTGGTAGTGGCAGCGACCGACTGCAAGCCCGCGGTAGTCAGCCATTCGATGCCGAACTCCCCTTCTTTGTCGGATGACACTTCCATAATCAGCGATTCGATATACACCTGCACTTTGCGCTGATCGAGCCGCGCGATAACCGTGCTCAGGTTTCTGAACACCGGCTCGGGCGCCGTGATGATCAGTGAGTTCGTCGAGACGTCCGCGACGATTTCGCCACTTCCTTTATCGTCTTTATCTTCGCTCGCACGCGACTGCGTTGAATTGCTATTGCCGAAAGGACTGCTCGATGAAGACGAAGCCGCGCTGACCGACGAGGCCGAATCCGCGCCGCTCGGCAACGGCGGCAAGGTCCCGTTGCTGCTTGGCAATCCGGACGAGCTTTGTGTGTTGCCGCTGTTCGCCGCGCTCGACTGAGAATCGCTGCCACTCGATTGCCCCAGAATTCTGCGCAGCGTCTTCGCCACGTCGGTGGCATCCGCGTTGCGCAAACTCACGATATGGATATTGCCTGGCGCCTTCGTCGGCGTATCGAGCTTCACGACGAGAGACTCGGCTTCGTCCAGACGCGCGCCGCCGCTTGCGCGAAGCACGACGGTGTTGCTTCTGACGTCCGGCACGACCACGACCTTCTGAGTCGGGTCAGTATTGCCGATGCCGTTCAGATCCAGCAGCTTCTGCGCCTCTTGTGCTACGGCGGTTGCATCCGCGTAGTTGAGTTGAACGACCGATATATGCGGACTCGAAGCCGATTCGATACCCGCGATGATTGCCGCGATCCTCTTTAGATTGTCCGCATAGTCCGTGACGATAAGTGTGTTGTTGCTCGGATTAGCGGTAATCGAATTGTTCGGCGAGATGAGCGGCCTCAGAGTCGGAATGAGATTGTTGGCAGACTCGCGATGAAGTTGAAAGACCTGAGTGACGACCTGATCCCCTTGCGCGTGCGGGCTGTTGCCAACGTAGGTGGGAACGCCCTGAAGCTTCGCATCTGCTTCGGGCACGATCTTGAGCACGCCGTGGTCCTGCAACAATGAGAAACCTTGCATTCGCAGCGCGGACTGCAGTGTTTTGAGCGCTTCTTCTTCCGAGACCGGGCGTTCGGACACCAGGTCTAATTGGCCCTTCACGCGTGGGTCCACGATGATCGTCTTAGAAGTCGCGAGCCCAATGGCGCGCGCTACTTCCCCGATATCGGCGTGAGAGAAGTTCATCGTCACTGCCGCGAAGGACCGGTGGCAATGCATGGCGAGGAACGCTGTGCCGACCAGCAGCGTGGCGCGCATCACTATTCGGAGCGATAGATGCAGCCGTATATAGCTGGTTTCGAATCGTGATGGACTCCAAGGGACAATCGTTTGCATTAGCGAGTGTTCCGCTGTTTCGCGAAGGGTAGTGAATTGGAAGCTGCTCTAGTGAGATAGAAGCAGTCCAGCGGAGAGTGGACCGCGCTTCGGTCATATGACGAAAGCTCGCGCGCTGCGCACTATACAAGGCGCCGATGCGCCCTGTTCCGGCCGGTAAGAATCGGTTAGGGATAAGCCGTCGGTTTGAATCGCGAAGACAGCGCGCTAGACGTATAGTCGGCTGCTTCGCGCAAGCGACGATTGTCTCGACGGCTGCATAGCGGGATGGAGAATAAAAGCGCCGACGGACCGAAGCGTTTCTCGGTCCGTCGGCGAAAGACCCCGGCGCCCTGCGAGGTCAGAAGGCCGGAGTTGAGACGCGTCGATCATCTACCCGGCCGAACATTAACAGCTAAGGCCGCTGGCAACTCCGCCCGGGAAAGTTTCGGTAAGGCAAACGCACGCGGCATTGCATCAAGGCGCAAGCATCACAGCCGTTATATCGCTCGGGCTTCAACGTTAGCCCACGTCTAGCGAACGGATTCGCCGAAAAACCTGGAGGACATGTATGTCAATCTCGTCTTTGTCCGGTGCTACGTCCAGTGCACAGATCTGGCAAACGAGCTACTCGAAGAAGAGCGCGTCGCAGAGCAGCGTCGACTCGTCGTCGAGCGCGGACTCGAGCACCAACCCGCTCGCGGCCGCCATTGCCGCGGCGCTCGCACAACTCGGCATCACGTCGAATTCGAGCACGTCATCGAGTGACGGAAGCACTACGTCGTCGACCACTGCTTCGAGCAGCAGCACGTCATCGACGAGTTCGTCTGACTCGGTCGCGTCTGCGCTTCAACAATTCATGGGCGATCTGTTCCAGACGCTCGGCAGTCAGAACGGAGCGCCTCCGTTGCCGCCGCGCGATGGCAGCAGCGACAGCAACACCACGACAGCTTCGAGCGATACCACCGATAGCAGCACGGACGCAACGACGAGTACCGCTGTTTCATCTGCGGCCAACTCGGCGCCGCCGCCTCCGCCGCCGCCTGCTCATGCGCAGGGTTATGGCAACGATCTCGCCTCGGCAATCGAGAGCCTCGCGCAATCGCTTACATCGGGCAGCACGTCGAGCACCAGCGCGACTACGGCGAGCAGCGCCAGCAGTTCGACAAGCGACTCGACAAGCGATTCGACCAACACCAGCACGCTGTCGAGCGACTTCCAGAATCTGATCACGGCGCTCGGTGGCTCTACGGACAGCAGCGGCACGTCGAGCACGGCAACGGCCACGCTTCAGACGTTTCTGACGACGCTGGCGAGCAATCTGCAAAGCGGCGGCGCGGGCGCGCGAGGCATGTTCGTCAGCACGTCGGCTTAAGCGGCATCGCGGGCGGCACCCGGCGTATCATCGGACCTTGTTCTGAAATCACTACGGGCAAGTTGCCTGCCAGCTCCGCCCTGCCAACTTAACGATGCCTCATGTTCTTATCGTCGATGACGACGCCGTGGTACGCGACCTCCTACGCCGCTTCATGCAAGCAAACGGGATGGAAGTATCCGTGTTGCATGATGCGAAGAACCTTCAACGGCGGCTCGAAACCGAGCGTCCATCGGTCATCGTGCTCGACATCATGATGCCGGACACGGACGGGCTCTCGGCTCTCAAGGCGCTTCGTGCCTCGGGCGACGACATCCCGGTGATCTTCGTCACGGGACGCGGGGCGGTTCCCGATCGCATAGCCGGGCTCTCGCTGGGGGCCGACGACTATCTGGTCAAGCCCTTCGATCCGGGCGAATTACTCGCGCGCATTCAAGCCGTGCTGCGCCGCAGAGGTCCGGCGCAGACGAGCGCCCCCGAAGCACGCGCGCGTTTTTGCTTCGGGCCCTTCGAGCTCGACTTCGCAACTCGCATGTTGAGCCGCGAAGGAAGGCAAATCCCGCTGCGCGATAGCGAATTCGCTCTACTCAAGGTCTTCGTCAATCACCCCTATAGGGTGCTGCCGCGAGTCCTAATTCATGACCTCGTGCATCGCGACGCAGTGAGCTTTCAGGATCGCGGCCTGGACGTCCCCATCTGGCGCTTGCGCCGCATCATCGAGAGCGATCCATCGAGCCCGAAATACATTCAGACGCTGCGCGGCAAAGGTTTTGTCTTCGTGCCCGACGCAGATGCGGACGCGAACGCCGACGCGGCAAAGCCTGATCCGGCGTGACGCTCGCATGAAGAATCCGCTCAACTCCCTGTTCGGCAGAATGACCATCATGTCTGTCGTGGTGCTGGTAGGCATGCAATTCTGCTGGTTCTGGATCATGGCCGGTGAAAGACCACGCCAGCAAATGCACGGCTTCGCGCAAGGACTCGTGCTTGCGTTGCACGCGGCGAACGGCGAGACGGTAAGCGGTAAAGAACTCGCGCCGGCCATGCGCGTGCGATCCGTTTCGGCCGAACTCGATCCGACGCATGTGAAGCTGCATCAATCGAACGCGCCGCCGTTAAGAGACCTGATCAGAGAACTGAGCGCAGCATTGCCGCCCGGCACCGCGATGGCGTTCGATGACGAACGACCCCCTCATCTCTGGGTCCGGTTTCCAGGCAAGCCATCGTGGCTCGTCGTGCCGATGGACACGCCGCCGCCTCCGCGCCATATCCTCGAAACGCTCTCGTTGTTGACCGCGGCGATCGTTCTGTCCGTGCTCGTCGCATGGCAGATGCAACGCCCGCTATCTGGACTTGCGCGCACGGCCCGCGCTTTCGGATCAGGAGGACGCCCGCCGGCCGAGCCGCAGCGAGGACCGCAGGAAGTTCGCGAGCTGATCGGCGCGTTTAACGACATGATGCGGCGGCTCAACGAAGCGGACGACAATCAGGCGGTCATGCTCGCCGGGCTCGGGCATGATCTCAAAGCGCCGCTCACGCGGCTTAAACTGCGCGCCACGCTTCTCGCGTGCGACACCGAGCGCGGCGAATTGCTTCGCGATATCGACTCGCTCTCCAACGTCGTCCAGCAATTTCTCGAATTCGCGGGCCAGCCGGTCGAGAAGGGCGAACCGGTCGGCGTTGATGCGTTTCTTCGCGAGCAGTTTCCCGCGTCTCATGATCCTGATGAAGAACGCCTTTTCTCGCTGGACCTGCGCGCGGGTCCGGCGTTCAGGCTGCCTGCGGGCATGCTGGATCGCGTCGCGACGAACCTCGTCGACAACGCGTTAGAGCATGGCGCGCCGCCGATCGAAATAGCGACGGCGCTGCAGCAAAGTCACTGGATGATCTCGGTGCGCGACCACGGGGCCGGCATTCCCGAAGGGCAACTCGCCGCAGCGATGAAACCGTTCGTCCGGCTCGATCCGGCGCGCGGCAGTCAGGGACATAGCGGACTCGGGCTTGCCATCGTGTCGCGACTGACACGTGAGCATGGCGGTACCTGCGAGATCGGCAACGAGCCGGGCGGCGGCTTTCGTGTGCGGATCGCGATTCCGGTCAACGCGAGCGGACTTTGAGCGAGACGAACGTCTGGCCGCTCTCGCGAGCAGACGACGCAGCCAGGACTGCTGCTTCTACGAGTCCGGGAGTCGCGCGTCGCTGTCTGAGTCCGGTCGATACCGGAAGAATCGCGGCGCGGCGGCAGAGCACACAGCCGCACCGGCAAAATTGGCCTCTGGTTAGCGCGATGCCGCCGGCAGGAGATCGCGTGCCGTACCCAGCATGCCGTCCGCGACGGCCGCCGAGTCGATCTTGTAGGTCCCGTCTCTCAATGCGGCCTTGATGGATTCCACCTTGGCCGTATCGATATCGGAAGCGTGGGAAGAGAACGCGGCAGTCGACGACAGGCTGATGGTCGAGCCTTCGGTCGCTGCCGGTGCGACCGGCTGCGCGGTGCCGGCGCTGAGCTTGGCACTGGTGCTCGCCGCGCGCTTCACGGTGATTTGGTTCGAGGAATCTGCGCTTTTGAAGGTCTGGATGTTCATGGTTTCGGTTCTCGCTGGCTTTAATGCTTAACGGTGCCTGCGTTGAAACCTTTACCATCCGAAGCGCTTGCCGATCCCGCGAAAACATTGGCATTCTCCCGGAAGCCTTACACAGCAAGGCTTCCGGGCAATTGCAACAGTTTGCAACAAAGTGTAAAAGAGGCCAATCACGCGTTCATGAAGACGGCACCGAACACGGATGCGCCGCGATCTGCCGGCGCGGCGGTTTGTTGGAGCGGCGCGATCTGGGCCAGCTTGTCAGCGAGCGCCGCTTCGGAGAACGGCTTGACCACATAGCCGTTCGCACCGGCGCGAATCGCGGCGATGACATTCTCGCGCCGGGTCTCGGCAGTCACCATCAGGACCGGAACGTCGGCGTGATCCTCGGACTTGCGAATCTCCTGCAAGAGGGTCAGCCCGTCCATGTTCGGCATGTTCCAGTCGGTGATGATGAGATCGAACCGCTGCGTCTTGAGCTTTTCGAGGGCTGCCACGCCATCCACTGCTTCGTCGATGAGCGTATAGCCGATCGCCTTGAGCATCTTTCGAATCAAACTGCGCATGGTGGTCAAGTCATCGACTACCAGCAAACGCATTTCCGTCTTAACCATCTGTCAATCCTTTCTCTTTGTACTGTCCCGCGCATGGCCCCGCACGCAGCCATGCGAGAGGGCTAGCTCGCTACGTGCTCGGGCAACGCGAGGTGTCGCCCGGCGGACCGCCACTCGATCGAAGGAATTCGTCCAGCTCGAAACAAGCCTTGACGACTGCCTCGATCGCCTCTTGTGCGATATCGTTTTCCATCGCCGCCAGCCGACGGCGCAGTTCATGCAGTTGCTTGACCATGTCACCCACCTCGTTCCGGATAAGAAACTCGCCCTGCGATTCTTCGTGGCAAGGCGAGGTTGCGTGAGTCGGCGCCGCCGGATCCGCGCGCCGGTTTGTCAGCCGCACGGCAGCACCCGTCCGGCTCAGAACGTCGACCAGTCGCCGTCAGCGGTCGCCGCGACCGCCACCGACGGACTCGCCGCACGCGCCACCGCCGGCGTTTTCTTCGGGAGCGGCGGTCGCGCCGGCTTCTGTTCGTAGCTGGCGGTCGTCGGCGCGGCGAACGACTGCGTCGTGCGGAACACGGCAACGGCGGCGGTCAGATGCTTCGCCTGATCCTCCATCGAGCCGGCCGCTGCCGCCGCTTCTTCGACGAGCGCCGCGTTTTGCTGCGTGACTTCGTCCATCTGCGAGATGGCCTGATTCACCTGCTCGATGCCGCGGCTCTGTTCGTTCGACGCCGATGCGATCTCGCCCATGATGTCGGTCACGCGCTTGATCGCGGTGCCCACGCGCTGCATGGTGTCGCCAGCTCGCGCCACCAGTTCGGTTCCGGCCTGCACCCGGCTGCCCGACGTCTCGATCAGTTCCTTGATCTCCTTGGCCGCCGCCGACGAGCGCTGCGCGAGACTGCGCACTTCGCTCGCCACGACGGCGAAGCCCCGGCCTTGCTCGCCGGCTCGCGCCGCTTCCACCGCGGCATTGAGCGCGAGGATGTTGGTCTGGAACGCGATTCCTTCGATCATGCCGATGATCTCGGCAATCCTCGCGGAGCTATCTTCGATGCCGGTCATCGTGTCCACGACCTGGCTCACGATTGCGCTGCCCTCGTTCGCGACGGTACTCGCGTTGTCCGCGAGGCCGCTCGCCTGTCGCGCGTTCTCGGCGTTCTGCTTGACCGTCGCGGTCAGCTCTTCCATGCTGGCTGCGGTTTCCTCGAGCGAGGCGGCCTGCTGTTCCGTACGTGACGACAAATCCGTGCTGCCTGCGGCAATTTCGCCCGACGCGGTTCGAATGACATCGACGGACTCCTTGATGCCGTTTGCGAGCGACGAGAGCTTCTCAAACGCGGCTCGCACCGCCAGCATCAACGTGGCGAGTTCATCGCGGCCGACGACCTCCACGCGGTGCGTCAGATCGCCCTGCTCCAGCGCCTTCATTGCCGCGAGCGCGTCGCCCAGCGGCCTCGTCACGGATCGCGTGATGACGAGCATCGCCGCGATCGCGACCAGCACCGCCGCTATCGTCGATCCGAAAGACAGCGCGACCGCGCGGTCATACGCGGCGTGAGCGTGCCGGGCGGACTCGTCGGCGAGTTCGAATTGATGCGCGACGAGCGCGTCCAGCGCCGTGAAGTATTTGGCCTGTGCGGTTGCAACCGGTCCGGCGATTTGAGCGCGCGCGTCTTCGATCTGCCCCGCCGTCAGCAGCTTGACCGCTTCCTGACGCGCTGCGGTGTTGGCCGCGCGCGCCTCGACGAGCGCGTTAAAAAGCTCCCGCCCGCGCGCCGTCGTGATCATGCGGTCGACTTTCTCGAGCCGCTGCGATGTGGCTTTGGCTGCTTCGAGGACGCCGACTTGCATGGCGGCGATATCCTCGGGTTTTCCGGTGATGGCGGCGCGCTGCAGCCGCAGCACCGTTTGACTCGCCGAGTCCTTAGCCTTGCTCACCTCTGCCGCCTTGACCATCCGGTCATCGGTGATGACGGTGATCTCGCTATCGAGACCGCGCATATTGACGAAGTTGATCGTGGCGATGAGGACGAGCAACGCGACGACGATGCCGAAGCCGATGGTCAGGCGGGTGCCGACCTTGAAGTTGTGCAGGTTCATTTGGGATTCCGGGGACCGGTTGTTCAAGACGTGTTCGGGGGAAGGCGCTCGCTAACTTGCTGCGGTAGCGCGGCCGGTCGCCGGTGGCTGAGTTCCTTCAGGGATCGCCTGTCGGATCTGGATCGCTGGTTACTGTCGCCTTCCTTTTTTAGTATCGGCAGAAGGCACGGAAGCTTTACCTCGAATTCCCAGTATTTGCTCGCTGAGATGTATTCTTTACCGATGCCGCGAGGCGTCTGACGTCTTGATCGGTAGCACTAACGATCGTCGCCGGTTGTTCTGACGGAGCGATCGAGCGTCTTGGGCTAGCCACCGATGCGGGAGTGGTCGACTATCGAGCGCGACCTCGACGATGCAATAACGCGAAAGCCTTCGAGACACGTCGAAGGCCGTAAAGCATCAAATGGGGAGGCGCGGTGTGTTTGAATGCGGCGGCGCTTGCCGATCAAGCGCTCGAGCAATGCGGCGTCAAGCCGCCCGCAGCGTCGCGCTCTGCTCGCGCGCCGCCTTTGCCTTCGTCTTGCCCGCCCGCGAAGGCGGCTGACAAATGCCGCAGACCATGCCGTGCGTCGGTTCGTGCGCGTGCACGACGAACTTGCCGCGGCAGCGCGTGCAGCCAGCGAGGCGCAGGATGCCGGCTTCCTTGAAGCGCACGAAGGTCCACGCGCGCGTCAGATCCATCTGCAGTGCTTCGCCGTTCAGCGTGAAGTGCTCGGCGTACAGCGCGTAGGCGCGGCTCAACAGGTCGACGCGATCGAGGTTCGCGCTGTTTTGTTCGAGAAACGCATACACGTTGGCGAACATCGATGCGTGAATATTCGGTCCCCACGTCAGATACCAGTCTTCCGAGAACGGAAGCATGCCCTTGGGCGGCGAAGCGCCCTTCACTTCCCGATACAGACGAATCAGACGGTCGCGCGAGAGCTTCGGGAATTCGGATTCGAGCACCTGCATGCGCGCGCCCAGCTTGATCAGCGTGATTGCGCGCAGAACCTGAGCGGCTTCCTCGGCGAGGCTTTTCGAAGACGTGGTCGTGCTCATGGTCAGGCGGCAATGAGAGCTGCGTTGGACAGGGCCGCGACCGGCGCATCGTGGCTGCGGCTCGCGAGGCCGCCGAGCATTTCGTCCGCGCTCATGCGGAAGAAGCACAGCAGTTGCGACGACGAAGCCAGCTTGTCGGTTTGCGCCGGCGAGAGATTCAAGAGCGTGTCCGCGATTTCCGCCGACAGGCCGAGGTGCGCCTGCGCGGCTTCGCGGTCGGACGCCAATACACGCCGCGCGAGCGTCAAGTAGGACAGGTTCAACTCGCGGATGGACGAAAGGTCTGGGCTGGCGTGTGTCATGGCTGGCTTACCGAGTAACTGTGACCGTGTTTGGCGTCTGGCGCGCCGTGACTCACAGCGCGAAGCAATTGTCTGGCTAATCGCAGCGATCTGCAACAAAAAGTTACAGTGGCAAACGTTCACGGAGGTTCGATTCGCGGTTGCAAACGTTATCTGCTGATGGTTTGTGCCAACGATGGCGGTTGTCTGACGCTTCATATATTCGATGCAAGTGTTTGAGACCGCGAATTAATTCATCGGAAAATCTGCGAGTTAAACGCAAGTTTCAATATTCACAGAGATGGGCATACCGGCAATTGTTTCCGCGTAACACTTTTACCGCGGCTATTACACGACAGTGTTACCACCGCTTACTCTTTTTGTAACGATGTGCTTGCGTCGAAAGGCCTGGTCGCGGTGTCCCGCCGCCGCCGAATGGATCACCGTAACTTGCTGGACGCGACGGCCCTTCGACCCAGCGAACCGGCGCCGTGTGACCAGTACGAACATCGACATCATTTGCGCGCGCCATTTGCCCGGCGGAACAGTGCTTGCTCCTAGCTCGTGGAACAACAGGGAGACAACCATGCCGGACCAGCGCGAGCCGGGCGTCATCAATGAAACAGGCGGTGCCCGCACTTGTCGACATCCCTCACCGCCAAGGCAAAAGGGCAACGAAGCGCGGAACAAGCGGCCTCACGCCGCCATGTACCCGCACGAAAACATCGAACCGGAGCGCGGCGACTAGCCGGCCGCTGACGCACCATGCGCGAGATTCGGACAAAGACTCAGCTAGCGTCGGCGGCGCTTCTCCTGCTCGCCGGATGCGTCGCGGGTGGCATGCCCCCTCCGGGCCGGCATCTGACGGACCTGGAATGCCGCGATCTGGCCGCGCTCAGAACGAACGCGAGCCCTTCTACGATGGCCCAGCATCAAGTGGAACTCGGGGCGCTGCGCAAGGCGGGCTACGACCCGTCTCCCTTCTACGACGATCCCTACTACCCGGACGACCTGCAGCAGGCACAGCGCCTCGTCGACTACTGGTTTCAGACGGAATGCGCGCCCGCTCGGACGCAGTGACGGCGGCCGCCCGGCTCGGGCGTCGTGATTTCATGTGAGCCGATGCCTGCGGGGATTGCAGCGCACTGGGGCAACTGGAGAATGTATGGCGCAGCAAGATAACGGCGCAGGCAATCGCCCGCGTATGGCGTTGGCGTTGCAAGGCGGCGGCGCGATCGGCGCGTTTCAGGCAGGCGTGCTCGAAGCATTGCACGATGCAGACATCCAGATCGACGCATGCTGCGGATCGTCGATCGGCGCCATCAACGCCGCGATCTTCTTCGGCAACGCGCCGGAGCATCGCGTCGATCGGCTCAGGCAGTTCTATCATCGCGTGTCGGTTCCCGGCACGACGCTGCGCGACCGGATGGCGTCGTTGATCGGCGGACTGGCATTCGCCAACGACGACTTTCGCCGCATGCTGGCCGAAGCCGATCAAAGCTACGCGATCAGCGCGGGCCTGCCGGGATTCTTCACGCGACGCCTCGCCGTGCCGTGGACGACCGGCAGCCAGGCGCCGGAACTCGCCAGCATCATGGATATGCGCCCGCTCTATCAGACACTCGCGAGCCTTTGCGATTTCGACGAACTGAATCGCAGTGCGACGGAGGTCAGTGTCATCGCGGCGAACGTGGCGACCGGCGAGCCGCATTACTTCGATAATCGCGCCGGCGGTTTGCAAGCGCCGATGATCGTCGCGTCGGGCTCGCTGCCGCCCTGGTTCGCAGCCGTGCAGATCGGCGATGCGTGGTACTGGGACGGCTCGCTCGTATCCGCCGCCCCGCTGCAACGTATCGTCGAGACGGCGCCTGCGGACGTCGAAACCATCATCTTCCGTGCCGATTTGTGGACCCCCGAGGGCCAGGTGCCGGACAATCTGACCGACGCCGAAATCCGGCAGAAGAACATCGAGCACGGTAGCCGCGCGGCTGCCTATCATCAGGCGTTCGACGAGTCGCAGCGCCTGCGAGCCCTGCTCGCTCATGCGCTGGAATGTATTCCGGCGGCGCAACGTCAATCCGATCCGCAACTGATGAATGCCGCGGCGCTGGCGCGCGCGCGGCCGGTTCGCATCGTGCCGGTCGACTACGCGTTCTCGCAGCGCGAATCGCACTTCAAGGACGGACAGTTCACCGCTGCGGCGATCGAAACCCACTGGGCGCACGGGCGAGAGGCCGCGCAAGCGGCGCTCGCCCGAATGAGCGAGCGTAATTGAATATGTGTCAGGCGCAGGCAGTCACTGGCGCTGGTCTGCAGGAAGCGCCAAGCGGTCCGATTCGCCGCTTGGCCGTTCTTCGCTTCGTAGCGGTTCTACGCGTGCACCCGGAACGGAGGCAGCGGCATCTCGTCGCCTTCGATAAAGGCGGTCGCGCACCGAACGGCGAAATTGATGGCGCCCTCTTCGTTGGCAAACATGCCGAGCTTTCCGAGCGATGTGGCGTGGCCGTCTTCCTCGAGCACGGCGACAGAAGCCACGAAGCCGTTGCCGGCCGGAATGATTCGCGGCTCGAAGGCCGCGCCGCGGTGATAGATGATCATGTTCGTCTCTCTCAGGTTCGGTTCAATCAGCACGGTCTCTCCTCGAAGAAGCCGTGAAGTCCGCTGTCTGAACGTCTTTCTATTCGGGGCCAGGCCTAATCGACCATGAGGCCGCTCGTCTAACCTTTGTCAAACCGTGAGAAGAATAATTAACGGTAGCGTTGGCCGCATCCGTTTTAACAAACGGTAACCTATCTGCAATAAGCTCTTAAGATAGACGATAGAGCCGGCTCCAAAGCATCTGTGCCAGAAAGACAAAGCCCCGACCATCATGCGATGGCCGGGGCTTATGCTTGCAATGGTACGGCTTTAAGAACCACATAATCGAAACAACTTTCCCTTCGGACTGCTCCCTCGATAGTACGAGCTGCAACCGCTACTGCGACAACCGCTGCGTCCGGAAAAATAAAGGTAGGCCGGCTTGCTCGGTGACGTTCGTTTCGCGATTCATGGCGTTTGATTGCTCGCCATGGAAAGCAGTGTATGCGGCATCGGACATCGGGTATCTCACGAAAAAGCGGTGAAAACACAGTCTTCCCGGCCGAATGCTTTTCCTGCTGCCGCCGATAACGGCGGCTGTCCGGACCGCGACTTGAGCGCCACTTACTGCAGCTGCAAGGGCATGACTGGACGCGCCGCGCTGTCGTTCGAGACGCGCGATGAGAGCATCGCCTTGTCGCGGCATCGTCATAAATCTTCGCTCTAATACGGCGCGTCGCGGTCTCGTCCCTACGTGGGACCGTCGATTGCGAGGCTCTACCGCCGCGACGGCAACGGACACTGCGCGACGCAGTCCGGTCTGAGCCGGCCAACTCAAGGACAATACAAGCGATGAACATAGCAACGAAGTGCATAGTGACGACTGCCCTCGCGTGGGGCCTATCCACCGCCGCGCTCGCTCAGGGCAACGCCGGCGGCCTACCCGGCGGTAACGGCGCCGGCCGCGGCGGAGTGGGCGTCGGCACGCCGAATGGCAACGGCGAGACCGGCGCGCCTGCCGGTCCCTCAGGGAAACATTCGACGCTTCGTCTGAAGCATCATCATCACAAACATAAACAGCCGAGTTGATCCGCTGACGGCGGCTTGTCGCGTTGCCGTGCGCGGCACTCGCGTAGAACGAGACTGTGCGAGCGGCGCGGCGGTCGTGTAATGCGCTCTGATGCGCTTCGTGCCGCCGTGCGTGGTCTATCGCTGAGCGAGGCCGGCCGCACGCGTGACGGACACAATGCAGCGGGGCTCGCGCTCTCGTATCTATTCGATCGTCGCGGTCCTGTCCGCGACGCTTCTGATCGGTCGGCGTCACGCCCGGCGCTAGCGCCTTAGCGAGATCGACCGCAGACGCGCCCCGCCGTCGACAGACGGCTGTTATATAAGATCACCCCTTCCCCGGTTGCGATAGCGACCGTTCGCGATCAAGCGTCTGCGCGAGCCCGCTTGCGCTCGCTGGCTAGCTCGCAGGACGGTGACCGCGCGCCAGGCCAACGCGTCGCTCTCTCGATCATGCGACCGTCCGGCGCCATGCCCGCGAGCCCACTCCCCGACCGACCACGCACGATCTCTGCTTCTCCGAAAGCGGAGGTGTCTCATGCGCGACATTGTGCTATTCGACTTAGACGGGACGATTGGACTGATTCAACACCGCGTGCACCACATCAGCGGAAAACGGCGCAACTGGCCCGCGTTCTTCGCCGCATGTGGCGACGATCTTCCAAACGCGCCGGTCATCGAAACGCTGCATACGCACGCGGCGCGGCATCGCATCTGGATTGCGTCGGGCCGCAGCGACGAGGTGCGCCCCGAAACCGAAGCGTGGCTTGATCTGCATGTGGGAATGCATTACATCGACACGCTGCTGATGCGCCGCGCCGGAGATCGGCAAGCCGACGACCGGCTCAAACGCGGATGGTTGAAGGACGGCTCCATTCCGCGCGAGCGCGTGTTGTGCGTCTACGATGACCGCCAGCGCGTCGTCGATATGTGGCGATCCGAGGGTCTCGCGTGCTTTCAGGTCGCGCCGGGAGACTTCTGATTACAAACGACGCTGCCGACGTCCGGAAATTCCTACCCGTGCGAGCGCGTTCGCTCAAGAATTTCCGATAATTGCCGTATTCCAGTTGTCGCTCGGCGTCGGTGCCGGCCAGACCGAGGATCCGCATTGCAAACTTCGCTTATTCACCTGCCATCGACGTCGAAGGACCGCCTCGCCGCGGCCATCACCGCCGCTATTGCACTGATCGGCGCCTTCATCGTATGGCCGCATGCCCGGCAGCCCGGTCCGGTCATCGTCCCGTTCCTGCCGATCTTCGCGACCTGGGTCACGCTCACCGAGGGCCTCACGGCCTTCCTGCTGTGGACTCAGTACCGCATTTCCGGGCGTCTTCTCTTCGCGACGCTGAGCGGTGCGTACGCCTTCGTGAGCCTGATCGCGGCCATCCAGTTGATAGTGTTTCCCGGCGTCTTTTCCGCGGGCGGCCTGCTCGGCGCCGGCCCGCAAACCGCCATCTGGATATGGGTGTTCTGGCACGGCGGATTCCCCGCGCTCGTCACCGTGTCGCTGGCCGCGCGGTCCTGGGCGCCGAGCCTGCGCAATCGCGCATCGGGACACGTGGCGCTTCTCGGCGCGCTGTCCCTCGCCTCGTGTTGCGCGGCGCTGGCCATCGTGGGCAAGGACGTTCTGCCGGTCGTCGTGGCATCGGGCGGCTCGTATTCGAATCTGTCGAGCAGCCCGGCCGCGCTGATTGTCGAGGCAACGTGTCTCGCCGCGCTCGGCCTGCACGTCTCGACCACCCGGCTGCGCTCGCTGATGGACCTGTGGCTCGCCGTCGCGTTGCTGGCGGCGCTGATCGACGTGACGCTCACGCTGTCGGCCGGCGCGCGCTACAGCGTCGGCTGGTACGCGGCGCGCCTCGCCTCGATGCTGTCGTCAAGCGCCGTTCTCGGCATGCTGATCTACGAGACGACCGGGCTGTATCGCAAGCTCACCGACACGCATGAGAAGCTGCTCGAGAGTTCCGCGCGCGACGGGCTGACAGGCGTGTTCAACCGCGCGTATTTCGATGAGCGATACAGCCGCGAGCACGCGCTCGCCGCCTCCTCGGGCTATCCGCTTTGCGTGCTCTTGATCGACGTCGACAACTTCAAGGCCTACAACGACACGTTCGGGCACCTGGCCGGCGATGACTGCCTGAGAAAGGTCGCGCACGCGCTGACCGAGACGCTGGCGCGCACCGGCGACTTCGTTGCCCGGTACGGCGGCGAGGAATTCGTCGTCGTGCTTCCGGCATGCGACGCGGCAGCGGGACTCGCGGTCGCCGAGAAGCTCCGCGCGGCAGTCGAAAGCGCAACATTGCCCGCGCCGAGGCCCGGCACCGTGGTCACCATCTCGGTGGGCCTCGCCTGCCGCGACGCCGCCTCGCGCCAGACAGCGAAGGCGCTGCTCGAAGCCGCCGACGCGGGACTGTACGCGGCGAAAGCGGGCGGCCGAAACCGTGTCGCCAGCGCGCGTTTCGGTAAGGCGAGTGGCGGGCTCGTCCGTCAGACTTCGGCTTCTTCTTCCTGAGGGGAGAGGACGCCGCCCTGCGGTTTCCGTCGATCCACGCTGTAGGTCACGGGAACGGGCCGTCGGCGTTCGTCAGACTTCGGCGTCCTGAGCGGAAAGCGCGCCGTCCTAAGGTTTCCGTCGAGCCACGCTCTTGGTCACACGATGATGCCGTCGGCGTCCGTCAGACTTCGGCATCGTGAGGCGAAAGCGCGCCGCCCCGCGTTTTCCGTCAAGCCACGCTCTTGGTGACGCTATAAAGCCGTCGGCGTTCGTCAGACTTCGGCGTCCTGAGCGGAAAGCGCGCCGCCCCGAGGTTTCCGTCGAGCCACGCTCTTGGTCACGCGATGATGCCGTCGGCGTCCGTCAGACTTCGGCGTCCTGAGGTGAAAGCGCGTCTTGCTGCGGTGTCCGTCAAGCCACGCTCTTGATGACGCAATCAAACCGTCGGCGTCCGTCATTCATCGAACAACACGCCAGCGCCTTTTCGCGCTGGAACCCGAACGCGTCTGCTGCGTTTCGACGAGATCGTCCTCGTTGTACGTGTTCGCGTCATCACGCGCGTCGTACCGATTCGAGCGTGCGACGCGCTTGCCCTAATCGGGTGCTTCACACGGTGCTCGACCAGCGAACCCGGGCGTGCCGCGCCCGGGGCTGCGGGGCTCCAACGCGCCGCCGAAGATCGCCGTCCGGCAGCCGCTTCTACCGCCGCATGATCTTCCCGCGCGGTGTAAGACGGAGCGCATTCTCACCTCCGTCGACGCTGCCGCATGCTTCGCCCTTCGCATAACCCTTCCCGCGCGATGACGCGCCCTGCTAAGACGCGGTGACCGCGCTCTCGATCGCGTGATTGAGCTGCGCCACATCGACCGGCTTCGTGAAGTGATAATCGAAGCCGGCGTCCGCGGTGCGCGCTCGGTCCTGCGGCTGCCCCCATCCGGTGATCGCGATGAGCGTCACATTCGCCGTCGACGGTCTCGACCTGATGCGGCGCGCGACCTCGATGCCGCTCATGCCCGGCAAGCCGAGGTCCAGCAGGATGACTTCGGGCGTGTAGTGGCTCAGTATGTCGACCGCCTCCTCGCCGGAATAGACCGTGCGCACTTCGTGGCCTTCGAGTTCGAGCAGCGCGGTGAGCGCGTCGGCCGCATCGACGTTGTCATCGACCACCAGGATGCGATGCTTCTCGATCTCGGCGGAAATGGCGGGCATGTCGCGCGCCGGAGCGGGCGGCGCCACCACGCGGCACTGCGCGGGAAGATGAACGGAGAAGCAGCTTCCCTGGTCTTTTCCGGCGCTCGATGCAGTCAGCCGGCCTCCGTGCAGCTCGATCAGCGATTTCGAGAGCGCGAGTCCGATGCCGAGCCCGCCCTGCCGATGATGATCGCGATTCACTTGCGAGAACATCGAGAAGATGGCCGACAGCTTGTCCGGATCGATACCGATGCCGTTGTCCGCGACCGATACCACGATCTCGGCGTCGTCCGCCTTCGCCGTCAGTTCGATGCGCCCGCCGGACGGCGTGTATTTCGCGGCGTTCGTCAACAGGTTCGCCAATACCTGCGCAATTCGCAGGCGGTCCGCCTCGATGTGCAAGGGCCGCGAGGGCAGCTTGACGACGAGGTCGTGACCCTTGCCCTCCAGCATCGGCCGCGCGGTGTCCACCGCATCCTCGACGACATCCCGCAGCGCCACGGCTTCCTTGCGAAGCGTCAGCGCGCCACGCGTGATGCGTGACACGTCGAGCAGGTCGTCCAGCAAAAGCGCCATCGCGGCCGATTGCCGGCGCAGCACCGTGATGCACCACTTGCGGCGCTCGTCGGTCAGGTGTGGCTGTTCCAGAATTTCCGCGACCTGACGGATGGGCGCGAGCGGATTGCGCAACTCGTGAGCGAGCGTCGCGAGAAATTCATCCTTGCGCCGGTCCGCTTCGGAAAGCGCCTGTTCGGCGCGCACGCGCGGCGTCACGTCGCCGAACCATGCGACCACTGAACCGTCGAGCGACGCAGCCACGACGTGGAACCACTGCTCGCCGTGCTCTCCCTGCACGCTCACATCGAACGCATCGCGGCCCTCTGCCTCCGCCAACGGCGCGAGCCGCTTCAGAAGCACGTCCGCGTCCCAGCCGCGCGGACGCACATACGTGGTCGAACTGCCGATGACCACCGTCGTCGCCCGATTGAACAAGTGCGCGGCCGCGTCGTTGAGGTAGTCCCAGCGAAACTCCGCCACGCGGCCGTTGCGCACGATCGGCGTGAGGATGAAGAACGGCACGCCTGCGCTATTGAGCGCGACGTCGAAGCGGTGCCGCGCGTCGCGCTCCATTTGCAACAGGCGCTCGGCTGTCTCCTGCGAAGCGGCCTCCGCCCGCCCGGCGCGTCTGGCGACCTTGGCGAGCTGCTGGCCCGCCGCCACCAAAAGCGCGCCGACCACGACGAAGGCCAGCAGCACGATCCGGTCGCTGTGCCCTTCGACCGTCAAATTGCCGACAGGCGGCATCCACAATGCGCCGTACACCGTGCCGGCTGCCAGCAGGAACACACCCGACCAGCCGCCGAACAGCACTGTGATGAGCGGAAGCGACGCGCTGACGAGAAGAAAAGTCAACCGTCCGTGGGCCACCACGGTCAGCACCTGCTGCGCCACCAGGACGGCGGCAGTGGACGCCATTCCGAACACCAGGCGCTTGCCCGGCGGATACTGCGCGATTCGAACAATCATGGTTGGCAACTCGTCAGATTGATGACACCTTTCGCCTGCATTATGCATTCCTCCTATGTTTGCAAATGCGAATCTTTTCGTCTCGCGGCGCGCTCCGCCGCTAACGTGCGCGTACGCCGTTTGCTAACGCTGGTTCATCGCTCAACCGCTCGCGAGGAGTACAGATGAAACTGCAAGGGAAGACGGCGCTCGTTACCGGAAGCGACTCCGGCATCGGCCAGGCAATCGCGACGCTGTTCGCGGAGCAAGGCGCGGACGTCGCGGTCATCTACCACACCGACCGCGCGGGCGCAGACCAGACCGCAGCGAAGATCGCTTCCTTCGGCCGGCGCGCGCTCGTGCTGCAAGGCGACGTGGGCGACCCCGTGTCCGTCAAGCGCATCTTCGGCGAAGTCACGGCGCAGTTGGGACGCCTCGACATTCTGGTGAACAATGCAGGCGTGGGCGCCGGCGGCGCCGAAGTGGCCGAGCTCGACGACGCCCAACTGGAAACCGTCATCCGGACCGATCTCTTCGGGCCGCTCTACTGCTGCCGCGAGTTCGTGAAGCTGCGGCGCGAGGCGGGCGGCGGCGGGCGCATCGTCACGATTTCGTCGGTCGCGCAGCATTTGCCGACGCCGGAAAGCGCGCCGTACGGCATGGCCAAGGCCGCGCTCGGCTCGCTCACGCGCAGCCTGTCGCGCGAAGTCGCCAACGACAAGATCAACGTGAACAACATCGCGCCCGGACTCATCGAAACGCCGATGACGCAAGAGCGCCTGAACGACCCTGACGCTCGCGAGAAGTCGATGTCGGTGATTCCGTGGCATCGTCCGGGGCAACCGGAGGAGATCGCGCGTCTCGCGCTCTTTCTCGCCTCCGACGACGGCGATTACGTAACCGGACAGACCTGGACCATCGACGGCGGTTTGTCGATGCAATGGGGCGGCGCATGAACAAGGAAGACGTGCTCGCGCTTTTCGGAAAGCTCAGGGACGATACGGACGCCTTCTTCGCGCGCGTCGCCGATGACGTCGACTGGACCGTGATGGGCACGCATCCGCTCGCCGGGCGCTATCGTGGCAAGAAGGCGTTTCTCGAACATACGTTCGCGCGCCTCGCGAAGGCGCTGCCCGACGGCGCAAAGCTGACGGTCACGCACGCGCTCGTCGATGGCGACACGGCCGCGGTCGAGCTGCATTCGGACGTGCGCGCGGCGAACGGCATGCACTTCGACAATCGCTACTGCTGGGTGTGCCGTTTCGAGGAAGGCTCGATCGTCGAGGTGCGCGCGTATCTCGACAGCGCGATGGTGGCCGAACTGCTGCGTCAGAATCCGGCCTGAGCGATGCCCCGCGCGATTTAAGCGTCGACGGTCTCGCGTTCGTGAACCGGCGCGGCGCGACGCGCATCGCCAGGCCAGCACGCCGTTTTCACTCCGATTTCTTCCGATACGAACGCGCCGCCGCCCGTCGCGCGATAGTGCGCGAGCGCCTTATAGACGAGCGCTTGCCCGAGCAGAACGATCGGCACGTTAAGCAGCACCATCACGATGTTCATCAGGTCCGAGAGCGCCCAGAGGTTCGGCAGTTCGAGCCCGGCCAGCACGGTCAACGCGCCGAACGGCACGAACACCAGCGAGCCGGCCACGCGAATACCGGCGATGAACGCGCGGCGGCGCGAGATGAAGTTCGCCGAGATTTCGGCAAACGAGATCATGCCGAGGAGCGTCGTGAAAGCGAAAAGCCCGTAGCACACGCACATGATGATCTTGATGGCATGCGCGGCCCAGAGCGGCACGAGCGCCTGCACCGAAGCGAGATAGACCGTGATCTTCGAGGCGCGCACGGCTTCCCATGCCTGCCCGTCGACGGTTCCGGTCCACACGTGCGCCATCACGACGATAAAGCCGGTCATCGTGCAGATCACCATCGTGTCGAAGAACACGCCGAGGCTCTGCACGAAGCCTTGTTCGCACGGATGCGCGTTGTCGGCGATGGCCGCCGCCATCGTGATGGTGCCCTGCCCCGCCTCGTTCGACATGAGGCCGCGCTTCACGCCCTGCGCGAGCGCCGTGCCGATCGCGCCGCCGAAGAGTGCACGCGGCGCGAACGCGCCGACGACGACCTCGCGAAAGAAGTAAGGCACGAGCGGCAGATTGATCAGGATGATGACGAGCGACATCGCGCAAAAGAGCGCGGCCTTGATCGGCACCAGCACGTCCGTGTAAGCCGTGACGCGCCTGATGCCGCCCATGATGATGAACGCGCACGCGAAAACGAGCGTCGCCGCGATGCCGTAGTACGCGGTGGATTGCCGGGCGAGGTGCTCGCCTGCGACGGTATCGGCAATGGTGCCCATCGCGGTGAAGACGTTGAACGTTTGCGGCGGCACGTTGAATAATGCATAGACGATAAACACGAGCGACAGGAACGTGCCCACGATGCGCCGTCCCCCGAGCACGCGCCGCCCGTAGAACGGCAAGCCGCCGACGAACTCGTCGCCGTTCTTCTCCTTGAACAACTGCGCGAGCACGGATTCCATGAAGGCCGTCGCCATGCCGAAGAAGGCGGCGACCCACATCCAGAACAACGCGCCGGGACCGCCGACCGAAATGGCGCCTGTAATGCCGACGATGTTGCCCGGCCCGGCGCGCATCGCCAGTCCGAGCATGAATGAAGCCATCGCGCTCACGCCCGTTCTGGACGACTGCCTGCGCTGCATGATGCGCACGATCTTGCGCATGTTCATCGTCTGGACAAAGCGCGTGCGGATGCTGAAGTGGATGCCTACGCCGACCAGCAGCAGAATCGCGAACGGAAACCGGCCGAGCACGGGGATGCGCGAATAGGCCGCGAAGTTGGTCGGAAAATCCCAAAGAAAATCGGAAATGGGCGCGATGAACGCAAAGAACGCGTTGACGGATTGGAAAAGGTCTTCCACGCGGGCTTTCCTTCTGTTTTCTGATGCTTCGAGCTGTTTAAGGCGGAAGTTCGATTGAGTGAACCGGATTCGCTGGGATCAGGCGCTGTCGCAGGCGCGCGCGCACCCGCGCGCGCCGTGGCGGGCGGCCATTATACGGTGCCGGCTGGCGGCGCTTTGGGCGCATCGCGGACAGGACTGCGCGGCTCGCCCGCGCGACGCGGCGATGGCGGCTTCGGGTTGCCGAACGAATCGTACTTGCATGTTCGATCAGTGATGCGCGCCGGGGCGCGCGCCTTCCCGCGCGATGGACGACGCTCAGGAATCCTTCGATACCGCCTGCAGGAAATCGAAGTCGCAACCCGCATCGGCCTGTAATACGTGCTCCTGATACAGCTTCTGATAGCCGCGCAGCACGCGCTTGGGCGGTTTGACATCGGCTGCGCGGCGCGCGAGTTCGGCCTCATCGACCAGCAGGTCGATACGCCGATCGCGCACCGAAAGCCGGATGCGGTCGCCGTTGCGCACAAGCCCGATCGGCCCCGCGAGCGCGGCTTCCGGCGTGACATGCAGCACGATGGTTCCATATGCAGTGCCGCTCATGCGCGCATCCGAAATGCGCAGCATGTCCTTCACGCCCTTCTGCGCGAGCTTCTTCGGAATCGGCAGATAGCCCGCTTCGGGCATGCCCGTGCCGCTCGCGGGACCGGCGTTTTGCAGCACGAGAATGTCGTCGGCCTCGACATCGAGCGCGGGATCGTCGATGCGCGCGGCCAGGTCTTCGAGCGATTCGAAGACCACGGCGCGGCCCTCTTTCTCGAAGAGCGCCTTGTCGGCGGCGGATCGCTTGAGAATCGCGCCGCGCGGCGCAAGCGAGCCGAACAACGCGACGAGCCCGCCTTGCGGTTCGACCGGGTCGGACAGCTCGCGCACGATGCGATGATCGACCCACGCCTCGCGCTCCGCCGCGATGCGTTCGCCGAGCGTTTCGCCGGTGACGGTCATCGCATCCAGATGCAGCTTCGGCGCGAGTTCGCGCAGCACCGCCGTCATGCCGCCCGCAGCGAAGAAGTCTTCCATGTAGTGCTCGCCCGTCGGCTTCAGATTGACGAGCACCGGCGTGTCGTCGGAGAGCACGTTCAGCCGTTCGAGCGACACCGGAATGCCGAGCCGCCCGGCGACGGCGGTCAAGTGGATGATCGCGTTAGTCGACCCGCCGATGGCCAGCAGCACGCGTAGCGCGTTCTCGACGGACTTCTCCGTGATGATCTGGCTCGGGCGCAGCGGCGCGCGAATGAGCTGCACGGCGCGCGCGCCGCTCGCTTCGGCGGCGCGAATGCGGTCGGCATGGACGGCGGGAATCGCGGCGGTGCCCGGCAGCGACATGCCGAGCGTCTCCGCGATGCACGCCATGGTGCTTGCCGTGCCCATCACCGCGCAGGTGCCGGCGGTGGTCGCGAGCCGCCCTTCGATCTGGTCGATCTCCTGCTCGCCGACTTCGCCCGCGCGGAACTTGCCCCAGAAGCGGCGGCAGTCGGTGCACGCGCCGAGGCGCTCGCCTTGATGACGGCCGGTCATCATCGGTCCGACGACGAGTTGCACGGCGGGGATATCGGCGGCAGCGGCGCCCATCAATTGCGCGGGCACGGTCTTGTCGCAGCCGCCGATCAGTACCACGGAGTCCATCGGCTGGGCGCGCAGCATTTCCTCGACGTCCATGCTCATGAGGTTGCGGAACATCATCGAGGTCGGATTGAGGAACACTTCGCCGAGCGAGATGGTCGGAAAGTCGATGGGCAAGCCGCCCGCTGCGAGCACGCCGCGCTTGACTGCTTCGACGAGCTCCGGCATGCCGCGATGGCAATTGTTGAAGCCCGATCCGCTCGATGCGATGCCGACGATCGGCTTGGTCAGCATGTCGGAGGTGTAGCCCATCGAGCGGGCGAACGAGCGGCGCAGGTACAGGGCGAATCCGCGATCGCCGTAGTTGGTCAGGCCTTTGGACAGGCCTTCAGTCTTTTTTTCTGGCATTTGGTTGGGTGTCTCCGGTTTCTTTTGCTTGTCTGCTGCTGGGGCGGTTGTATTGTCATTCTATGGAACTTGTATTCGTGTCGGTGTATTAGCGTTGCCCCTCCCCGGGGCGGGGGTCACTTTCTTTGCCGCTGCAAAGAAAGTAACCAAAGAAAGCAGCTTTTCTGGCCCGCAGCACTAGCAGTGTGGCCACTCCGCAGTCAGTCCGTGGCACTCAACTTATAAACAGCCCTGGAGCACCTTCCACGCCCACTATCACCACGTCCTCCGAGCCCCTTGGCTCGATAAAACCGTCGGGAATAGCGCTCATGTCATGGCTGCCGCGGCCCCATGATTTTGCGTTCATCCAAAGCTTCAAGAAGAGCGTCAGCGAACGCAAAGCGGCGATGCTCATCAACTCGAACACCGCGCCATCAAGAACCGCCGTCTATCGATGCGCTCGCTGCTCCACCCAACGAAACCAGCCGCACCCTCTCATCGATGTGGTAGCCTTCGCCGACCATCGAACGAATGCTTTAGGCGGCCGCCCGCCGCAGCCACGCCCGCGCGAACCGCGCGTCCGCTCCGCCATCCGCCTGCCGCGCTACGACGACGAGCCCGGCCTGCTTCTTGCAGTCCCCGTAGCGGACATCGCCCATCTCGTCGATCATCAGAAGCAATCACATGCCAGACAACATCTCCGCGCCACAACGGGGGCGCATTCAATCCGGGATCGAAGGAATCGACGATATCCTGGGCGGCGGGCTCACGCCGCACCGCATGTATCTGGTCGAAGGCGCGCCCGGCGCAGGTAAAACCACCCTCGCCTTGCAGTTTTTACTCAAAGGCGCCGAGGTCGGCGAGCCGGGGCTGTACATCACACTGTCCGAAACGCGGGACGAACTCGTCGCCGTCGCCGAAAGCCACGGCTGGGACACAAGCCGCTTCACCATCATCGAACTATTGTCGGACGAAGGGCTCGATCCCGCTTACGAGCAGACCGTGCTGCATCCCGCCGAAGTCGAACTCGGCGAGACCGTGCGCGACGTGATCGCCAAAGTCGATGAACTGAAGCCCGCCCGCCTCGTCTTCGACAGCCTCTCCGAACTGCGTATGTTGTCGCAGAATTCGCTGCGCTATCGCCGCCAGATTCTCGCGCTCAAGCGCTATTTCGCCACGCGCGCCTGCACCGTCATGCTGCTCGACGACCACACGTCCGAAACCGGCGACTTGCAGCTGCACAGCATCGCGCACGGCGTCATCAGCCTCGACAACCTCGTGCACGACTACGGCGGCGAGCGCCGGCGCATACGCATCGCGAAAATGCGCGGCATCCGGTTCCGCGAAGGCTTTCACGACATGACGCTGAAGACGGGCGGCATCGAGGTGTATCCGCGGCTCGTCGCGGCGGAGCATCACGCGGACTTCGCTTCGGATTCGCTCAGCACCGGAACGCGTGAGCTGGATGCGCTCATGGGCGGCGGCCTCGTGCCGGGCACCAACACGCTGATCGTCGGTCCGTCGGGCGTCGGCAAGACGACGACGGTCGCCTCGTGTCTGCTCGCCGCGCTCAATCGCGGTCAGCCGTGCGTCTACTATCTCTTCGACGAGACGCTGATGACGCTCGTGCGCCGCTCGACGAGCCTCGGCATCGACCTCAGACCGCATCTCGACAGCGGCCTCTTGACGCTGCGCCAGATCGATCCCGCCGAGATCTCGCCCGGCGAATTCACGAGCGACGTGCGCAAGAGCGTGGAGCAGGACGGCGCGCGCTTCGTCGCCATCGACAGCCTGAACGCGTATCTGCAGGCCATGCCCGGCGAGCGCTATCTGCTGCTTCAGATGCACGAGCTGCTCACGTATTTGAACCAGCGCGGCGTCATCACCATGCTCGTGCTGGGCCAGCACGGGATCATCGGCGAGATACAGAGCGATATCGATATCAGCTATCTCAGCGACGTCGTGCTGCTCTTTCGCTATTTCGAACGCCAGGGCGAAGTGCTCACCGCCGTGACCGCCGTCAAGAGCCGCGCCAACGGCCACGAACGCTCGATCCGTCAGTTCCGGCTCGGCAGCAAGGGCTTGAACGTCGGCGAGGCGCTGCGCGATTTCGAAGGCGTGTTGAGCGGCCTGCCGACTTACCGGGGCGATACCGCCATGCTCGCCTCATCGGAGGGCGAGCCGGCCTCGCCACGGGAATAACGCGATGGAACATCGCGTACTGATCGTTGCGCCTTTCGGCCGCGACGCCGAGGTCATCGTCGATGTCCTCAAGACGGAGGGCCGCGAGTGCTTCGTTTGCGCCGACTCGCGCGTGCTCGTGACCGAACTGGACCGGGGCGCGGCCGTCGCCATCATCACCGAAGAATCGCTGCTGGACGACAGCGCGATGGCCCTTGCCGCATGGATCGAACAGCAGCCCGCATGGTCGGATTTCCCGATCGTGCTGCTCTCCGGGCGGCTGCCGGGCAGGCGCTCCGCCAAGAGCATCGAGATGCTGGAGCGGCTCGGCAACGTGCTGGTGCTCGAACGGCCGCTCAACTCCGAAACCTTGCGCCGCGCCGTGGCGTCGTCGTTGCGGGCGCGCGCCCGGCAATACGATGCGCGCAGGCACCTCGCCGAGTCGGAGCAGCATCTCATCGACCGCGTCAAGGCGCAGGAAGCGCTCCAACGGCTCAACGAATCGCTCGAAAGCCGCATCGCGGAACGCACGCACGAGCTCGCGTCGGCCAACAACCGTCTGATGCGCGAGATTCACGAACGCGCCAAGGTGCAGGCCGTGCTCGTGCAGTCGCAGAAGATGGAAGCGCTCGGGCAGCTGACCGGCGGCATCGCGCACGACTTCAACAACCTGCTGAACGTGATCATGGCCAACGCGGAACTGCTCGCGCGCATCAGCAAGGACGAGCGCGTGCTCAAGATGGCCGCGACCACTAAGCGTGCGACCGAGCGGGGCGCGAAGCTGACCGCGCAATTGCTGACGTTTTCGCGCACGAGCAATCTGGATTTGAAAGCGGTGAACGTGGCCGCGCTGTTGCACGGCATCCGCGACATCATTTCGATCTCGCTCGGCTCGACCATCGCGCTGTCGATCACGACTGCGTCCGACGATCTCTGGACGCAAGCCGACGCGAACCAGCTCGAACTCGCGATACTCAATCTCGCGATCAACGCCCGCGACGCGATGCCGAACGGCGGCCGCCTGGCGATTCACGCCGAAGAACGGCCGAGCGTCGACGAAGCGCTCGCGCCGGGCCGTTACATCGTCATCAGCGTGACCGATTCGGGCTCGGGCATCGAGCCGGGCGTGCTCTCGCGCGTATTCGATCCCTTCTTCACGACCAAGCCGGTCGGCAAGGGAACCGGCCTGGGTCTCAGTCAGGTGTACGGCATTGCGCGGCAAGCGGGCGGCGTCGCGCGCATCGAAAGCGAAGTGGGCAAGGGCACCACCGTGCAGATCTGGCTGCCGTTCGGCGCGCGGGATCCGTCCGAAGGAGCGTTAGACGCGGACCCGCGCGACGATACGGCGACGCCGTGCCGCATCCTCGTCATCGAGGACGACGAGGACGTGCGCACGATGATCGTCGATTGTCTCGAAGCGCTCGGTTATCACGTCACGCAGGCGGAGGACGGGCCGAGCGGCCTCGCGCGTCTCGATGCCGACAACCCGGACGTGATGATGGTCGATTACGCGATGCCGGGCATGAACGGCATACAGGTGCTCGCGAGCGCCCGCGAATCGCGCCCCGACCTGCCGGTGATCCTCGCGACCGGCTACGCGGACGTCGATGTCACGACCATCACCGACCGGCGCTTCACCGCGCTTCGCAAGCCGTTCCAGCTCGAAGACCTTGCGCGCGCCGTGCGTCTCGCGCTGAAAAGCGCCGAGAAGACCTGAGGGGCGCGGACATTGTTGAATCGGCCCGGTCGCATCGCGCCGCACGAGCCAGCGATTCACCGGCGGCGCAAAGGCCTTTCGTGCACGTGTATGTAGATCGCGAGACCCGGCGGCGCAAGCGGCTCTCGCAAGCATGGCGCTCGGCGTTGAGCGCGCTGAAACCGGTAGCGGCGTAAGACGCGGTGGGAAGCGACTACGCTTCGCCGCCGTCCGCGAGCCGCCGGGCCTCCAATTCTCTTCGCACGCGCGCCAGTTCTTCGGCGAGCACCGCCTCGTCCGGCAGCATCATGTGGTATTCGGCGGCGAGCACCTTGTTCGGCAGGCCGTCGAGCGCGTATTTCGCGACCGCCGCATTGGTCCGTGCGCATAGAATCAGCCCCACCGGCGGGTTCTCGCCCGGCAGCATCCAGTGCTCTTTCGCGTAGTTGCAGTACATGTGCATCTGCCCGACATCGGCGTGATTGAGCTCCGTCAGCTTCAAGTCGATGATGACGAGACACCGCAGCCGCCGGTGAAAGAACAGCAGATCCACGCGATACCAGCTGTCGCCGATGCGCAGGCGCCGCTGCCGCCCGACGAACGTGAAGTCGCCGCCCAGTTCCAGCAGGAAGTCCTCGAGCCGATGAATCAGGGCGTCCTCGAGCTGGCTCTCCGAGTACTCGTCCTTCAGGTCGAGAAATTCGAGCACGTACGGGTCCTTGATGGCTTCTTCGGGCGTGACGATGTCGCGGCTCTCGGCAATGGCGCCCTTCTCCAGCATCGCCCGCTTGTCGCGCGACATCAGCGTGCGCGAATAGAACTGGCTGCCGATCTGCCTGTCCAGTTGCCGCACGCTCCAGCCGCCGCGCAGCGCTTCGGCTTCGTAGAAACGCCGTTCGTCGTCGGAACGGGTGCGCCGCATGAGGTGGACGTAATGCGTCCATGAAAGCGGGAACCGCTCGGCTAATTGCGCGAGCGTCGAAATCCGAATCGCCGGTTCGGATTTTCCCGCGGACGCGGACGCCGCCGAATTCCGAATCGGCGATTCGGAAATCCCGGCGCTCGCGTACGACTGGTAGAAGAGGCGCATCAGCTCCAGATTGTCGACGCCGAAGCCGCGCCCGAAGCGCTTCGTCAGATCGGCCGAGAGCCGCTGCAACAACGCCTGACCGTACGCCGCGCGGCCCGCGCCGCCCTGCTCGAATTCGACGATCCGGTGCCCGATGCGCCAGTACGTCGCCGTCATCAGCGCGTTGATGCTGCGCGCCGCCGCCTGACGCCCCTGTTCGAGCAACGCCAGCACGTCGCCGAGCGTCGCGTCGTAGTCGTCCTCGGGCAGCATCACGTCGTTCATCGTCGTTCTTCCTTTCCGCTGCGCACATGGCGCGTTCGAGCGAAGTGTCGCATACGCGCGTGTGTCGCCGAGCGCACATTATTGTCCGATGAATCGCCCTACGCTGTGGCCCTTCAGGCGGATCAGCGTTCGGCGGTCAATGACTCGATATTTCACCTCAAGGCAAGGCGCCATCAAGCGTCTGATGGAACTCAAGCGGGAGCTCGCGCGAATGAATCGCGCGGCGCCGGCTATCGACGGATGTCGCACGGACGGCATCGAAATAGCCGGCCTCGATCAGGTGTTGCTCGACGTGCGCGCGGGGCGCGTGTGCTGGTACCGGCACTCGGCGGCGCACGAAGACCAAGTGGTATTCATTAGCTGAAGCGCGCGGCTCACGGCTTCGGTTCGTGCGGCGTCGTCGCGGGTTCGTCCGGGTCGACGCGCGCTCTGAGCGACGCGTTTCATGCGCGGCCACGCCGCAGCGAGAGCGGCGTTTCGGCGAACGCGGCGCATCGCGCGGAGTCGGCATCGTCAAAAGTCGTCTCAGGTCGCGATGCCTGTGCGTCAGCCAGCAAGCAACGCACCCTGCGGCGCAACGCCGCCTATGTGCGCTGCCGCACGATCCCCCACGATTCGTCACGGTAGTCTCGACGGCGGTCCACCGCCGTTTCATCGCGAGGCCGCCTTCCAACGGTGCTCCATACCGCCCCTTCCCCCGGCCAACCGTGAGAGCCTGCATGCCTATACCGAAAGTCAGCATTCTTCTGCCGATGTACGACGTGGAAGGATGCATCGCGGAATGCGTCCGCTCGATTCTCGCGCAGACGCGCACCGACTTCGAGATCATCGCAGTCGACGATTGCAGTCCCGACCGCTCCGGCGAAGTCGCGCGCGCGCTGCTCGAAGCGCAGGACGTCATTCCGTGGAAGCTCGTGCGCAATGAGAAGAACGTTGGCATTGCCGAGACGCGGCGCATCGCGGTGAGTCACGCGAGCGGCGAGTACGTGCTGTGCGTGGACAGCGACGATTTCGTCGCGCCGAACGTGGTGGAAGTGGCGTGCCGCGAAGCCGACCAGCACGGCGCGGACGTGGTGATCTTCGCGGCGAAGTGCATCGACCCGCAGGGACGCGAGGTCTATCGCGTCAAGACCGGCAACGAGACCATCACCGGACTTCAGGCGGTGGGCCGCATCATGGACCTGAGCTTGCAGGCGTACTGCTGGAACAAGCTCTTCAGGCGCGAACTGTTCGCCTCGGTCGAGCATCCGGCGGGGCTCATCTACGAAGACATTCTCGTCTGCGTGCAGGCGCTTTCGCGCGCGCGCGTGGTGCGGCTGATTCCCGACGAACTGTACTACTACGTGAAGCGCGGCAACGGGCTTTCGGTGCGCTTCAACCCGCGTATCGTGGACCTGTTCGAAATCATGGACCGCGTGGAGCGCGACACGCGCGGGCTGCCCATCGACAATGGCAGCCAGCTCTTCTTCCGGCTCAAGTATGTGTACGCGTACCGGAACATCGCGTTCGAAGCCGCGCGCCTCGCGCCCGATTACGCGACGGCAGCGCCGATACTCGACAGCGTGGCGAGCAAGCTGCGCTTCACGCACGTCGGCAAGATCTACGCGGACAAGCGGCCCAAGTTATCCGTCGCCATGTGTCTTTTGAAGATCCATCCGCGCATCTTCTATCGCTTCGTGCGGAGCTTCAACTGACGTCGCTTGTGATGCTTGCGCGGTTCGCCTCCGCGACGCCCGCACGCACTCGCCGAATCGCCGTCACGAGCGACAAGACGATCAACACGCGCCACAGTCCCACGCCGGCCGCGCCGATCGTGCCACCCGCGCCGATCCACAGCGCAAACGCGCCCAGTACGAAGGCGCGGTCGCTCTTGCCGAACGGTCCGTCGTAACGCCGGCTTGCGCCTGCGAGCGGCCCGGCGAGTCCCGCGCATTCCACGATCACCGCCAGGAGCGCGAAGAGCCAGACATCGGCCGCGCAAAACGCCTGCACCGCGAGAAACGGCAGCGTGAGCGCGACGTCGGAGACCACATCGCCCAATTCGTTCAGGTACGCGCCGAGCGCGCTCTTCTGGCCGTGCTCGCGCGCCAGCATGCCGTCGATGGCATTGAGCGCCATGCGGATGAAAAGCCAAAGCGGAATCAGCAGGAACAGCGAACGGCGCGGCGAGCCGAACGCCGCAATTGCGCCTACCGCGATGGATCCGCCCGCCGCGGTCAACGTCACCTGATTAGCGGTCACGCCGTGGCGATACAGCCAGTCGGTCAGCGGACGCAAGAGATTCTGGAAGCGGGGTTTGAGTGCGTAGAGGCTCATGAGACGCGTCGGATATCGGAAAAGAGGCGCTACTATCGCGGCCCTTTCCGCACGCGTCAAACGCTAAGGATGCCGAAGCTCAACAATTGAGCAGGTTTGTCACAGCATCGCCGATATCTGGCAAATCTCGTTACTGCGCATTGCAAGCGAACGGCGGATGTGAAAGGAATAGCGGCCCGACACTCACCCTTCGCACTCTCACCCGATGAAACTTATGCATGTCTGGCAGCGCGACCTGCTGCTCGCGCTCGTGCGGCTCATTGCGGGCGCGTATCCGGTATGGCATTGCGCCGCGCCGACCGCCACGCAGAAGCTCTATTTCTCGAATCACACGAGCCATATCGACACCCTCGCGATCCTCGCCGCACTGCCACGCGAATTGCGCGATGCCGTGCGGCCTGTCGCCGCGCGCGATTACTGGGCCACCGGGCGCATCAAGCGACATATCGCGCGCAATTTGCTCAACGCGGTATTGATCGACCGCCGCCGCGAGACGGAAGGCGATCCGCTCGATCCGGTGCGCGATGCGCTCGCGCAAGGCCACTCGATCATCATCTTCCCCGAAGGCACGCGCGGCGCCGATGCGCTGCCGCAAGCGTTCAAAAGCGGGCTCTTTCATCTGGCGAGCGAGTTTCCGGACGTGGCGCTGACGCCCGTGTATCTGGAGAACCTTCAGCGAATCATGCCGAAAGGCGCTATCTGGCCAATTCCGCTCATCTGCAAGGTGCACGTCGGCGCGAGCGAAACACTGCGCGACGGCGAAGAGAAAGCGCCGTTTCTCGCCCGAATGCGCGACGCCGTGAGCGCGCTCGCTCAATCAGCACATCGAAATTAATCTATGCCGACTTCATTCTGGAATCTGGTCGCGGGTGTCGTGGGCGCGCTGACCTTCGCGACGCTGATCGGCGCAGTGCTCGGCGCGCGCGCAAAGGGCACAAGCGCGACCATCGTCAATCTGAACCAGCGCATCCGTGCCTGGTGGGGCATGATCGCGGTGATGGTCGTCGCCATCGGTCTCGGCGACAAGGCGACGTTCGTCGTCTTCGCGCTGCTTTCGTATCTCGCGCTGCGCGAATTCATCACGCTCACGCCGACCACCGCGAGCGATCACACCACGCTTTTCGTCGCGTTCTTCGTCGCGGTGCCGGTGCAATACGTGCTGCTCGGCATCGACTGGTACGGCATGTATTCGATCTTCGTGCCGGTGCATCTTTTCTTCGCGATGTCGCTCGTCTCCGCGCTCACGCAGGACACGCGCGAGTTTCTGAGCCGCAACGCGCGCATCAACTGGGCGCTGATGGTGTGCGTGTACGGGCTGAGTCACGCGCCCGCGCTGCTGACGCTCGATATTCCCGGTTATCGCGGGCAGAACGCGCTGCTGCTGTTCTTCTTCCTGCTCGTCGTGCAGATCAGCGATGTGTTGCAGTATGTCGTCGGCAAGCTCTTCGGGCGGCGCAAGATCGCGCCGGTGCTGTCGCCTTCGAAGACCGTGGAAGGTTTCGTCGGCGGCGGATTGCTCGCGACCCTGTGCGGCGCGGCGCTGTATCGGGTGACGCCGTTCGGATTCGGCGCGGCGTTTCTCATGTCGCTCGCGATCGTGCTCGCGGGCTTCGTCGGCGGGCTCGTGCTGTCGGCGGTCAAACGCTCGCTCGGCGCGAAAGACTGGGGCGTGATGATCGCGGGGCACGGCGGCATGCTGGATCGCGTGGATTCCGTCTGCTTCGCGGCGCCGGTGTTCTTTCACCTCGTCCGATATTTCTACGTTTGAGCGCCGCAAAAGAAAGCGGCCCCTTGCGGGGCCGCCAAGCGTCATTGCGGGCAAAGAGCGGAGATCAGACCGCCATCACCGTCACCGACTTCGACACGAGATACGGCTCCAGCGCCTCGGGTCCGCCTTCCGAGCCGTAGCCCGAATCCTTCACGCCGCCGAACGGCATTTCCGGCCACGGCGTCGCGGGCTGGTTGATCCACAGCATGCCCACTTCCAGCTGGTTCGTGAGCAAGTGCACGTTCTTGAACGAGCGCGTGAACGCGTAGCCGGCAAGACCGTACGGCAGCCGGTTCGCCTCGGCGATGGCGTCCTCCAGCGAATCGAAGCCGCGAATGGCCGCGACCGGGCCGAACGGCTCGTTGTTGAACACGTCGGCCTCGAGCGGCACGTCGGTCAGCACAGTCGGCGCGAAGAAGTTGCCCGCCGAGCCGATGCGCTCGCCGCCCGTCGCGATCTTCGCGCCCGCCTGACGCGCGTTCTCGACGACGCTCGCCATGGCGGTGATGCGCCGCGCGTTGGCGAGCGGCCCGAGCGTCGTGCCTTCGGCGAGGCCGTCGCCGACCGAGAGGCTCTCCGCGTGCTTGACGAGCGCCTTCGCGAAGTCGTCGCGCAGGCTGTTGTGAACCAGAAAGCGCGTCGGCGAGATGCAGACCTGACCCGCGTTGCGGAACTTGGCCGCGCCCGACGCCTTCACGGCAAGCTCGACGTCCGCGTCTTCCGCGACGATCACGGGCGCGTGGCCGCCGAGTTCCATCGTCGCGCGCTTCATGTGCTGGCCGGCGAGCGCCGCGAGTTGCTTGCCGACGGCCGTCGAGCCGGTGAACGTCACCTTGCGGATGACCGGATGCGCGATCAGGTACTTCGAGATTTCGGGCGGATCGCCGAACACGAGTCCGAGCACGCCGTTGGGCACGCCCGCGTCGGCGAACGCGCGGATGAGTTCGGCAGGCGATGCCGGCGTTTCTTCCGGCGCCTTCACGATGAACGAGCAGCCCGTCGTGAGCGCGGCCGAGAGCTTGCGCACCACCTGATTGACCGGGAAGTTCCACGGCGTGAACGCGGCGACCGGGCCGACCGGCTCCTTCACGACCGTCTGCTGCGCGTTGACGTTGCGCGGCGGCACGATCCGGCCGTAGACGCGGCGCCCTTCGTCCGCGAACCATTCGATGATATCCGCCGCCGAATTCACTTCGATGCGCGCTTCGGCAAGCGGCTTGCCCTGCTCCATCGTCATCAGGCGCGCGATGCTGTCGGCGCGTTCGCGCACGAGCGCGGCGGCCTTGCGCATCAGCGAGGCGCGTTCGAGCGCGCTCATCTTGCGCCACGTCGCGAAGCCCGCTTGCGCGGCGGCCACGGCGCGATCAAGATCCGGAATGCCGGCGCGCGCGACGGTGCCGATTTTCTCGCCGGTGGCCGGGTTCACCACGTCGAGCGTGGCGCCGCCCTGCGCGTCGCACCATTCGCCGTTGATATAAAGACGCGTGTTCTGATACGTACCTGCAGTCATTGAGCACCTCTTGCTGAGAAAATGGTCCGCGCCGGTGCGTTTCCGGCGCGGCGTCTATTGCACGACGATTGCCGCTTCGGCGCTTCGGCGCGTGCGCCGCGCTGCATCGTCGTCAAAAAGAAAAGGATACGGATTAAATCGCGGGCGTGCATGGGTCGCCCTTCACTCTCCGCGCTTGCCGAAGAAGTCGATGAGCGCGTCGGTCGCAGCCTTGTCGTTCGCGAGCCGCGCGTAAAGGCCCGCCGCGCCGTCGTAGATGCGATGCTCCGGGTACGCATCGCCGATGAACGCGGCGATCTCTTCCATCTCCGCGACCCAGCGATACGCTTTCGGCGGCATGCGCGGCACGTTCCCGGCAAGCCATGCGGCAAGCTCGGGCTGGCTCTCGCGGAGTTCGTCGAAGAGCGCCTGTCCCGCGCCGTTGCGCAGAGCGGCAAGCGACATGGCCGAGCCAAGCGCCGTCAGCCCTTTCGTGATGCCCGCATACGACATCTTGAGCGCCGACGCCGCGCCGACCGGGCCGTCGAGCACGCGCACGTTCAGGCCCGCTTCGCCGAGCACGGCTGCGCGCGCGGCGTGCGGTCCGGACAAGTAGAACTTCGGCGCAGACGGCGGCCCGATGATGGCGGCATCAACGAACGGCGCGCCGGTGGCATCGACCGTTCGGGCGATGGTCGCGGCGGTTTCGGGGCTGATGGCGTTGCAATCGACGTACACGGCTTTTCGGTCCGCCTGCGCGAGCGCGGGCGCGAGCCGTTCGGCAGATTGCACGGCGACGGCCGGCGGCACGATAGAAAGAATGAAATCGCACGCGGCCAGTTCGGCGAGGCTCGCGTCCTCCATGCCCGCGTCGTTTGCACGAGCGGCGCTCGCGGCGCTGCGGCCTTCGAGCGTCGTGAGCACGCGCGCGCCGGAGGCAGACAGCGCCCGGCCGACCGCCGATCCCATGCTGCCCGCGCCGAGCAGCGCAATGGTCAAACGAGTCAAGTGCGGCTCCTTGCGGATCGGTGACGAGACCCACAGGATACGCGGATGAGCGCGCGCTCGCAGCGCTCATCCGGCAACCGGACGCGTGGCTTTAAGCCTCGTCGCCCTTGATCTGCGGCAGCGCGGACGCCTCGCCCGGCGTGAGCAGCCCGACTTGCGCGTAGATGCGCAGCTTGTCGCGCGTATCGGTGATGTCCAGATTGCGCATCGTCAACTGGCCGATGCGGTCGCGCGGCGAGAACGTCGATGCCACCTTCTCCATCGACAGGCGTTCCGGCTGATACGTCAGATTCGGCGATTTCGTGCTGAGAATCGAGTAGTCGTTGCCACGGCGCAGTTCGAGCGTCACTTCGCCGGTGATCGCGCGCGCGACCCAGCGTTGCGCGGTTTCGCGCAGCATGATGGCCTGCGAATCGAACCAGCGGCCCTGATAGAGCAAGCGCCCGAGGCGGCGGCCGTTTTCGCGATACTGCTCGATGGTGTCTTCGTTATGAATGCCCGTCACGAGCCGTTCATACGCAATATGAAGCAGCGCGAGTCCCGGCGCTTCATAGATGCCGCGGCTCTTCGCCTCGATGATGCGGTTTTCGATCTGATCGCTCATGCCGAGGCCGTGACGCCCGCCGATGCGGTTCGCTTCCAGAAGCAACTCCACCGCGTCGGTGAACGTCTTGCCGTTCAGCGCGACCGGGCGGCCTTCCTCGAAGCGGATCGTTACTTCTTCCTTGTCGATCTTCACGTCGTCGCGCCAGAACGCGACGCCCATGATCGGATTCACGATCTTGATGCCCGATTCGAGGCTTTCGAGGTCCTTGGCTTCGTGCGTGGCGCCGAGCAGGTTCGAATCCGTCGAATACGCCTTTTCCGCCGACATCTTGTATTCGAAGCCCGACTGGCGCATGAACTCCGACATTTCCGCGCGGCCGCCGAGTTCGTCGATGAACGTCTGGTCAAGCCACGGCTTGTAGATCTTCAGGTCCGGATTCACGAGCAGGCCGTAGCGGTAGAAGCGCTCGATGTCGTTGCCCTTGTACGTGCTGCCGTCGCCCCAGATGTTGACGCCGTCTTCCTTCATCGCGGCGACGAGCATGGTGCCGGTCACGGCGCGGCCGAGCGGCGTCGTGTTGAAGTAGGTGACGCCCGCCGTCGAGATATGGAACGCGCCGCATTGCAGCGCGGCGATGCCTTCCGCGACCAGTTGCGCGCGGCAGTCGATCAGGCGCGCGCCTTCCGCGCCGTATTGCGTGGCGCGGCGGGGAATGGAGTCGTAGTCGTCTTCGTCGGGCTGGCCGAGGTTGGCCGTGTAGGCGTACGGCACCGCGCCCTTCAGGCGCATCCAGTGCAGCGCGGCGCTGGTGTCGAGTCCACCTGAGAACGCGATACCGACTTTTTGCCCAGTCGGAAGGCTTTCAAGAATTGTGCTCATTAGCGAAACCGTTAAGTCGACGTACGGGAAAAGGTGCAACTGGGCAGTATCAACCATGACCGGTGATATGACAAGTTTGCGCCAAAACCGCGCGTGTAGACGGTCGTTCGCCGCGAGCCGCCGCTAGTGCAGGATGTCGGTCGCCTTGTGCGTCGGATCGACGCCGTCGATCAAGAACACCGCGCCGCGCGCGTGGCGGGTGCGTAGCGGCAGGATGCGCCGATACGCGTCGGACTCGTACCATCCCCGCGCGGCCGATGAATCCGGAAACGCGATCACGATGAGATCGCCGTGCCACGCGCCCTCGCGCACGTCGCACGGCCCGCCGTGAATGATGAAGCGCCCGCCGAACGGCGCGAGCGTGGCGTCGATTTGCTCAAGATACGCGACGATATCCGCGCACATCTCGACTTCATACAGATGCCCAACGGCGTAAGCAGTCATTTCGCGGCTCCTTCTTCTGTGTGAGGATGCCGCCGATCTTGCCGGCCGGCGCGCGTCGCGTCGATTACGTGCGAGGTAAAGCGAGTCAGCCGTTGCGAAACAGGTAGCTGTAGGCATTAAGCGCGGGTACGCCGCCCAGATGCGCGTACAGCACTTTCGACCCCTCGGGGAACTCGCCGTTGCGCACCATCTGGATCATGCCGTCCATCGACTTGCCTTCGTACACGGGATCGGTCAGCACGCCTTCCAGCCGCGCGCACAGGCGAATGGCGTCGAGCGTGCCTTCGTTCGGCAGGCCGTATTCGGGGCCGCCGAAGCGCGTGTCGAGAATCACGTCGTCGCGCGTGATGTCCTGGCCGAGAGCGACGAGTTCCGCCGTGTGCTTTGCAATGCGCGTGATCTGATCGTGCGTCTGCTGCGGTTTCGCGGACGCGTCGATGCCGATGACGCGCCGCGCCCGGCCGTCCGCCGCGAAACCGACGACCATGCCCGCCTGGGTGCTGCCCGTCACCGAGCACACCACGATGTAGTCGAACTTGAAGCCCAGCTCGGCTTCCTGCTGCCGCACTTCCTCCGCGAAGCCGACGAAACCCAGCCCGCCCAGCGGATGCTCCGAGCAGCCCGCCGGTATCGGGAACGGCTTGCCGCCCGCCGCGCGCACGCTGTCCATCGCGTCCTGCCAGCTTTTGCGGATGCCGATATCGAAGCCGTCGGGCACGAGCCGCACGTCCGCGCCCATCATGCGCGACAACTGGATATTGCCGACGCGGTCGTAGACGGCGTCCGAGTAGTTGACCCAGTTTTCCTGCACGAGCACGCACTTCATGCCGAGGTGGGCGGCGACGGCGGCGACCTGACGCGTCTGATTCGATTGAATGCCGCCGATGGACACGAGCGTATCGCAGCCCTGTTCGAGCGCCTCGGGAATCAGGTATTCGAGCTTGCGCGTCTTGTTGCCGCCGAACGCGAGACCGCTGTTGCAGTCCTCGCGCTTCGCATAGAGCTCGACTTTGCCGCCGAGATGCGCGCTCAGGCGCTTGAGCGGCTGAATGGGCGTCGGCCCGAAAGTGAGCTTATAGCGGGGAAAACGTTGCAGGTTCATGGTCGGCATCCTGTGCGATTGAGGTCGGGCTGCCGCGCGTGATCCGCGACGCCTGACGGAAATCGTAGTCAATCTGACGGATGTCGGCGTTGCGAAGAAATCGGCTTTGGCCTAACGTGACCCCTTATGGGTCAGACCAAGCGCAGTTTTATTTCTTCGGATGGTGCTCGCACGCAATGAAAAAAACCACGCCACGGCGAGAGCCGCCAGCATCGGGCATCGAGATCGATCGCGTCGATCGCGCGATCCTGCGCCAGCTTCAGCGCGATGCATCCATCTCCAATGTCGCGCTCGCCGCCAAGGTTCACCTGAGCCCGCCGGCGTGTCTGCGGCGCGTCGAGCGGCTGCGCGAAGCCGGGCTGATTCGCGGCACGGTTGCGCTGCTGAACCCGAAGGCGCTAGATGCGGGCATGCTCGTGCTGATCGGCGTGGTGCTCGACCGCTCGACGCCCGAGTCCTTCACGGATTTCGAGAAGGCTGCGCAGAAGGTGCCGGGCTGCATGGAGTGTCACGTCGTTACCGGCGAGTTCGATTTCTTCATGCTGATTCGCACGCGCGACAGCGACAGCTTCAACCGGCTACACGCGGAGAAGCTGCTGTATCTGCCGGGCGTCCGGCAGATACGGACCTTCGTGGTTCTGCGCGAGATTCTCTCGACGACAGCATTCCCCGTGTGACGCGCGCAGGTGTTCTACCAGCGATAGTTCATGCCCGCGAACACTTGCCGCCCGTAGCCGAACGCGCACCAGCTTCCGTAGTAGCACGACGCCACGTACTCTTTGTCGAAGAGATTCTGCGCGTTGACATACAACTCCGCGCCCTTCAGCTGCGCGGCCGCGCGGCCGAGGTCGTAGCGCAGCGTGGCATCGACCAGGAAGAAGCTCTGGACCTTGAAGTCGTTCTGCGTGCTGTACGTCGTGCCGGTGTATCGCCCGCCCGCGCCGAGCGAGAGACCTGCAAGCGGCCCGCGATTGATCGTGTAATACGCCCACAACGACGCCTGGTTCTGCGGCACCGCCGGCAGATGCTTGCCTTGTAGGCCGCCGTTGTCCTTCGTGTAGACGGTATTCAAATACGTATAGCTTCCCGTCACGTTCAACGAATCGGTGAGACTGACCTTCGCTTCGAACTCGACGCCGCGCGAGCGTGCTTCGCCGGTTTGCGACTGGAAGTTCGGGTTCGTAGCATCGACGGTCAGCAGGTTTTCGCGCGTCAGATCGAATAGTGCCGCCGTGAAAAGCGCGTCGTAACCCTTCGGCTGATACTTCACGCCCACTTCGTATTGATGCCCGCGCTCCGGGTCGAACGCGCGGCCGTTGATGTCCGTGCCCACTTGCGGTGTGAACGACTCCGTATAGCTCACATACGGCGCAATGCCGTTGTTGAACACATACGTCAAACCGGCGCGGCCCGTGAACGCGCGGTCGGACTGGCTCGACGACGTGCCGAACGTTTCGTTGCGCGTCTTGCTGTTGATCCAGTCTTCGCGCCCGCCGAGCGTGAGGATCGCGTTGCCGAAACGCGCCTGGTCTTGCGCATATACGCCGTATTGCGTGCCGCTCAACACCTGCTTCGACAACTCAGGCACGGCAATGGTCTGGTTGTACACGGGCGCGTACATGTCGATGGAAGGCGCCGTGCCGAAGCCCGAGACGAAGTTCGTCGCGTAGTGCTGATAGTCGAAGCCGACGAGCAACGTGTGGTCGATCGGCCCGGTCGAGAAGTTGCCTTCGAGTTGATTGTCCAGCGCGACCGTATTGAGATTGTCCTGCGAATAGGCGGTGCCGCGATCCAGCGTGCGCAGATCGTCTTCCAGCGCGCTCGCGTAGACGCTCTTGTAGTCCTGCGCCAGATGCATGTAGCGGCCGTTCGCGCGGAACGTCCACGCGTTGGTGAGGCGTCGGTCGAACTTGTAGCCGACGGATTCCTGCACGCGATTGAAGCTCTCGAAGCTCGGATCGCCGTCGTAGAAATTGCTCGGCAGCTTGCCGTTCGGGTTATAGAGCACGGTGCCTTGCGGCGGCACGCTGCCGTAGGAAGAACTGCGCGGATCGTGCTGATACAGGCCGAACAGCGTAAGCGATGTCTTGTTGTCCGGGCGCCAGGTGAACGACGGCGCGATCGCGATGCGCTCGTTCTTCGTCATGGCAACCTGTCCGTCTTCCTTGCGTCCGATGCCGGTCACGCGAAAGAGGTAGCGGTCGTCGCCGGCAATCGGCCCGGATAGATCGAACTTGCCCTGCACATGCCCGTAGTTGCCGACTTCGACGCCCACTTCGTGCAGCGGCTCGACAGTCGGCAGCTTGCTTTCCATGTTGAGCAGCCCGCCCGCCGCGGCTTGCCCGTACAACACGGACACCGGCCCTTTCAGGACTTCGACGCGATCCATCAGATACGGGTCGAGTTGCGGTGTCGAATACCAGCCGTTGCCGATGAGCTTCAGGCCGTTCCAGTACGTGTCGGCGTCGAAGCCGCGCACCTTCAGCAGATCGTAGCGCGTGGCGATGGCGCCGCGCGTTTCCGGCGTCACGCCCGACACGTAGCGCACGGCGGCATTCAGCGTCTGCGCGTTTTGCTGATCCATCTGATCGCGCGTGACGACGGAGACCGACTGCGGCGTCTCGATGATCGGCGTGCCGGACTTGAGCGCCGTGGAACTGGACTTCGCGACGTAGCCTTTCGTCGGTCCGTACGGCGCGTCCTGATCGCTTTGAGCCGTCACTTTCACCGCGGGCAGCGTGCTTTCCGCTGGCGCGGTGTCGGCGTCGACCGATTGCGCATTCACGCATGCGCTCGCCGTGAACAAAAGCAGCGCGGCCGTTCTCAGCGGTCGCAGCGCGAACCGGCTGGTCTTGTCTGAATTCATGCTCTTTCTCGTAGCCGTCGTGGTTTTAAATGCGAATCATTATTATTCAACGGCGGATTGTGCCCGCTGGCTTTACGTTTGTAAAGCTACCGGCGACGCGCGTCAATGCGAGCGTCGAACGGGCGCAGTCAGAAGATCGCGATGAGAATGACGCCCGCGACAGCCAGGCCGGCGCCGAGCAGACGCAACGCGCTGGCCTCGCGCACTTCGAAGCCCATGAGGCCGAAGTGGTCGAGCGCGATCGATGTCACGACAGCAGAAATGACGACGATCGTCGTGAAGGTGGCCGACCCGAGCTTGCGCGTGATGAGGAGCGAGCACATTAGAAAGAGCGCGTTGCAGATGCCGCCGATATACGCCCACCACGGCAGGCTGCCGAGGCGCGAGAGCGCGGGCCGCACGCCGAAGCCGAAGAACGGCACGCATACGGCAAGACACGCCGCGCCGATCAGATAGACGATCAACGCGGATACAATCGGCTCGTGCAGCCCCTTGAGCAGCGCCGAGTTGCTGCCCGATTGCAGCGGGTTCGAGACGCCCGCCAGTACCGCGAAGACCGCGAGTAGCCAGTGCATGATGTGGCCTCAGACAGTGAGCCGGGCGTCGCGGAACGCGTCCCGCTCGGCGACCGCGGGAAGCTGCACCGGCCGATTTTCCGCCGCCGAGCGATAGATCGCTTCCATGATCCTTTGATCCTGTAGGCCCTCTTCGCCGGGCGTCGCGGGCGTTCTGCCGGTCAGAATGCATTCGGCCATGTGATCGATCTCCGCGCCGAACTGGTTCGCGTCTTCGAGCACGCGCTCTTCGCGCACCTCGACGTCCTCGCGTTCTGGCGAGCGATGCTGCACCGACAAGCGCAGGCCTTTGTACGCGAACGCCGGATCGAGCACCACCGTTCCGCGCTGAAAGTGAAGGCGTGCGACGCGCGATTCATGCGCATCGTAAGCGGCCGAGCAACGCGCGACGACGCCCGACGGAAAGCGCATCTGCCACGAAATGTTCTCTTCGACTTCCGCGAAGCGCGCGTCGCCCGGCGTGCTCCACGCCCAGGCCGACACTTCGATCGGCTCTTCGCCGGTCACGAATCGCGCGAAGTTCAGGCAATAGAGTCCGATGTCCGGCAACGATCCGCCACCCGCGAGGCGCTTGTCGTGCCGCCATTGATCCGCCTCGCCCTGCACCTGACCGTTATGCGCTTCGATTATCTTCAGTTCTCCGAACGTTTTCGATCTTGCCAGCCGCGCGGCCTCTCGATTATGCGGTTCATATTGCAAGCGGTACGCGACCATCAGCATCACGCCCGCATCCGCGCATGCGCGAATCATCTCTTCCGCTTCGGCCGATGTATTGCTCAACGGCTTCTCGCACAGCACATGCTTGCCGATGCCCGCCGCCGCAATCACCTGTTCGCGATGCAAGCCGTTGGGCGTCACGATATAGACGGCCTGCACGTCGTCGTTGGCGGCGAGGCGCGGCCATTCGTCGTAGCCGTACACCGCGTCGGCAGGCGCGCCGTATTGACGCGCCACGCGCTCGCCCTTTGCCTTGTCGCCGGTCATCACGGCTGCGAGGCGCGCGAGCTTCGATGAAGCCAGCGCGGGCAAGATCGAATCGAGACTCAGACGGCCGAGGCCGACGATGGCGAAGCCCACCTTGCGATCAGGCGCAAGCGGCGGTAGCTCGACAGGCGAGCGCCGCTCCGAAGCGCCGACGAAGGGCGGGCGTGTCTCGGGTTTGTCCTGCCCGGTCGATGGCAAGCCTGACATGATGTGCTCCGTGAGTCGCAATGCCGTTTGGCGTTGGCATCAGCTAGAGCAACGGCTATTCCTGTCGATGATCGCCGGGTCTTCTATCGCGTCCTTCAGCAGAGCGACGAATGCCGCGACGGGCTGCGGCAGCGTGCGTCCTGCCATCGTCTGAATTTGCAGCGTGCGTTGATGCAGCTCGGGATTCAAGATCGGCACGGCGGCAAAGCCCTCGGCACCAAGACGGCTGCGCACCGTGAGATAGCCGGTGAGCGTGATGGCGTCCGTGAGCCGCACGAAGCCTTGCAGCGCCATGTGGTAATTGCCGACGAAGACCGGCTCGAACACGAGTCCTTCGAGACTGCATGCGATGTCGAAGAGTTGTCGAAGCGTCACGCCCTGGCTATGCATCGCGAGCGGCCATGCATGCAAGTCAGCGAGCGACACCGATTCGCGCGATGCGAGCGGATGGTCGCGCCGCATCAGCGCATAGACCGGCGCGCGTTGCGCGTAATGCACGTGGACGTCCTGCTCGGGCGCCATGCTGAAGCACACGGCGATGTCGTGCGAGCCGTCGCGCACGCGCTGTGTCGCAATGGACGGCGCCGAGACGTCGAGCTGAAAGTGCGCGCGCGGATGCGTGGTCAGGAAGTGCGCGAAGGCTTGCGGCAGGAAGTCGGGCGCCACGCCTTCGGATGCCGCGATGCGAATCGTCGCGCGTCCGCTCGCGGCGAGTCCGCGAATCTCGTCGATCACGCGCTCGTCTTCCAGTTGACTGCGACGCGCGTGATTGGCGAGCAGGCGGCCGGCTTCGGTCAGCACCATGCCGCGCGGGCGTCGCTCGAAAAGCGGCGTGCCCATTTGCTCCTCGATTTTTGCGATCTGCCGGCTGAGCGCGGACACGGCGACGAAGAGCCGCTCGGACGCCTTGCTGAGCGATCCGCTGCGCGCCACTTCGAGGAAATAGCGTAAAGCCGTCTGGTCCATGCGCCGTCCGTTAAAGCGTTCAAAGTCGAAGTGCGCGCTTTGCCGTAACGGCAAAGGTCGGTGAGAAATATTGTAATTGTCCAGAAATATCGGCGAGGTCAGCATGAATTGGTCGGCGGCTACGGCTGCCTTTTCAGCTTCGACGGAGACCGACGTGACCCGCGACACCGCCCTTCAAATTGCCGATCGCTACTTTCAGTCCGGCGCGTTTCTCGACGACTTGCAGCGGCGCGTCGCGTATCGCACCGAAAGCCAGGAGGCCGACAGCGCCGCGCGGCTCATGGCTTATCTCACCGAGGAACTGACGCCGACGCTCACGATGTGGGGCTTCCGCTGCCGCGTGGTCGAGAATCCTGCGGCTGGCGCGGGGCCGTTTCTGGTCGCGCATCGCCATGAAGCCGACGACCTGCCGACGGTGCTGACCTACGGCCACGGCGATGTCGTGCGCGGCTACGATGCGCAGTGGCGAGAAGGCTTGTCGCCGTGGAGCGTGACGGTCGACGGCGACCGCTGGTACGGCCGCGGCACCGCCGACAACAAAGGGCAGCACAGCATCAACCTCGCCGCGTTGAAGGCGGTGCTCGACGCGCGCGGCGGCAAGCTCGGCTTCAATCTGAAGCTGCTCTTCGAGACCGGCGAGGAAGTCGGCTCGCCCGGCCTTTCGGCCATTTGCGAGCAGTTGCGCGACGAGCTCGCCGCCGACGCGCTGATCGCTTCCGACGGACCGCGCCTCGCCGCCGACCGCCCGACCCTGTTTCTGGGCTCGCGCGGCGTGATCAATTTCCGGCTCGACGTTAAGCTGCGCGACGGCGCGCATCACTCGGGCAACTGGGGCGGCCTGCTGCGCAATCCGGGCATCGTGCTCGCCAACGCGATCGCGACGATGGTCGACGAGAACGGCAAGATTCTGATCGAAGGCTTGCGTCCGCCGCCGATTCCCGATTCGGTGGTTCGCGCGCTCGCGGACATCACCGTCGGCGGCAATCCGGGCGAACCGGACGTGGACGCCGATTACGGCGAGCCGGGACTCACGCCCGCCGAGCGCGTGTTCGGCTGGAACAATATCGAAGTGCTGGCCTTTCGCGCCGGCAATCCCGACAAACCGGTGAACGCCATTCCCGCAACCGCGTTCGCGCATATGCAGATCCGCTTCGTGGTCGGCACGGACTGGCGCAACTTGCAGCAGATCGTGCGCGATCACCTCGATGCGCACGGCTTCCCGATGGTCGATGTCGAAGTGGAGCGCGGCATGCCCGCGACGCGCGTCGATCCGGACAATCCGTGGGTCAAGTGGGCGCTGCGCTCGCTCACGCAAACCACGGGCACGCGGCCCGTGCTGTTGCCGAATCTCGGCGGCACGCTTCCCAACGACGTTTTCGCCGATGTGCTCGGAATGCCGACGCTATGGGTGCCGCATTCGTATCCCGGCTGCTCGCAGCACGCGCCGGACGAGCATTTGCTCGGCTCGGTCGCGAGCGAAGGGCTGCGCATCATGGCGGGCCTCTTCTGGGACCTCGGCACGCGCGAAGGCGATGCCGCCAACGGCAATCCCGCCGACCATCTGCCGCGCAAGACGAACGGAGGGCTTCGCCATGAGTGATTCGGCCACCATTTCGACGTCGCCCGAAACGCAAGGCAAGGAGCGCAGCGTCGCACGACTGATCGTCGCGACATCGATCGGCAACGCGCTCGAGTTCTACGATCTCGTCGTGTACGGCTATTTCGCCGGGACGTTGTCGAAGCTCTTTTTCCCGACGCACGATCACACCGTCTCCCTCCTGCTCACGCTCGGCACGTTCGCGCTCTCGTATCTCGCGCGGCCGGTCGGCGCGCTCGTGCTCGGCTCGTACAGCGACCGCCGCGGACGCAAGGCCTCGCTCACGCTCTCCATCGCGATGATGACGCTCGGCACCGCCATGGTCGCGCTGATGCCGACTTACGCGACCATCGGGCTCGCGGCGCCGGTGCTGATCTTCGTCTCGCGGCTGTTGCAAGGCTTCTCGGCCGGCGGCGAATTCGGCAGCTCGACGGCCTTTCTCGTCGAGCACGCGCCCGAGCGCAGCGGCTTCATGTCGAGCTGGCAGTTTTCGAGTCAGGGCGCGAGCACGCTGCTCGCATCGCTCTTCGGCGCGGTGTTGACCGGCTCGCTGACGTCCGCGCAGCTCGAAGGCTGGGGCTGGCGCATTCCGTTTCTGTTTGGTGTACTAATCGGACCGATCGGGCTGTATATCCGGCGACGCATCGACGAAACGCCGGAATTCGAGCACGCGGAGAAAGTGGCGTCGCCCGTGCGCGAACTGCTCGCGACGCAGAAGGAGCGGCTGCTCGTGTCGATCGGATCGCTCGTGCTGACGACGACCGCCAACTACATGCTGCTCTACATGCCGACGTATGCCGCGCGGCAGTTGGGACTCGCGCCCTCGTCCGGCTTCATCGCGACGTTGACGGCCGGTTTCATCATGATGGTGCTCGTGCCGGTGGTCGGGCATCTCTCCGACAAGTACGGGCGCACGCGCATCATGCTGATTACCGGCGTGATCTTCTTCCTGACGGTCTATCCGGCGTTCATGTTCATGAACGCGCATCCGTCGCTGCCGACGCTGCTCGCCGCCGTGATCTGGGTCGCGCTCCTCAAGGCGACGTACTTCGCGCCGATTCCCGCGCTGATGTCCGAGCTGTTCCCGACCGCCACGCGCACGACCGGCATGGCCTTCGGCTACAACATCGGCACGACGGTGTTCGGCGGCTTTACGCCGCTCGCCGTGGCGTCGCTCATCGCGTTGACGCATAACAATCTCGCGCCGGGACTGTATCTGATGATCGCGGCGGTCGTGAGTCTCTTCACGCTGGTCTGGGCGCGAAAGCGCCTGGATGTGCGTTGAACGTTTCGAATTCAGCCAGGAAGTTCTCACATGAATGAAGCATTGCAGCGTGCGATCCAGTTTTCCCTCGATCACGAATCGACTTGGGATCGGCAAGTACACGGCAACTGGGGCGTGCACGTCAACGATCCGCCGCCGTGGAATCGGCTGCTCGGGCCGGTGCATGATCGAGGACCGGTGTCGGGCGCGCTTGCCGTCGATGGCCGCGTGATGACGACGTGGGGCGAGCCGGACCGCGCGGACCTGACGTTCAGCATCGCGAAGACGTATCTCGCGCTGCTCGCGGGCGTCGCGCATGATCGCGGGTTGTTGCCGGATCCGGACGAAGCGGTGCGCGTGCGCGTACCGGGCATCGGCTTCGACGATCCGCATAACGCGCCGATCACGTGGACGCATCTGCTTCAGCAAACCAGCGAATGGCAGGGCGAGTGTTTCGGGCTTTCGGATCAGGCGGACCACTACCGCGCGGTCACGTTCGGCGAGCCGCCCGCAGGCAAGAAGGGCGAACTGCGGCCGTTGCGCACGCCCGGCACGTACTGGGAATACAACGACGTTCGCATCAATCAGCTTTCGCTCGCGCTGCTGCATCTGTTCCGGGGGCCGCTGCCCGATGTTTTCCGCGATGCCATCGCGCGACCGCTGGGCTTGAGCGACAACTGGAACTGGGCGGGCTATGACCACGCGTGGGTCGAAATCGACGGCAAGCGCATGCAGTCCGTGCCGGGCGGCACGCATTGGGGCGGCGGGATGTCGATCAGCGCGAACGATCAATTGAAGATCGCGCAGATGCTGCTGGATGATGGCGTGAGTGATGGCAAGCGGGTGCTTTCATCCCAGTGGATCGCGAGGATGCGCGCGCCCTGCCCGCTTGCATCGTTCTATGGCTACCTCGTCTGGCTCAACACGGGGCGGAAGATGTTTCCCGGGGTGCCGGAGACGAGCTACTTCGGCATCGGCGCGGGAAGTTCGTTTATGTGGATCGAGCCAGAGTCGCGGATCGCGTTGATCGTGCGATGGCTCGACTCGGCGCACGCGGCAGAGTTCTTTGCGTTGATGTATGAGGCGATGAAACGACGCGGGGCGTAGACGAAGAATTGGTGAGGCGGAATGGTTGCTCTGACCTGCGCAGGAGGTCGATGCGTGCATTCCTCAATCGGCTAACGCTAGAAGCGGTCGATCGCGGCGAACTGACGAACGTTCTCGACGTCTCCGTGGACGGCGCGATTGGCCAATAGCGCGGCGGGCGCCTCTCGGCTCGCCCGCTTTTGCTTGCTTCGTTGGTCGGTGTCGGCTGCGACTCTTTCGTGAACGTCTTTCGGTATGACCGTTAGTTGCGTCATTAGGGTAAATGCAGATGCACGCGGGCCCTTAAGAACGGCTTCAGTTGTTCGTTAACAAGAGCAAGCCAACCCAAGACCGACGCATGTCCTCCACTATTCCATTTCGCCGCTCGGCTCCCGCGACGCACACGCGGCTCTCAAAAGCACAACTGTTGCCCATCGCTCGCGGCGTAGCGGATGAACTCGCCCTTCACGCGCACCTCGCGCTCGAGACCTTGCGCGTCGGCTCGCCGGATATTGCACCAGCGCAGCATATCGCCGAAGTCATGCTGCTCGCGAAGTTTCTTGCGGACGCCGGGCATGGCAACTTCCCCGACGAAGCTCTCGTCGATGCCGATCAAACGATTGCGCGCATGTTCGACGGCGGCCGCGAATCCGGCTCGTGGAGCATCGAGGCGGAGGCAGTCGAGCGGCTGGCAGCGATCGTGTCGCTCTACGATCATCAACTCAGGCGCGCGACGCTCGGTGCGTTGACCACTGCAAGCGACAGGCTCGAGCGGTTCAAGGCGGGGGAACCGTATCAGGGGTCGCGGAAGAAGCGGGCTTAAGGGCGGTTTCTTGGGGCGTGTGCGGAAGCGCTAGCCCCGGCCTCTGGCGGCGTTAATGTATCGTTTGTTACGAAGCAGCGGGATTGAAGAGCTTCGGGGCGGGATTCGTCGCGGTCTTGCGTCAGCGCGCGGTTGACGCTCGCTGTTAGGCTGTTTCTTCGTGAAACAAGTGAAGATAACGGTCGTAAGTCACTGAATCTAAACGATATTCGCGGCATGCAAGAAAGATGCCTTTGTTCCACGCTGAGGCACTTCGTTCGCCCGATACGCTGAGCCCGCGAGAAACGCGCAGGCTGAAGTCTTTCCGCCTCTGTATAGACCGGAGACATGGCTGGCAGGTGTACGGGGACATGGTTGACGCTTTCGGGCAATCGAACGCCCGGAATCATCCATGCCCTGCCACAGACGAGATCCTGCAAGTCAATTCGAATTGCCAAGTTTCTCTCCGGGCCACGCGCTGCGTCTGTCGATTGCACGCAAGGGATTACTCATGGCTGGCAGGCCCAAAAGCGACGAAGACGGCGTTTTCGAACTCTGGTTTGCTCATCATCGCGCCGCCCGACTTGACGTGCACGAGCCGAAACCCTGACCATCATGTGTCAACCATGTCCCCGTACGTCCGTACACGCCTCTAAAAAGCGATGCTGGCGTCAAATGCGCTTCTTGCATTAGCTACTTCAGGAAGCCGCGCGGTGACGATCCCATGTCGTTCGCCTCGCAATGATCGCGGGAATCAAAGAACTGCTCGCAGGGCTCCTTTCTGCCTAAGCAAAGACTATCGCTCCACTTCGGAGATGCGACTGTTGCCTAGCACATTCAGCAGTCGCTTTTTCCGAAGTCATCGAGCCGGCTTGTAACGATTTGGATCGCAACAGCAATCGGTCCGCGGACACTGAGCATTGGTTCTGCCTCATTAGCACACTAGTGCGTGCTCCATGCCAGAGCCCTACCCAGACGCGTCGAAGCCATCGGCGCGCTACCGGCATCAAATTCAATTACGCACGTGGTCGGTTGCTTGATCGGTACCAGCATTTCGTTCGCGCGACTGCAAGGCGCGGGTTCGTGATTGAGTAGACGGAGATCCGCCATACTGCGATGCAGGTCTACGTTGAGCGTCCTGCGAGTTCGTCGGCACTCCGGGTACCTCTTCAACGGCCCCGCCTATCGGCTTCCGAGTCGGCCCTAATCTAGTGCCTTGATGGCGCGCTTCCTGTCGTCCTGATCGCTCCTCACGGCGCGGCGTTGTGAAGGAAGTCCAACGAGCGCCTCTTTCTGCGTGAACTGCTCGGGAAAGGCTTGAGACGGAAAGAAGATGCCTTTGCGCCTCTTGGGCGGACAACTCGCGCCCACGCTCGGCAATCGGTGGACGGGTACGGCTGCCACGAGCCTACGCGTTGCGCGATCACTCAAACGCACTCAAATTGTAGGAAACCAGCGGCGCTCCTCGTGACCGCGAAGGTCCGCCCGACGTCGCGGTTCAGGTCGCCGCGATGATTCCGGCGCGAGAGCTTCTTCGCCGTAAGCCGCGCTGCTCTTGGAGTATCGCCCGATGCTCGGGGCCACCATTACTAGGGTCCACCAGCGAGCGACGCGGCACATTGGACGGTCCAACCGCAGTTGTCCCGAAAAGAAATGCGCGCAGTCGAACGACGCCGCATTGTGTCCGAATTCGGACACCGTTGAGACGGCCGTCATTCCTAGATACTGCGGGTACGGCGCGGGGTACGCCGCCGCATATTTTGTATTCTTCGAGCTAAGCGTTCTGATCTTCTAAACGCTGAGCCACCTGCAGTGCGAATCCAAGCTTGCACGCGAGACGCGCCGCGCAGAGCGCATTCTTGCCTGGACCAAGACGACGCCACTTGATGCCCGATATAGCACGTCTGTAATCTGACAGCCGGTCGTGTCAAGTTAGCGTGGAACCCCAGGCATCACGCTTTTCACGCTTGCGTCCGGGCGTTCGCGAATGAGTACGCGCAGGGCGTCGTTGCAAATTGCAACGGATCGCGCAGGAAATGAGGCCGGCGTGGGCTAGCTAGACGTGGTCGAAAAACGCCAACAGGAGGATCCGAGAGGCGCGGAAGAGTCACTGCAACTCGGCCGCCTGTCCGAGTGAGTGTCCGAATTCGGACAGTAGCGCTGCTGTCGCCTCAATGCCGTCCTACATGCAAGTAAGGAAGGCGCGCCGCACCACGCGCCACAAGGTACGTTAGTAAAGGCAGCGTTGATGGTTCGCGGCGCCCCAGACGAAGCGGGCAGGGATCAACGGCTCTGCGCCCCGTCTTGGTGGAGTGTCCAAATTCGGACACTCGCGCCGAGCATAAGCACAACGTCTACGAGCGCTTCCTCCTCTAGGTGACATCGCACCCTTGTCGCGTGCATGCTTCGGACACCCGTCCGCAGGCCAGCCGCACTCATCACACCCACACTGCGAAGCCAAAAAAAAGCCCGCGAAGCGGGCCAATAAGTGAGTCACTCAGACCGTATTGAGAACATCTTCCCTATATGCTCTCGGAGCTGATTTTCCTGCTCCTCAGTGACCACGCCCGCCTTAAACTTAAACGTCAATCCCTTGACGTCCTTCGTGATGCTCCCCGCTTGCACCTTTCCCGCGAAGATCTTCAAGATGCTACGCCCGCCAGCGTCTGTAGCCGCACCGCCTCGGCTAATATGCGCGCCCAAACTCGCAGCGAGCTTCGTCTGAACGAGATCGCCCGATAGCACCTGCGGCCACAGTTCCTGCAGCGCCTTCAGCCCCGCTTCGCCCGACTTTTTCAGCGCGTTCGCAACGTCCTGCGCCGACGACGCGCCTAAAACCGAAGGCGTCAAATCCAGATCGCGCTTAACGAAATCGGGCAGCGCATCAAACGCCAGGAACCGATAGAGATCGCTCCGCGAGATGCCCATCGCCTCCGCCAGCCTAGTGCGGTTCGGAAATTCTGCTTCCGCACGCCGAATCGCAATAGCGATCTCATAGTCCGACAGATCGTCACGCGTCACGTTCTCCATCAACGCAAGCGCTGCCATATCCTGATCAGAGCACTCGATCACAACTGCGCGAATCGCCTCCTTGTTGATGAGCTTATGCGCACGCAGCCGCCGCTCGCCGGCGACCAACTGAAACGACTCCCCGATGCGGCGAACCGTAACCGCCTGAAGCAACCCGACCTCATCGATGGACCGCGCCAGTTCCGAGAGCTTGCCCTCATTGAATTGACGACGCGGCTGCCACGGGTTCGGCACGATCGCCTCGATTGGAATGTCCGTCTCCACACCCTTCGATTCCAACTCCTGAATCCGAAGCTGCGCCGCTGCAAGCGCGCTCGTGATGCCGGGCATCGTCTGCGGACCTCGGGCGTTTCGATCCTTCTTCGACTCGCCTTTGAAATCGGCCGGCTTCGGAAGGTTGGCCGTCTTGGCCATGAGTTGTTCTCTAATGTTGTTACTCACGCCGCCTCCTTCCAGGATTTAACGAACATATCGTCGAGCCACTTGGCATACTGCATCATCGGCTGACGAACCCGTTGCAACGACTTGGCCGTCGAGTGCGTACTGACGACGTCCAGCGCAGTCGAGAACGACAGCGCACCGCCGCTCATCACAGAACTCGCCGGGATCTCGAACGGATCGAGCCAACGGCCGTACGCACTTTGCGCCCACTGCCGGACGACCGGCGCCGACGACGTCTTACCGTAATCGACCTTCGACAGCAGGATCGAGATGAAGTCGTACACCTTGTCCTCTTCGTACGGCAGAAAATCTTCCGCGACATCGGAGAAAAGCCGCCAGAACGCCAACGAGCTGATGAAGTCGAGATTCTCGGGAATCATTGGCATGACGAGCGCGTCGGCTGCCAGCAATGCGTTCAGGTTCATGTAAGACAGCGAGGGCGACGTATCGATCAGAATGTAGTCGTACTGCGCGCGCAGCGGCTCGAGCCCCTCCCGCAAAACCGCCCAGAACCGATAGCCCTGGATCGTCTTCTGCCGCGCGGGAAGCAGAAACTCTGCTCCGTACAGGAAGGTATGACCGGGGATAATGTCGAGCCCATCCCAGTAGGTCGACTGCACGCTCGCGCCCAGCCCACCTTCGATGTTCTGGTCATAGATATAAGGGAGCACGGTGTCGTCCCCCGAGATTTCCTTCTCTGCATAAAGTCCGCAGAGCTCCGACGCCGACGCTTGCGGATCCAGATCGATCAACAAGACTTTCCGGCCGAGCAGCGTCAGAGCTTGTGCCAGGCATACGGTTGTCGTAGTCTTCGCCGAGCCTCCCTTCAACTGCGCCGTAGTGAGCACCTTGCCGCGAAAGGTGCCGTCGGCATCGTCGAGCCGCGTCTGGTAGATATCCGAAGCCATCTTCACCCACAGTCGCACCTCGGGCAATGTGAACGTCCGGCTGCGCCCGTTGCCATTTAGTGTGCCGCTCGGCAGACCACCTTCGCCTTTAGTCACGAGATACTGAATTTGCTGCCGAGTGAGGTTGCACATCTCGGCAAGTTCGCTGATGGTGTAAAAGGGTGCTGTCTTGCGCGGGCGCGGTGCGAGGATCTGCTCGCGAAGGTTGTCCGAAAACGGTTCGAGGTTATCCGCAAACTCCGCCACTTCCCGAAGCGATACTTTGCGGTCTTCCATTGGTAGGCTGCCTACGTTGGCCATTCTGCGCTTTCTCCCTGTATTGACGCTGAAGCGCAGAATACACGAATATGCGTAAACAGGCTTACGGAGCGGAGAAAATTTCGCAGTTTCTTGTCTATCAGCGCCTTCATCCCGCCATTTTCTCTGCTCGCAATACCGTCCGGATCTTTTTGACGAAGCGGTGCCTCCGCCGTCGTCCTCCCATGCAAAAGGCTCCAGCACAAAAAGCGCCCCGGGGGTGCTTTTTGTGCGCTAGAAAATCCATTACGAAATCAGACACTTAGATTCGAGGAGACAAGAATTCACCTTGCAGAGGCAAGAGTTTGTCTTGTCTTTTTGTAAACCTTGACTCGCACACCTACAAACAACGCTGAGGTTTCCCTTTGAAATCAAGGCCGCCCGTTGTGAATAGGGACGGTTTTTGTGACGGACGGGGCGGTTGTTGTGCTGGGTCAGCCGCAAACTGGGCGGCCAGAGACGGTTTTTGTGCGCGCGGGGGCGGAATTTGGGCGTCTGAGGCGCTGGGCAGGACGGTTTTTGTGCAGATCAGGCGCGTAAAAGCGGGGCGGTTTTTGTGTTGACACGCTTTTCGTGCCTGTTAGAGTGCCGGGACAGTAGCCGAACAGAAGAATGGACAATCAAGATTTCACCGTCACGCCTCAGCAACTTGCGCTGGACATCTACGAGGATATGTCCGGTCAAGGCGCGGCTATTTGCGAGGCGACGCGCGATATCGGTTTTCTGCGGAACAACATTTTCACGCGTGTCGGCGGCCTCGGGATCGCGGCGCGGCGCGTGCTTGACGCCGCCTATTTCATCGTCGCGACGAAAGCACCCGACGAGCTGATCGACGACAAGGTCTATACCTTCACCGCGGACGTGAACTACTTCAAGTGGCTGATGCGCTACGACAGCCGCAACCACAGTCACCTGATCGCGCAAATGAGAGCGGCCGCGCGCGCGCGCGTCGAAATCATGACGGCGCCATCCATCGAGGAACTGACGGAGAAAGACTCGTGGGGCACCATTAGTCTGCTCGGTGACTGTTATATCGAACGGAACGTTGTCTGCGTGCTGCTTTCCGGACGCGTCATCAAGTATCTCATTAGCCCCTACAAGGCCCACTGGTTGAGCTTGCGCGCCTCGACGGCATTTTCGCTGTCGCTCGCACGTGCAATCTATGACCGCCTGATTCCGTGCGAAGGCCACGGCGTGACCGAGTGGTTCCCGTTCGAAGAGGTGCTCGAATGGCCGGGCAAAGTCGGTGAGTCGCGCAAGGAAGTCAAGGAGTTCAAGAAGCGGTTTCTGGAGCCGGCTATCGACCAACTCAATGAAGTCTCGGACTTCGACGTGAGCTGGGAAGCCAACGCCGATCGCGCCACGCGCGACAAGCTCAAGATCCGCTTTCGTTTCACCAAGAAGCAGGGCGCGGATGCGGCGCGGGCGGGCATCGCCGACGAGATGTACCTCCTGTTGCACAACGAATTCGCGTTCGATACGCCCGACTTCGAGCGCCTCGCCAAGCGCCGCGATGTGTGGACGGACGAGCGTCTCGAACAGGCGATCGAATACACGCGCTTCAAGCTGAACGAGGGCAAGGTCACCGTGAGCCCGCGCGGCTACCTCTTCAAGGCGCTGGAAGGCAACTACCGTATCGGCGACGCGGACCGCAAGATGGCCGCGATCAAGGCCCGCCAACTCGAAGAAGAGAAGAAGGGCCGGCGAGAGCGCGACGCAGCCCAGGCGCAACTCGAAGCGACCATCCAGGCGCAGAACGATTCCGCGAAAGCGAAGATTAGCGAGGAGATCAGGGCGGGGCGGGAGTTCTTCGAGTCGGCAGACACGCAGTCACGCAAGGAACTGTGCCATTCGTTCCTGAGCCAGCTGATTCCGCAGCGACTGATCGAGAAACAGGGCCTCTCACGCGAATCGTTGAGCGCGGACAACATCCTGACGGTCAATCGCGTCGTTGCCGATGCGTTCTGCTCGCACGTGTACGTCAAGATGAAGAAGGCGCGGTCGGGCTGACCTGCCGCACTGGCCTCATTCTTTCGGCGATGCGGGCTCGCTCAACGGCTTCTGGCACGCCGCAAGTGCAGCGCCGAGCGCGAGCATGGCTGCAGAGTAGACGAGACCGCGACTGAGCCCGCCGCTATCCGAAATGCGCCCGATCACCGTGGGACCGACGATCTGCCCGACGGCGAAGACGATGGTGAACGCGTTAATGCCGCTTGCCCATTGGCTCGCAGCCAGGTTGTGCCGGACGAAGGCTGTCGTCGACGCCACGGCGGATAGAAACGTCGCGCCGAACAGCAAGCCGGACGCGAACGCGGCCACCGGATGCGCGAACAGCGCGGGGACCAGCGTCGCCACGGCGAGCAGCGCGTTGAGCAACGCGAGCGCCTGACCGCCGCGCACCCGGTCGAGCAGTCCCGACCACACACGCGCCGAGATAACCGTCGCCAGGCCGAGCACGACGTAAAAGCCGCTGACGACAGCGGCACTCATGCCCGCCGTGCGCAGCAACGCGACGATGAACGTCATGTACCCGATATAGCCGACGCCAAAGCAGCCGTATCCCGCAAGCGCGAGGATGTAGCGCCTGTGCCCTACCGGCCGATGCGCCGCGACTGGCGCCCCGCGTGGTGCCATCGGTTGCGCAGACGCCGAGTCGATACGCCGCGCTGCCCACACCGCGGCGGTTCCGCAGAGGGCGCACGCTGCCGCGAGCGCGAACCAGGCGTACCGCCAGCCGTGCGTATCGGACGATATGGTCAGCGGGACGAGGATCGACGAAAGCGCGATGCCCCAGCCCGTGCCGCCGTAATACAAGCCGATGATGAGTCCGGAGTCGCGAGGCGAAAGCGACGCGAGGCGAGCCGCCAGCACCCCGCCGCTCACGAAGACGAGCGCGCTCGCAGCGCCGGTCAGGACCCGCAATATAAGCAGCCCGTTGGTCTTTGTGACCGCGCCGCTCAATGCCATCAACAGCGCCGTCGTGACACAACCTGCGACGAAGAGCGTCCGCGGCGCGCTTCGCTGCGACAGCCGCCAGAACGCGAACGCGCCGAGCAGATAGCCGAGCGCGTTGGCCGTGTTCATCGCGCCGGCCTGCGCGAAGTTCCATCCGAGGTCGAGCTTCATCGGAGGCAGAAGCAAGGCGTACGCGAACCGCGCAAACCCGAGCGCGATCGCGCTGCCGAGCGACAAGGCGACGGCGAGCCACCGCGCGTGCGTGCGGTTCGCCGATGCGCTCGCGGGCTGCGGCTCCATGCGAGGCCCTGCGCTGCTGTCGATAGTCTCTGGGTTTCGCACGCTCGTCGCTTCTCCGGCTGGCTTGAATCGCGGATGGTGCGGCTTATGGTAGCGCGTCGAGCGTCAGCCGTACCCCTCGCGTGGCCGGTCAATCGTCGCGTCACGCGACCGGCGAGTTACATCGGATGCCCGGCGACGAAGTTCTTGAACGCCGCATACACCGGCTTCTGCGTGACGCCGTCGTTCATCAGAAGACCGTAGTTGCCTTCGCCGCCGACCGGATCGTCGTAGAGTTCGTACACCTGGATCGCCTGAAGGTTATACCGCGATGCCACCGCGACGAACTGCGCCATCATCGTGTTGCCGACCATGTACGACGCGATCTGCGCGTCCGAACCGTAGGACGGGCGCACGCCGAACTCCGTCAGCCAGATTGGCTTGCCGAAGGCCTGCAGCGCGGCGAGCACGTCGTGGCAGCCGGTCCCGCCACAGGCGCGCGTGATGTCGCCCTGATCGGAATACCAATGCCAGCCGGTGATGTCCCACGTGACCTTCGGATGGCCCGTCGTGCCGTCCGGCTGCGTGCCGTTCCAGAGCATCTCGTCGAAGCCGTAGTGCAGCCACGTTTCTCCGCCCATGACGATCTTGCCGTTCGTATCGACCGATTTGATGCCGGCGATCATGCCGCGTATCACGCCGCGCGCCTTCTGGAAAATCGCGTTGTTGAAATGTTGCGGATAGACGCCATCGACGTTGCCGACCAACGCCAGCGCGCCCAGTTCGTTCGACACCTCGTAATAGGGATACCGATACGACGTCGCCGTCTGCTGACCGAGCGCGAAGCCCGCGTCGTACGCGTCGGTTTCGCTGTTGAAGGAGCGCGGGTCGGACAGCAGCACGGGAAACACCGTGACGCCGCCGGCCGCCATCGACCTTGCGATACCGGCCAGCTTCGTGGCGGTTGCCTGACTGTACACCTCGTTGCGATACAGCTTCACGCCGAGGTCCTGCAACTGCGAAAGCTGGCGCGCGGGACTGGAAATGTCGTAGGCGCCGCCTTCGTTGTTGTGGCCATTGGCGCCATAGAAGATCGACGCTGAGGCATTGACCGGCGCGGGTGCGCTGACCGGCGCGCTCGAGCCTGTCGAGTTGTTCAGGCTAACGGGCGTCGCGCTGCTTCCCGTCGACGTGCTGGCCGCCGTGGAATTCGCGGCGGACTGCGCGGTGCTCGTGGCCGGGGAGGCGACGGCAGTGCCGCCTCCCGAATAGGAAGCCGACGAAGCGGCGGAAGCGGCATCGCTTCCCGTGCCGCTGACGGTGGTGCCGGCGGCAGCGCTTTTTGCCGCGCCGGCCGTGCCGTCGCCGCCTCCGCCGCCGCCGCACGCCGTCAGAAGCGCGGTCATCGCCAGTGCAATGGCGAATAGGGCGCACGGACGCGCCTGGAAAAGAGCGCGTGCATTCGAGTTGATCGTCATCATGGTGTCACTTAGGAATGCTGATCGAGGTCGCATCGACGACGAGGGCGACGGATGGAAGAGGACCATCGCGCGGCAAGCCCGATCGGCGATGCAAGGAGAAAGTGCGGCGGGACGAAAGAGGCCGTCCCGCTTGGGGTTCGGACGTAACTACGGCCGGAAAAGGCGGGACTTTAGGGTTCTTCTCGTCAAATTTGCGTGGACGGCACGCGCTGAACGAGCCGGGCCGCCAACGTTTGCCTAGATCCTGCGAAAAAGCGGAAATATGTGCCGGAAAACTGAGGCGGATGCCGCTGTCGGCGAGCGCCGGCTACGTCTGTCGACCGTGCGCCCGTCTGCCGAAGCGGCGATGCTTACTGACGGCTCGCCGAAGCGGCCGGAGCGGGATCGGCTGCCGCGGCGGTTGCGGTTCCGGCGGAGGAGGCCGTCTGCGACGGCAATGCGGGCAAGCCGGGCGGCGGACCGCTGTCGGGCAGGTTGAAGATCGGCATGGAACTCGGGCAGCGGAACGTGGTGAGCACATCGCTCGTGAGGGGATTCGCCACGCTGCCGGCCGTCGCGATATCGAGCACCGCCTTGCGGCCCTCGAAGCCGAAGACGACGCGCGTGCGGCCCGGCGTCGCGGTCGGCACGACTTCGCCAAGACGCATCAGGCGCATGAGCGCCCATGGGCCGTCGGCAGCAATCGTCGATGTATCGGCGCGGATGCGCGGGCTCGCCGTTAGTTCCGCATGCACGCCGCCGCGCGGGCCGGGCCAGCTGATGCGCGTCGGCGCGACGGGTCCGTGCTGGTAGAGCGCGTTCTGACCGTCGATGTCGATGGATAAGCTCAGGATCGTCGGATCGAGTTCGGCGATGCGGAGGTCGGCTTTCCAGGCGCGACGCGATGTGGCACGGCCGGAGGCCGCGCAGGCAGCGACAGTCCGCGACGCGCGAACGCGAGTACGCCATTTGCTGACGACTTAAACACCGACGCCCCAAGGAGCCACCATGTCCGACCCGACTCAACCGCAACGACCCGCCCCGGAGCAAGCCGAAATCGCGAGCGGCACGCCGCCTGCGCGCACGCCGGAGACGCTGCCCGACAACACCGATCTGCAGCCGGACCAGAACCCCGTGCGTGGCACGCCCGACATCTCGAAGCCCGGCGCGGACGGCTAAATCCCGCGCGTCGCGCGCTTCTACAGCCCCCAGCGCACCATCAGCACTCCCGCGTTTTCGCACCGTCGTTCTCCCGGCTGGCATCCGCGATGCTAAAGGCAAGCAGCACGTTCCCAGGAGAATAGCGATGAACAAGACATCCGCGCGGGATTCCACATCCCTCATGAGCCGGGCGATCGCCTGGCCCGTTCGCACCTTCAAGCGCTTCAGCGCCGACCGCTCCGCGCCGATGGCTGCGAGCATCGCGTTCTATTCGGCCTTCTCGCTCGCGCCGACGCTCGTCATGGTGATCGCCGTGGCCGGACTCGTCTTCGGCGAAGAGGCCGCGCGCGGGCAGATCTTCCATCAGGTGAGCGGCATGCTCGGCAAGGACGCCGCCGCGAGCGTGCAGACCATCGTCGAGCACGCGCACCGCAGCGGCGGAGGCGGCATCGCGGCGGTCATCTCGTTCGTACTGCTCGCCGTGGGCGCGTCCGCCACGTTTTCATCGCTTAATACGGCGCTCTCCGTCGTGTGGCCCGCCGACGACAAAGCGAAGTCGGGCGTTGCCACGCTCGTCAAGGTGCGGCTGATTTCCTTCGGCCTCGTGATGGGCGTCGCGTTCCTGTTGATCATTTCGCTCGTACTCGATACGGCGGTGCAGGCGGCCGGCAAATGGGTGTTCGGGGAATCGCCGCTCGTCGTCATCGGCGATATCGCGCAGTTCCTCCTCGGCCTCGTGATTCTGTCGTGCGCGTTCGCCGCGCTGATGAAATATTTGCCCGATGGCCACGTCACCTGGCGCGATGCCTTCGTGGGCGGCACGATTGCCGCCGTGCTGTTTTCGGTCGGCAAGAAGCTGTTCGCGCTGTATCTGACGCACGCGGGCACGGCCAACGCATTCGGCGCGGCGGGCTCGCTCGCCGTGCTCATGATGTGGCTGTATTTCGCCGCCGCCGTGCTGCTGCTCGGCGCGGAAGCCGCGGCCGCGCGAGCGGAAGCGCGCGAGGGCAAGCCGGCGAAGGAGTCGAGCGCAGCCGATAAGCCGGGCGCGCCCGCGATGCCGGCGCCGGGGACCGGCGCGTCGAATCAAGGGTCTAACGACGCGGTGCACGGCGCGCCGCACGCGCCGGTGCTGGCAAGCGCGGCGCACGCGCAACCGGTCGCGCCCGCGCCGCTGCCGCCCGTTCCGCCGTCGACGTCGGGCGCGACGCGTTCGTCGCCGTGGGCGAATGCCGTGGCCAAGGGCGTGGATACGGTGAAGGCGAATCCGATCCGGCTCGCCATCGCGGCTGCGGGCGCGGGCGCGAGTCTCTTCGTGTTCGCCAAGGGATCGGGCCGGCCGCAGGCGGAGCGGCATCGGTCGGTTAAGGCGTAGGCCGACCGGCGTTGTGAAGGAGAGGCGGGCGGCGAACGGCCGCCCGGGACGGCTATAGAGCATTGCGTCATGCGGACATTGTCAATCCGGTTTCCGCGTCGGCGAGGAAATCGTGCAGCAGTCGGCGCATCCGGAGGATATAGCGCCCGGAGACCGATGACGCCGGTTCGCTCACCATGCAGGTGATCGCATCTGGGAGGGCTCTCGACGTGACGCGTGAGGGTGGCGCGACAGCAGCCGCATGGCGCTGGTCACTCGCTCGCGCTTCTTCAGCAGACGCGGCATGGTCGAGATGCAGGCGGTTATCTCAAGAAGACGGGCTCGATATAAAGAGGGAAGAAGACTTTTCCGTCGTGTCGCCTTTGAGTCGGTGTCGAGAACAGCCTAACCGACGCGCGCTATAGCGATTCGACGCCGCGGAACGCCACCCTACTCGTGCGCCGTATTGCCTGCCAATTCACTCTTCTTCGAAAGCGACGTTGATCGCCGTCTCTCGCAGCGATTCATGATTGGCTTGCCCTTCTGTACCGGAATTGCAACGTCGGCGACATTCTTGTCGTTTGTCCCTTTGGCCCGCTTGCCTGCCCGTCTGCATGGGAAGCACGTGCGGGACGTCATCGGAGACGTGAGTTGCGCGCTCGTACGTACGCAGCATTTAAGGTGACGCGCGCGCACATCTAGCCGCCGGATGTTTGCAGCCGCGCAGAGAGTTTTACGAAGCGGTGAATGTTTTCTTAACTAAACCTATGTTCGCCGCCGCGAGGCCGCCTGCAGAGTCCCACACCCGATGCGGCTGTTACGCGGTCATTCGCTGTAGCGTCGGCAACTTAGGAAATCGTACGATCGCTCTTGACGGAAACGGGTTCGCTGCCAAGTGAGCAGCTCATGAAAGGGAGCGACGTGGGCAAGCGGGCTACCTGTCGTTCGCTGCCGCGCACTTACCTTGGCTTCGACTTGCGCAGCGCGCCCGGCAACTTTCCATCACATGCGCCCGCGATTCCCCAGCGTCACCTGAACCGCCGAGATCGCTGTCGCCCATCACCACGCACGACAGCGATCCCCCGCCAGCCAATTACCGCTTCTCCGGCAACGCATAAGCAATCACATAATCCCCGAGCTTGGTCAAAAACGACCCATGCCCGCCGGCCGCGATCAGCACGTACTGCTTGCCGTTCGCCTCATACGTCATCGGCGTCGCCTGTCCGCCTGCCGGCAGACGGGTGTGCCACAACTCCTCGCCGGTATCGGTGCTGAATGCGCGCAGATAGTCGTCCGACGTTGCGCCGATAAAGAATACATGGCCCGCCGTCGTCATCGGGCCGCCGAGCATCGGCATGCCCATCTTGAACGGAAGCGGTATCGGCGATGCATCGCGCGTCGTACCGATGCGCTTCTTCCAGATCACTTTGTTCGTCTCCAGATCGAGCGCCGACACATAGCCCCAGGCCGGCTGCTTGCAAGGCAGACGCAGCGGCGAGAGGAACGGATTCAGCGTCACACCGAACGGCACGCCGTACTGCGGCTGAATGCCCGTTTCCGCGCCAGTGCCCGACTGTCCGGCCTGCGGCGGCTCCATCGGGTTGTTCGGTCCGCGCGGAATCAGCTTCGAGACGAACGGCAGCGCAATCGGGTTCGCAATCGCAATGCGCCGGTCCGTATCGACGGCAAGCCCGCCCCACTCGAACATGCCGAGATTGCCCGGGAACACGAGCGTGCCTTGCTCCGACGGCGGCGTGAACGGCCCCTCGTAGCGCAGCCGATGAAAGATCACACGGCACACGAGTTGGTCGTACATCGTCGCGCCCCACATGTCCGCGCCGGTCAGGTTCTTCTGCGGCCGGTAGGTGAGTTGCGAGAACGGCTGCGTCGGCGACAGGCGATCGCCCTGTGCCGCGCCCTGCGGCACCGGCTGCTCGGGCGCCGGAACGATCGGCTTGCCGGTGCGGCGGTCGAGCACGAAGATGTTGCCCGTCTTCGCCGGCGCATAGATCGCGGGAACGATGTTGCCGTTTGAATCCTTGATATCCGCGATGGTCGGCTGCGCGGGCAAGTCCATGTCCCACAGGTCATGGTGCACGGTCTGATAGAACCACGCGAGCTTGCCGGTCGATGCATGCAGCGCTAGCAGGCCGCTCGCGTAGCGTTCCTGTTCGGGCGTGCGATTGCCGCCCCAGATGTCCGGCGTCGAGACGCCCATCGGCAGATACACGATGTCGAGCTGCGCGTCGTAGGCAGCCGGCGCCCACGAGTTCGGCGAGTTCATCGTGTAGCTGTGCTGATCGCTCGGAATCGCGTTCGGGTCGCGCGCGCCCGGATCGAACGCCCACAGCAGCTTGCCGGTGTCCACGTCGAAGCCGCGAATCACGCCCGAGGGCTCGCGCGTGCCGTAGTTGTCCGTGACCGACCCCGCCATGACGATGACCTTCGACGTGATGATCGGCGGCGAGGTCGGCTCGTACATGCCCGGCGTCTTCACCGGCTGCAGATGCTGCAAGTCGAGCATGCCGTTCGCGGCGAAGCCCGCGCAACGCTGGCCGGTCGCGGCATCGAGTTCGAACAGACGGCCGTCGTTCACCGGAAGGATCACGCGGCGCGCGCACGCCGGCAGCGACGACAGGTTGTTCGTCTGACGCGCCTGCGCGGCGGCGGGCGTCTCATAGTAGGAGACGCCCCGGCAGGTCACGTGCTGAAAGCTCGGGTCCGGCTTCAGGTCCGGGTTGAAGCGCCATTTCTCCTTGCCCGTCGCGCCGTCGAGCGCAATCGCGTTCTGGTGCGGCGTGCAGAAGAAGAGCGTGCCGTCGACGGCGAGCGGCGTCACCTCATCGGTGATTTCGAGCGGATCGTGCGGGCCTTTCATGTCGCCCGTGCGGAAGGTCCACGCTTCTTGCAGGTTCCCGACGTTCTTGTCGTTGATTTGCGAAAGCGGCGAATAGCGCGTGCCGTGCTGCGAATTGCCGTAGGCGAGCCAGTCGCCCGGACGGCCGCCGGTCGCGGCAGGCGCAGCCGAAGCACTCGACGCCTGCGCGCTCACCGTGCCGCTGACCTCTTGCGGATCGTTGAACACGGCATACACGAGCGCGATGCCGGTCAGAACGAGCGCGGCGCCGAGCGCGAGCCCGCCGCGGCGCACCGGGTTCATGTACAGGCGATACGTGAAGGGCAGCAGCAACCAAATCCCGACGATGACGAGCACGTCCAGACGCGGCGCGAGTGCCCAGAAGTCGAAGCCCGCTTCGGCGACCGCCCATATCAGCGTGCCGAAGAGCAGCACCGCGTACACGATTAGGGCGAGGGTATTGCGCCGCCAGATGAGCCACGCGACGGCGAGCATAAGAATGCCCGCGACGACGTAATACGGCGAGCCGCCGATGGCGACGAGCCATATGCCGACGCCGGCCAGATACAGCCCCGACAACGCGAGAAACAGCACAGTGACCCATTTGACGACAGGTGACGGCGATCGCGTGTTCGATGGCGATGGCGACGATGGGCCGGCGGGCGACCGCGCTGGCGGCGAGTTCGTATTCATTCAACACCTCTGCTTAGAGCGACCTTCAGGAACATGCAACGCGAACGGCGCCCGACATCGAACCTTCGCCGATGCCAAGCGCGTTACGCGATACGCGACGCAGTGCAGCAATTTATGCGCCATCGCCGTCCTTCGATCCCGGCGCGAGGATGTTCGGCAGCACCGGATTCTCAGGCTGCGTATAACGCTCTTCGACGGCCTTTCGAATCGCTTCGATGCTCTCCTTCGCCGAAAGGCCCTCGTTGGCTTCGACGGCTTGCGCTTCGTCCGCCAGCGACGTATCGCCGATCACGTCGCGAAACCACGTCGAATAGTCGCCCTGGCGCAGATGGAACATCCAGGTCTCCTCATCGACGCCTTCGGCGAGTTCAAGAAAGAGCACGAGATTGTGCGCGCGCAGGTTCAGCTTGTCCTCGGGGCCGCGGAAGTAGAAGCTGCGCTCCGGAATCAGCATGCCTTCCGCATACTTGCGCACATGACGGCGACGCTGCGTTTTCGCGGGCTCGACATGCACGACGACCGGCTCGTCCCAGCCGCCGTCGTCCGCCTTGCGACGCCACACGAGCGCCTGGCCGGGCTTGATGTCGTCGGGCAGCGCGCCGGGCGCATCGTGGCCCGCCGCGCGCGCAAACTCTTCGAGCGACGTCTGCGCGCCCGGCCCCGCGCCGATGAACATCGTCACGCGATCCAAAAGGCGCGGCGAAAGCTGCTCCGGATGCACGGTGACGAAAAGCGCGGGCGCGAGTTGGTCTGGCAGCACTTCGTCGGCCGGATTTATGCTCGCGGGGAAGAAGTGATGCGCTTCGTCGAAGAGCATCCAGTGCGGGCGGCCGGTGAGCGCGCGCGACTTCTGCATGTGCGCGAGCACACTCGCGCAGTACGCGGGCCGGTCCGCGAACGTGACGCGCATGAGGTTCACGAGCACGGACTGGCTCGGCTGATGCAAAAGCCGCGTGATGTCGTCGGCTTTCGGCGCGGTCTCGGCATCGCCGATGGGCAGCGCGTTCTCGAAGGTATCGAAGTCGCCTTCGGGATCGAGCGCGCAGAACTGGTAGCCGGCCGCCACGAGCCGCTCCATGAGACCCGTGATGAGCGTGGACTTGCCGCCGCCCGATTGCCCGGCGATCAGCGCAACGGTCCGCTGCGGCGCGAGCGTTTCAGGCTCGCCCTCTTCTTGCTGCGAATCGCCGTTGACGCGCGCTCCGAGCAGCACGTTGCGCCGCGTGACGCGCTCGCTCGCGGCGGCAAGATCGTCGGCGAGAATCGCGTCGATCAGTTCGGTCACGCCCGCGCCGCATTCGCTCTTCAGCACGATATCCGCATGCGACTTCAGCGCGGGAATCGCGTTGCTCACCGCCGCCGACATCTCGCACGCATCGAGCAGCGGGTGGTCGTTCTGCGCGTCGCCGACGCCCACGGCATTGCGCGGCGACAGCGAAAGCTCATCGAGCGCGGCGAGCAGGCCACTGGCCTTGCTGACGCCCGGCGCGAGCACCATCACCGCGTCGCCGTTATAGACGACGTGCAGATCGAGCCCAAGATCGCGAATGGCGGCGTGCGCCTGTTCGTCGTAAGGCCGCACGGTCGCGACGAGCGTCTGGCTCACGCCGAGATGACGCACGCCGGCCTTCTTCATCGCCTCGACGAACGCGGGCGGCGGCGGCGGCGCGAGCAGCTTGCGCTCGCGCGTGACGGGCGAATAGATCACGCCGCCGTTTTCCGCGACGATCAGCGTGAAACGGTCGACGCGGTCGCACAGCGTGAGTAGATCGTCGAGCTCGCGGCCCGTGACGAGAATCATGTGACGCCCCGAAGCGCGCAGGCGGTCGATTGCGTCCCACGTAGCCTCGGAGACGCGGCCGTTCTCGGCGAGCGTGTTGTCGTAATCGCTGGCAAGCACCATGAATCGCATGCGCGTGTCCTCTGGTTAGGCATCCTGTTCGATGAGCGACGGCGGCGCGCAACGCGCCGCGCGGGCATCGACGAGACGCTGATACACATCGACGTAATCGCGCGCCATACGCTGTGCCGTGAAGCGCCGCTCGAAGGTTTCGCGGCAGCGGCGGCGATCGATCTCCGGCAGACGCGCGAGCGCTTCCACCGCTTCGTCCTCGTTACGCACGACAAAGCCGTTCACGCCATCCTCGATGATTTCCGGCACCGAGCCGCGCCCGAACGCGATCACGGGCGTGCCGCACGCGAGCGCCTCGATCATCACGAGGCCGAACGGCTCCGGCCAGTCGATCGGAAAGAGCAGCGCGCGCGCTTGCCCGATGATGCGGCTCTTGCCCGCATCGTCCTGCTCGCCGACGTATTCGATCAGCGGCGCTTCGACGAGCGGCGCGACCGCGCTCTCGAAGTACGGACGGTCGGCTTCATCCACTTTCGCGGCGATCTTGAGCGGCATGCCCGCGCGACGCGCGATGCGAATAGCCGCATCCGGTCCCTTGGCCGGCGCGATCCTTCCGACGAACGCGAGATGGTCGCCCGCGCGTTCATGGAACGGATAGAGTGTGTCCGGCAAGCCGTGATACACGGTGCCCGCCCACGCGAGCCACGGCAGCGGCGCGCGCTGCGCGTTCGAGATGGAGACGAGCGGAATATCGGCGAAGCGGCGGTACATGGGCTCGAGTCCCGGCACGTCGAGCCGCCAGTGCAGCGTCGTCACATGCGCGCACTGCATGCGGCGCGCGAACGGAAAGCTCTGGTAATCCGTGTGGAAATGCACGATATCGAAGTGCTTCGACGCGGCGACCACGTCTTCGAGCATCGCGAAATGGAAGGCTTGCGGATCGGCGGTGTCCTCGACGAGCCGCACCGCGCAGTCGCTTCCCGCGACGAGCTTCGCGCTCGTGCGCGAGTCGGCGCTCGCGAAAAGCGTCACGTCGTGACCCAGTGCCACGAGTTCTTCGCTGAGATAGGAGACGATCCGTTCGATGCCGCCGTAACGTCGTGGCGGCACACTTTCATAGAGCGTTGAGACTAGAGCGATGCGCATGGTGGTTCGTGTCGAAGGTCAGGCTTCCAGCGCGTCGGTATCGGCGGCGGCGATAAAAGCGTCTGCGCTCGCGCGGCTTTGCAGCAGATCGTGATACACCGCGAGATAGTCGCGCGCCATGCGTTCGGCAGAGAAGCGCTGCTCGAACGTCTTGCGGCAGCGGGCGCGGTCTATCGCGCCAATCTCGCGAACGGCGCGCACGGCTTGGTCCACATCGTCGACGATCAAGCCGTTCACGCCATGCTCGATGACTTCGGGCACCGCGCCGCGCCTGAACGCGACGACCGGCGTTCCCGATGCCATCGCCTCGATCATCACGAGGCCGAACGGCTCTTCCCAGTCGATAGGAAAGACGAGCGCACGTGCGTTCGCGAAGAGCGCGCGACGCGTCTCGCCGCCCACTTCGCCCAGATACTCGACAAAAGACTCCGATTCCGCGATGAGCGGCCAGATCGTCTCCTTGAAGTACGCGCGCTCGCCGGGATGCACGGCAGCGGCGATCTTGAGCGGCAGCCCCGCGCGACGCGCGATCTCGATCGCGCGGTCAATGCGCTTTTCCGGCATCACGCGGCCGACGAATAGCAGATAGTCGCCGCCTTCGCGCGAATAGCGCATTTCATCGAGCGCAAGGCCGTGATGCACGGTCGCCCGCCAGTTCGCGTGCGGCGCGCCGCGGCGCTGACTGTCGGAGATCGAGACGAGCGGCGCATTCGCGAAGGTCTCGAAGAGCGGACCGTGATCGGCGGGAAGAAGACGCCCGTGCATGGTCGTGAGCGAAGCGCATGCGAGAAAGCGCTGCATCGGCAGATGAATGGGCTCGGTGTGAAAGTGAATCACATCGAACTGCGATGAACGTTCGATGACAGCTTCGAGCTGACGCAGATGATGGCTCGTCGTGTCCCACACGCGTTCGTCGCGCCAGAGCGCCGTCGGCGCGCTCGCATGCAAGCGGGCGCGCGTTCTCGAATCCGCCGTGGCGAACAATGTGACTTCATGCCCGAGGGCGACCAGTGCTTCCGTCAGATAAGAAATGATGCGCTCGGTGGCGCCGTATGCGATAGGAGGGACGCTCTCGTAGAGCGGTGCGACCTGTGCGATTTTCATTGTGCGTTCCGCATTGACCGTATGGGCTTCGGTTAGCAATCAGCAGGCCGACGCGCGCGCGCCGGGCGAGACAACGGCACGCTGCATGCTGCATCGGGAGTCGCCATGGAACGAGGAGGAAGTCATGACCAAGGTAGCCGAAGTAATGACACGCGGCGTGCAGACCATCGCGCCCAACGAGAGCATTCGCCGCGCAGCCGAACTGATGGACGAACTCAATGTCGGCGCGCTTCCGGTGTGCGACGGCACGCGCCTGAAGGGCGTCGTGACCGACCGCGACATCGTGGTGCGCGCGGTGTCGGTGGGCAAGGAGTCGTCGTGCGCGGTGCAGGACGTGGCGAGCGAACCTGTCGAATGGTGCTTCGAAAACGACGAGATTCACGACGCCATGCGCAGAATGGAGCAGTTGCAGATTCGCCGCATGCCTGTCGTGGACAGCGAGAAAAACATCGTCGGCATGCTCGCGCTCGGCGATATCGCGATCTACTCCGACGGGGAAGTGTCCTCGACCATTCAGGCCATTTCGACGCCTTCCGTACCGGACAGATAAGCGGCGCGCGATCTACAGCGGATTGCCGTCCTCCGGCGTCTTCAGCCGATCGCTCTCGCTCTGCGAGCCGGGCGGCGTGCCGGGTTTTTTATCGGGCGTCGCGTCCGGCGCGCGGTCTTCGGTCGGGCCGCGCTTCGGGTCATCCGCCGGGTTCGTCGGGATGTTTTCGTTGTGGCCGGGAATCGGCTGGCTTTCGATGTGGCCATTCTCCGATACGGCGCTTTGCGGGTCTTGCGTTTTCTGGTTCATGGTCAGATCTCGCTGAGTGGATGTCGCGTTCAACGGCAGCAAGCACCGTTCCGAGATTCGGGAACCGCTAGGGGCACGGCCTTTGCTCGCCCACTCGCTTCGTGCGCTTCGCGCTTCAATCAAGACCATCGGGGAAACATGCCTCAGACATCATCCAGCGCCTTGTCATCGGGCAAACTGCTTGCCGGCTCCGTCGCGGCTGCATCGCTCGGCGTGGCCGCGTGGGCCGCGCTGCGCGCGCGCCGCGCCGAGCGCGATCATCCGCCGGTCGGGCGCTTCATCGACGTGGACGGCGTGCGTCTGCATTACATCGACGAAGGCGAAGGCCCGGTCATCGTGCTGTTGCACGGCAATCTCGTCATGCTGCAAGACTATGTGGCGAGCGGACTCTTCGACCGGCTCGCAGAGCGGCATCGCGTGATCGCGTTCGATCGTCCCGGCTTCGGCTTCAGCGAACGTCCGCGCGATCGCGCATGGACGCCGCAGGCGCAGGCGGCGCTCTTTCAACAGGCGCTCAAGCGCATGGGACTGACGCGGGCGGTCGTGGTCGGGCAGTCGCTCGGCTGTCTCGCCGCGCTTTCCATGGCGCTCGATCCGCGCATCGACATTCGCGGGCTCGCGCTGATCAGCGGCTACTTCTATCCGAGCGCCCGCTTCGACGTGCTGCTCACCGCGCCCGCCGCGATACCCGTCATCGGCGATGTGATGCGCTACACGGTCTCGCCCATTGCGGCGCGGCTGATGATCGATCCGAACCTGCGCCTGATGTTCGCGCCGCAACCGGTGCCGGACGTCTTTCGCGAGATGCTGCCGCGCGAGTTGATGCTGCGTCCGTCGCAAATGCGCGCGATCGGCGAGGACGCTGGCTACATGGTGCCGGCGGCGCATGACCTGTCGCGGCGTTACGGCGAAGTGAGCGTGCCGGTGCGCATCTTCGCGGGCCGGGACGACAAGATCGTCGATGCGGATTCGCAGTCGGGAAGGCTGCATGAAGACATCGCGCAGAGCACGATCACCGTGGTGCCGAATCGCGGGCACATGCTTCACTACGATGAAGCGGGCCGCATCGCCGATGCCATCGAGGCGATGGCCATCGAGTGACGCCGATCAACGCGCGTGTTCGCGCAGGCGCGGCTGCCGCATGTCGGCCCAGTCGAGCTTGTCCCACGCGACATCGAGCGGCTTCTGCGCGAGCCTCTTGCGCAAGGACGCAGGCGAAAGCGCCATCGCCATCCAGCGCATCACGCGACTCGCGAAGCCGTGCGTCTCGATGCGCACCGCCGAGATCACGCAATCGCCGCCGCGATCTTCGGCCAGCAGCGCGGAGATGCGGCCGACGCGCCGGCCATCCATCGCGGTGACGCGCAGCCCGACGAGTTCATCCAGGTTGACGGTCTGCATCAGCGCGCTCCGGGAATGCGGTCGATGGTCCGCTCGCGCAGCCAGCGTTGCCAGTCGTGCACGGGCGTGTCGTCGGCATCCACGTCGAGTTCGATATCCACGGCGACCTTGCGCACGTCCTTCCACGCAATGCGATACGGCGTGGTCTTGTGGCCCGCGCCGATACGCGCGAGCAACGCGCACATCAGCCGATGCGCCCGCCTGCCGAAGCGCCGCGCCATGACGACCGTGCCGGTTTCGATGAACACGAGCCTCGGCAATTCGCCGTCGCGCAGTTCGGCGACGAGGCCATCCACGCGTCCCATACGCACGCCGTTCTTGTCGACGAGCTGCTTGTCGAGGATATCGTGCACGACGTCCATCATGTGCCTCCGAAGTATTCGAGCGGTATCGTGACGATGCCGAGCACGAACGCGAGCGCGGTAATGGCGATCACCGCCACGTTGGAGATCGGTCCGTTGCAATGCTCGCCCATGTAGTGCTCGTCGTTCATCAAGACGATGAACGGCACCACCATCAACGGCAAGTTGACGGCGGTGAGCGCCATGGAGAACACCGTGAGCTTGAGCGGATCGGCGCCGGCGGCAATGGGCAACGCGCCGAGCAAAAGCGCGCAGGTATAGACGAGGCTGAAGCCGGGATTGTCGCGCGGCGGACAGTCTTGCCCCCAGTTCCAGCCGAACGCCTGCGCGAAGAGATACGCTTCGAGCAGCGCCACTTCCAGCGCCGCGCCGAGCGATGCAATGCCGAGCGACGCCACGAAGAGCACGAATCCCCACATGCCGAATGCATCGACGAGAAGCAGCGGCAGTTGATGGAAGTCTTCGACATCCAGAATGCCGCGCCCGTTGAGCACCTGCGCCGCGACGAGCAGCACGGCCGCCGAAATCACACCGCCGAACAGCATGCCCAGTGCGGCGATCGCGCGGTTGGGCCAGAGATAGCTGCGGTCCCAGCGGTCTTCGATTGCGCCCGACGAATAGAACAGGAAGAGCGTGGGCGAAAGCGACGCGCCCAGAATGCTCGCGGCCATGAACCAGTACGTCGCGGCATGTTCGTGCGGGCGGCTCGGCACCGCAGCGGCGGCCACCTGCGTCCATTCGGGCCGCAGCCGGATGATCGCGACGACGAAGCACAGCGTGACGAGGCCGAGCAGCGAGATGCCTTTCTCCAGCATGCCGAAGGTGCCGCGCCACAAGAACAGCCACGAGAGCAGCGCGACGGGCAGCGCCCACCATCGATACGAGATGCCCGTTGCGAATTCGAGCGCCACCGAGACGCCGCCTATCTCGGCGCTCAGTACGAGAAAGCTCACGATCACGGTCGAGATGAGCGGCAGCGCGAGCAGCTTGATGCCGAAGCGGTCGCGAATGCCATCGACGATGGTGTGTCCGCTCACCGCCGCGAAGCGTCCCGACATCTCGGTGAGGAACGCGATGCAGACCGTGCCGAGCACGATGGTCCATAGCAATTGATAGTGAAACGCGGCGCCGGCCTGCGCGGCAGTCGACATCTCGCCCATTTCGAGGAAGCCGCCGACGCTCGTCACGATGCCGAGCGATATCTCCAGCAGCTTCTTCATGACGCGTCACCGGCTTGCGCGCGCAGCCACGCGTCGAGGCGTACGGCTGCGTCATGCATCGTCGAGCGCGCTTCGGTGACGCGCGCGCGGTCGCCGGAATCGAGCGCGGCGCGCGCCTTATCGAAGGCGGCCTGTACCGCGTGAACCTGCGAGGCGGCATCGGCGGGCGCGTGCGCGCGTTGCAGGTCGCCCGCTATCTTGCCGATCTGTTCGCTGGCCGAATCGACCGAGCGTGTGGCGTACGACGACGGCGAGCTGCCGTCGAGCCACGAGTCGATCCACTGCGACGCCGAGCGCGCATACGACAGCACGATGCGGGCATCGGAGGCGGCATCGTCGGATGACGAACACGCGGCGCATGCCAGCGCGAGCGCGACAACGAGCGGCGCGAGCGGCAGTGAACGGAAGGGCTTCATGGCGCCGCAGCGAGCAAGGCGCGTTCCTTCGTCGCTTCCGTTCAGAGCCAGCGCACCAGCACGGGCACTAACACCGGCACGAGAAACGAGGTGAGTATGCCGTTGAGCCCCATGCCGAGCCCGGCGAACGCGCCCATCTGCTGGCTGACCTGAAAGGCGCGCGCCGTGCCGATGCCGTGCGACGCCACGCCGAGCGCGAAGCCGCGCGCTTCCGGCTCCGCGACGCGCAGCGCGTTGAGAATCACGCGCGCGAACACGGCGCCGAACACGCCCGTCGAGATGACGAGCACCGCCGTCAACGACGGAATGCCGCCGATGGACGTCGCCACCGCCATCGCGATGGGCGTGGTGGCGGACTTCGGCGCGAGCGATGCAATCGTCTGCCGCGATGCGCCGAGCCACGACGCGATAGCGACCGCCGATACGATCGCGGTCATCGACCCGGCGAACAGCGCGACGAAAAGCGGCGCGGCGAGCCGCCTGAGGTTGCCCAGTTGCCGGTAGAGCGGCAGGGCCAGCGCAACCGTCGCGGGCCCGAGCAGAAAGTGCACGAACTGCGCGCCTTCGAAATACGTCGGATACGGCGTGCCGCTGATCTGAAGCACCGCGACGATCAGCGCCACCGCAATCAACACGGGGTTGGCCAGCGGATTGAAGCGGCATCGCGTATAGACGGATTGCGCGATCAGATACGCAAAGAGCGTGATGGTCAGGCCGAGCAGCGGCGAGGCCGCGAGGTAGACCCATATCGCGGTGAGCCGTGGGATCGCGCTCATGACCGTTCGTCTCCCGTCTGGCGGCGCATCAGCGCGCGCATCACGATGGCCGTCACGCCGATGCCGAGCGTCGTGCTCACGATGATCGCCAGTACCACCGCCACGAGATCGCCGCGCACGGCGCTCGCGGATGCCATGATGCCGACGCCCGCCGGAACGAAAAGCAGCGAGAGATGACGCAGCAGTTCGTTCGCGGTCGGCTCGATGGTATCGGCGGCGCGCGGCCGCGCGATGACAAACGCGAGCAGCAGCAACATGCCGACGACCGGCCCCGGCACGGGAAGCCGGAACACATACGAGACGCCTTCCCCGAAACACTGGAAGAGCAGCAGCACGGCAAGGGAAAGAAGCATGGCGGGACCTGTCGACGTTCATTGCGCGGTGTGCGATGCCAGCAAAGTGCGCTCCCGCAGGCATCGACGATCATGCCTCCGAACGCAGTGAATGCTCCTAGAATGAATCAGGCCGCTTGCCAGCGCGGCCATCCAGAACGTTCAAACACAAGGAGACACACCATGGCGCCCCGCAGACTGCTTCCGCTGATTCCGCCGCTTCTGTCCTGCCTCGTGGCCGCTTGCGGCGGCTCGGATCATCACGATGTCTACAACGACGCACCGAAGGTCATCATCGATTCCGACTTCAACACGATGGGCGATGACGGCCAACTCTTCGCGATGACGAGCCAGTTGATGGGGCAGGGCAAAGTGAATCTGCTCGGCCTGTGCGTCGTGACGGGCAACGACTGGCTCTTGCAGGAAGAAGCCGATGCGCTGAAGGCTGTCGAGCGCATGGGCGTGCAGAACCGGGTCGGCGTGTACGCCGGCGCGAACTATCCGCTTCAGTACGATGTCGCGAGCATTCGCGCGCAGCAGGCCGCGAATCCGAATGGGTACTTCGGCGCGTGGATGCGCCCGGAGCCCACCGACGCGTCGCAACTCACCGCGCCCCCCGACGGCTTCGCGCAGTCGACCAAACTGCAAGCGGAAGCCGCCGCGGACTTCATGATCGACACGATCAAGCGCTATCCGAACCAGGTAACGATCATCGAAGTGGGACCGCCGACGAACCTCGCCACTGCCGTCAAGAAGGCGCCCGAGATCGTGCCGCTCATCAAGCAGATCGTCTACATGGGCGGCGCCATGAACGTGCCGGGCAACGCGAACGCCGTGGGCGAACTGAACTGGTGGTTCGATCCGGTGGCCGTGCGCACGCTGTTGCAGACGACCATTCCGCAGCGCGTGATTCCGCTCGATGTGACCAACACCGTGCCGCTCACCGAAAGCGTCTATAACCAGATCGTCAATCCGCCGACGGGGCAGACGGCCGTCACGAAGGTCTATGCGGTGGAGAACGCGAATGCTTTCGCGAGCCATACCGATATCTACGACACGCTGACGATGCCTTACTTTCTCGACCCGACTTACGCGACCGAAACGCAGAGCGCATACCTCGATATCGACACCACGCCGGGCGAGAATCAGGGGCACGTGCGCGTGTATCCGGACGCGCCCGCGCCCGGCGCTTCACCGCTCAAGATCACCTATGTGACGAAGTACGACAACGCCAGGTTCTTCAACCTGTACGTGAACCTGCTGACGAGTCCGGTGCCCGTGAAGTTTCAATGACCGATGACCAATGACGATGGCCAATGAACGATGACCGCCTTGCGCGGTCATCAATCCATGTGCGCCTTGGGCGTGATGGCGGCGGCGACCGGCTCGGCGCTTCTCGTCATCGCGCCTTCCAGCGCGCTGCGGTAGATGTCGAGATACGCGTTCACCATCGTGTCGGGGTTGAAGGTATCGGCGTGTTTGCGCAGCCGGTCATGCACGGACGGCTCTTTCAGCAGTTCGATGGCTTCGCGGATCTTTTGAATGAGCGTCTCCGGCCGATCCATGTCGAACACGAGACCGGAACGCGGTTCAATGACTTCGGGAATGCCGCCCCGGTTCGCGCCGACCACGGGCAAGCCGTGCGAGTACGCTTCCACGATCACGCGCCCGAACGGTTCGTGCCAGATGGAAGGGACAATGAGAATGTCGATGCTATTGAGAAAGTCGCTCGCCTTCACGTGTCCGAGAAACTGCACGCGCGGGTCGCGATACTTCGTCTTGAGCGAGGCGATGTAACCGGCCTCGCCATTGCCGCCGAACGCGAGCGTCCAGTCGAGCGTGTGATCGGCCGAGAGTTGTTCGAGCACGACCTCCGAGCCTTTGTCGCGCGCCACGCGCCCGAGCACGCCAAGGCGCACCGGGCCGCCTTCGTAACGCCGCTTGTTGACGAGCGCCGCGCTGTCGGTGCTCGGGATATAGCAATTGCTCACGACCGCCGTGCGCGACGCGTGCGGAAAATAGCCGTTCTCCAGATGCTTTTGCAACACGAAGCGGCTCACGCCGATCGCCACTTCCACGCGCGCCGACGCCCCGCGCTTCGGCGCCGAATACAGCGCGCAGGACGCGCACTGCCGCTTGCAAGGCTCCGCGTCCGAGAACATTGTCGTGGACGGGCACATCAGGTAATAGTCGCGCGCGGTATGCACGATAGGCACGCCCGCGTTGCGCGCCACGCGCCATACGTCCACGGAGAGACAGGCGAGATTGCTGGTATGAATGACGTCCGGCTTTTCATGCGCGATGATGCCCGCGAGCTTGCGCGACATCACGACGTTATAGACATCGAGCGCGTGCCAGGCGAATCTCGCCACGCGCGAGCGCTTTTTTGGCCGATGCGGCCAGTACAGATTGGCGTTGCGCAGACGATAGACCTTCACCCCGTTCAATTCGGAAATGCTGTCCGTGCCCGTACCGGTCGCGCAGGCGACGCTGACTTCCATGCCGGCTCGCACGAGACCCTCGGCGAGAAGTTGCGTCGATACCTCGGCCCCACCGACCTTGTCCGGGTAATACAACGTGTTGACGATGAGAATTTTCACGGCGTTAGAAGTGATGTTGTCGTTCTTCTAGAGGCACCCTGGCTGTCACCCGTGAGGCGATGCGGCAAGGGCGAGGAGTGCGCTAACTGTGGTCGTCTTCCCCCGAAGACGAACTCGGAATCCACAGGTCCACGTTTCGCTCTTACTCGTAAGCAAGAGTTTAGGATAAGCCAAAAAGCTTGAGAAGGCTCAAAGCGAAACGTAAGGAAATGCAAGCCGTATTTAGTGGAACGAAGTCTTTTTGTCCGATCTTCTGTCGGCAACCTTGTCTCATCGAAGCGTCCGACGAATCCGCATGATTTACTCGTGAATGTAACCGCCGTTACTTATGTATCTTGCTACGAAAGGACGCAACATCGTTCGTGGTGACCGGCCGCGCGTCGTTGCCCCAAGACGAACGAATGTAAGAGAGCACTTGCCCGATCTGCAAATCTGACAGCCGGCCCGCGAAGCCCGGCATGTTTTGCCGCGGCGGCCCGTGAACGGTGTCCGGGCTATTGCCGCCTTCGACGATCAGCCGAATGAGCGAAGTCGTGTCCTCGCTGATGACGGCGGGGTTGCCCGCGAGCCTCGGAAACGCCTTCGGCACGCCCTGTCCCGTATCGAGGTGACATTGCGCGCAGAAGGTCGCGTAGACGGCCGCGCCCTGACCGGGCGGCTTATCGGGCGCGCGCGTCTTGAGACGCCCCGGCGGCGCGAGCGAGGGATCGAACGTGCCATCGGCGGCGCCGGTCGCGGGCAGCGTCTTCAGATACGTGGCGATGGCGGTGAGGTCGTCGTCGTTCAGATACTGCAGGCTGTCCTCGATGGTCTGCACCATGGTGCCGAACGCGATCGTCTTGTCGCCGCCATGACCCGTCTTCAGGAACGACGCGATCTCCTCTGTCGACATGCGCCCGAGTCCCGATCCCGGATCGCCGCGCAGATTCATCGCGTACCAGTTGTCGGTGACCGCGCCCGAGAGATATGTCTTGGACGATTCGTCGTAGCCGCGCTCCTGATACGCAAGCCCGCGCGGCGTGTGGCAGGCTCCGCAATGGCCGGGCCCTTGCACGATATACGCGCCGCGATTCCATGTGGCATCGCGCTCGGGCCGCGGCTCGTACACCTTCTTCGGCGCGATAGCCCATCGCCACACGCGCAGCGCCCAACGCTGATTGAAGGGAAACGACACGTCCGTTGGCGGCGGCTTGTAATGCACTGGCGGCACGCCGTGCATCATGTACGCGTAGAGCGCGCGCAAGTCGTCTTCGTTCATCTTCACGAAGGACGCATAAGGCATCGCGGGATAGAGTCCCTTGTTGCCCGGCGCAACGCCTTCGCGCATCACGCGGACGAAATCTTCATAACTGTATTTACCGATGCCGAGCTCGGGATCGGGCGTGATGTTGCTGCTGTAGATGGTGCCGAACGGCGAATTCACGCCGAGGCCGCCCGCGTACGGCGCGCCGCCTTTCGGCGCGGTGTGGCAACCGGCGCAGTCGCCGATTCGCGCGACATACGCGCCGCGTGCGATGAGTTCGGGCGAGGGCGCCTGTTCCGCCGCCTCCGCGACATTTGCCGCCATGCCCATGAAAAGCGATACGGCCGCGATGCCCGCCATCGAAAGCGATGCGCGCATGCGGGCTCTCGTGAACGAGCGCATGTCAGGACTCCTCGTGCGCCCGCAGGCGAGTGGTTGACGCCGCCGGGCGCGCGGCGGGCGTGACGGACGTGGCGGGCGCGAGCGTCGATGCCGGCCGCCTCGCGAGCCAGCGCGCGCCGACCAGCAGCCCGCCGACGAGATAGGCGAGACCGCCCGGCACCCACATCACGAGTCCGCCGAGTTGCTGATCCTGCAGCGGATCGAAGCCGAGCGCGAGCGTGCTTTCGATGCACGACGGATACCAGACCTCGGGCGCGAGCGTCAGCAACGCGCCGAGCGCGCCGGTGTGGACCATCGTGGTGAAGAGCGACAGCATCGCGTGCGCGCTGTGGGAACGCGAGCCGTCCTCCGAGGCGGGACGAAACACGGTCCACCAGAAAAGCAGCGCGGTGCCGAGAAAGCTCGTGTGTTGCAGCGTATGAATCCCTTCGCTGGCGAGCGCGGCTTCGAAAAAGCGCGGCGCATGCCAGCACCACAAGGCCGCCGCATGCAGGACCCACGCGACGGCAGGCATGGTCAGCCAGCGCCACGGCGTGTTGATCCACGCACTGCGCGTCGCGGCGCTGATCGCTTGCCGCGCACGCGGAGGAAAGGCCCACAGCCACACCGCGAGCGGCCTGCCAATCACGAGCAACGGCGCCGCCACGAGCATGAAGATCTCATGCTGAAGCATGTGCGCCGAAAAGAGCGCCTCGCTCAGACTATGCAGCGGCGACACGAGCGCGATGACGAGCGCGATCCAGCCGGTCACGAACGAAACGAGACGGAGCGCGCGGTCGCGCCGCCCGCGCGCCCCGCGCACGCGAAGCCGCGCATAACCTGCGAGATAGAGCCCGATGCTCAACGCGAGACACGCGACGACCCACGGCTCGAGCGTCCAGCCGAAGCTCGCCGGGACGCTGCTCGCGCCGGCCGAGACCGCGTGAGCGCACGCAGCATCGGCGAACGTGACGGCGGCGACGCCCGCGGCCGTCCTTGTCAACAAGCGGAAAGCAGCCATTGCGGTAGCGAGATGAAGATGATGCCGATCGACGAGAGCGTGCCCACTCCCGTCGCCACGACGGCCATGAAGCCTGCGCGCGAGCGCAGCGCGGGCGAGGATGGATCGGCCTCGCGCCCCGCGCTGCGCCAGCGGCCGAAGGCGAGCAGTGTCGAGAGGACGCTTACCGCGAGGCTCGCCACGCTTATGCCGTGCATCAGAAGCATGCTTTGCAAATGGCACGACGGCTCGACGAGCGCGTAGTTCAGGCTCAACAAGCCGAGGAGGACGGACGGTGCGAAGAGGAGGGCGGGCCAGGTCAGCATGATCGGGATTCAAAAGCGGGGCGCCCAGTAAATGACGCCGTAAATCGGCAGCCAGCTTAGTACGACGAAATACCAGTACACGGCGTTCTCGCTGACGTCCACGAAGCGCTTGCCCTCGAACGGGCCGGTGAAGAGCAGCACGGTCAGCACGGCGGTATCGATGAAATCGGTGACGAGGTGCGTCGTGTGCAGGCCGAGCAGCAGCCACACCACCGAGCCGTACGCATTGGTGTACCAGCTGACGTTGAGCGTCGCGAATTCGAAGCCGCGCAACACCATGAACACGATGGTCGCGATGAGGCACACGGTCATCCACAGCTTCGCGCGTCCGCGGTCGAAGCGTTCGGCGGCGCGCTTGGCGAGCTGGTTCGGCAGCATGCTCGCGAGCAGCACCACCGTATTGAGCGTGCCCCAGCGCAATTCGGGCGCGGACGCGGCCATCGGCCAGGCGGGCGCATGCGTGCGCAGATAGAAGTACATCATCACCGCGATGCCGAAGACCGTGCCTTCAATCAGCATCAGCCCTGCCGTGCTCCACCACATGACGCTGCGATGCCCGAACGCGAAGGTCGGGAGCCCGCGCACGTCGAGTTCGGTGACGTTCGCTTCGTCGGGGCGCGTCTGCGCGTTCCGAAGGTTGCTGGCGGTACTCATGGGCGCTGCTCCCGTGCGGCTGCGAACGCATTGCTCGACCGCTTCGGCCAGAACCACGCGATCATCGCCGCGGCGACCGGCGGCGAGCCCCACACGATGGCCCACGGCGAATAGATCGAGCCGATGAAGAGAATCGTCGTCACCACCGCGCTGATGAACGGCCAGATGGAAGGCGACGGAAAGAGCGGTCGATGGTCCGGCTTCGCATCGAGCACGCTCGTCATCAGTACTTCGCGCGCATCGGCCGCCAGTCCGCCGACGAAGCGCGGCTCGCTCGCCGGTTCCCACAGCGGATCGCGCCCGTGCACGACCGGAATCGCGTCGAAGTTATGCGGCGGCGGCGGCGACGGCACGCTCCATTCGAGCGTGCCCGCGCCCCACGGATCGGCAGGCGCCGGTTGTTTGCTTCGCAGCGTCAGCACCACATTGACGATGAAAAGCAGCACGCTCACCGCGATGATCCATGCGCCGATGGTCGACATGAGATTCATGCCGTCCCAGCCGAGCCCGTGCGGATACGTCCAGACACGGCGCGGCATGCCGTGCAGACCGAGCAGATGCATCGGAAAGAAGGTGACGTTGAAGCCGATGAAGAAGAGCCAGAACTGCCAGCGCCCGAGCCGCTCGGACAGCATGCGGCCCGCGAATTTCGGGAACCAGTAGAAGAACGCGCCGAAGAGCGGAAACACGGCGCCGCCCAGTAGCACGTAGTGCAGATGCGCCACGACGAAGTACGTGTCGTGCACTTGCAGGTCCAGCGGAACGGAGGCGACCATGATGCCGGTCATGCCGCCCATCACGAGGATAAAGAAGAACGCGAGCACGAAGAGCAGCGGCGTGCGCAGGTTCAGGCGGCCGGTCCAGAGCGTGCCGATCCAGCAAAAGATCTGAATGGCCGATGGAATCGCGATGGAGAGGCTCGCCGCCGTGAAGAAGCTCTTGCCGAGCTCGGGCAGATTGGTCGCGAACATGTGATGCACCCACAGCCCGAACGCGAGAAACGCGGTGGCGATGAGCGCGAGCACCATCGCGGGATAGCCGAACACCGGGCGGCGCGCGAAGGTCGGAATGATCGACGAGATGAAGCCCAGCGGCGGGATGAAGACGAGGTAGACCTCCGGGTGTCCGAAGAACCAGAAGAGATGCTGCCAGAGCAGCACGTCGCCGCCCTTCGCCGGGTTATAGAAGTGCGTGCCGACCAGCCGGTCGAGAATGAGCGCGGTGCTGCACAGCATGACCGAAGGCATCGCGAAGATCACCATGAACTGCGTGACCAGCGTGGCCCACACGAAAAGCGGCATGCGGTTGAGCGACATGCCGGGCGCGCGCATCTTGAAGATGGTGCTGATGAGGATGACCGCTTCGATCAGGCCGGAGAGTTCGGTGAACGTGATCATCTGCGCCCAGATGTCGGAGCCTTTGCCCGGCGAGTAGTCGGGGCCCGCGAGCGGCACGTAGCTGAACCAGCCGGCGGCCGGCGCGCTGTTCACCGCGAGCGAGGCGAACAGCAGGATGCCGCCGAAGAGAAACACCCAGTACGCGTACGCGTTCATGCGCGGGAACGCGACACTTCGCGCGCCGATCATGAGCGGCACGAGGTACGCCGCGACCGCCTGCATCACCGGCACGGCGAAGAGAAACATCATCGTCGTGCCGTGCATCGTGAAGAGTTCGTTGTACAGGTTCGGGCCGATCAGCCGCAGATCGGGCCGCGCGAGCTGCATGCGCATGGCGAGCGCGAGCAGGCCCGCGAGCACGAAGAACGCGAACGTCGTCACGATGAAGCGGCGCGCCACCGTCTTGTGATTGATCGCCGACAGCGCGCCGATGAAGCCGGGCGGATCGCTCCACGTCGCGGCAAGCGTTTCGCGCACGGCGGGCGAGGCGTGCGGACCGTCGACGGGACGGGAGCCGTTGTCATCGGCCGGGCCGAAGCGGGAAGAAGCGGGCGCGCTCATTTGAGAGTTCCGAGCCAGACGACGAGGGCCTGGAGATCGCCAGGGGCGAGTTGCGTCGCCGGCATCATGACGCCGGGCTTGAGGGCGGGCGGATTGGTGATCCACGCCGCGAGGTTGTGCGCGTTGTTGACGAAGGTGCCGGCCGCAATCGTCTGCCGGCTCGCCAGATGCGTGAGGTCCGGGCCTACCGAGCCGTTGGCCGGCGTGCCGCGCACCGTGTGGCAGCGGGCGCAGTCGCCGTTCAGAAAGACGTCGCGTCCGTGCATCGCGAGTGCGTCGCTCGACGTGCTCGCCGTCTGCCGTTGTTGCGCGGCCCACGCTGCATATTGCTCGGGCGGGTCGGCGACGACCGAGAACGCCATCATCGCGTGTTCGTAGCCACAGAATTCCGCGCACTGCCCGCGATACGTCCCCGCGCGGTCGGCGCGAAACGTGATGGTCGAGTCCTGGCCGGGAATCATGTCCTTCTTGCCATGTAAATTAGGCACCCAGAATGTATGTATAACGTCCGCGGCCTTCAACGATACGACCACCGGCCGGCCGACCGGCACATGAAGCTCGTTTGCGACCGCGAAACCATCGGCGCCGCCTTCGGGCGCGTAGCGCGCCTGCCACCACCATTGATAGCCGGTCATTTCCACGTGCAGCGCGTTGTCGACCGGAAGCCGCGACAAGGCGCGATCGGTGACGACGTCGGCGACCAGCAGGCTGACGAGCCCCAGCGCCGACAAGACGGTCCCCACGATCACGAAGCGGTGGATGCCGCGCTCGGGCCGCTCGCGCTTCGTCATGTCGGCGGGCGTCGTCTGGTTGCCGCGCGGCGCGCGCAAGAGCGCGAACATGCACGCGAGGAGCACGCAGGCGAACACTACGCAGCAGACAGTCAGCGTGATGTGCCATAGCTCCAGGACGCGACTTGCCTGGATGCCTGCCGGACTAAGAGCGCTCTGCATGGCCGTTTGTTTGTTTGTGCGGAGTTATGGTTTTCATACGGCTCGGGACGTATTCGTCCGTTCAAGCAATAGACATTCCATGGACGGACCGCTGCTCTTTGGTGCAGCGATTGCTTTGGACTCGCCTGCAAGGTCATTGGCAGCGAGAACAAGGAGACAGTAGACATGGACGTACCACGACAAGTCGTTTCTTTTCTCACCTCGCGTGGCCTGGTGCTTGCGACAGCCGAATCGTGCACGGCGGGTTACATCGCGTCGCTCATCTCGTCCGTGCCGGGCAGCGGCAGTTGCCTCGACGTGGGCTTCGTCACCTATTCGCCTTCGGGCAAGGCCGGCTTTCTCGGCGTGCGCGAGGACACGATGAAGCAATACGGCCTCACGAGCGAGGAGGTGGCGCGCGAAATGTCGGAAGGCGCGCTGAAGCAGGAGGGCTGCTCCGCGACCGTCTCGGTCTCGAACACGGGCGTGGCCGATGCCCCGCCCGGCGACGGCCCCGAGGCGGGCACGCAATGCTTTGCATGGTCGTACAAGCTGCGCGACGGGCAGATCGTCACGTTCAGCGAGACGAAGGTCTTCGATGGCGAACGCAACGAAGTCCGGCGCGCGGCGGCGCTCTACGCCATCTCGCGCCTCGAGCATTACTTCGACCGTCTGCCGAGACATTGATCAAAACCGTTGGGGGACGAACATGGATCAGAGCCAAAGCGAATGGAGGCAGTGGCAACAGCAAATCGCTCAGGAACTCGGCGTCAGCCAGGACTTCGATGCCGACACCGAGCGCGAGCGGCGCGTCGCCTTCTTGTCCGACTATCTGACGTCGCAGGGACTGCGAACCTACGTGCTCGGGATCAGCGGCGGCGTGGATTCGTCCACGGCAGGGCGTCTTGCGCAACTTGCCGTCGAGCGGCTGCGCGCGCGCCGCTACGAGGCGCATTTCGTCGCGGTGCGGCTGCCGTACGGTTCGCAGCGCGACGAAGACGACGCGCAGGCCGCGCTCGAATTCGTGCGCCCGGACGAGACTCTTACGGTCAACGTGAAGGGACCGTCGGATGAAATGATCGCGGCGCTCAAGCAAGGCGGCGCGCAATACACCGACGATTTCCAGGAAGACTTCGTTCTCGGCAACATCAAGGCGCGCGAGCGGATGATCGCGCAGTACGCGATTGCCGGCGCACGGCGCGGCGTCGTGATCGGCACGGACCACGCGGCGGAATCGCTGATGGGCTTCTTCACCAAGTACGGCGACGGCGGCGCCGACATCCTGCCGCTCTCCGGACTCACGAAGCGCCGCGTGCGCGCGCTCGCGCGTTCGATGGGCGCGGACGATCGTCTGGTGATGAAGGTGCCAACGGCGGACCTCGAAACGCTCACGCCGCAAAAGCCGGATGAAGACAGCTACGGCATCAGCTACGAGAACATCGACGATTTTCTGGAAGGCAAGGACGTGAGCGAAGACGTGCTTACGACCATACGCCGCTTTTACATGGCGACGCGCCACAAGCGCGCGCTGCCGCTCGAAGTGCCGCGCGTCTGAGACTGGAATGGCGATTGCGCGATAGACATGCGCGGCTGGCCCACCGGCCGGTGCGAACCCACTCACCCTGAAACGGAGGCATCGATGGCATCGAAGACTATGCAGGACTTGTTCATTCACGCACTGTCCGACGTTTATAGCGCAGAGAAACAACTGACGAAGGCGCTGCCGAAGCTGGCACGCGCGAGCACCAACGAGCAATTGAAGCAGGCATTCCAGCAGCATCTGGAAGAAACCAACGGTCAGATCGAACGGATCGACAAGGTGGTCGAACTGTGCGGCGTCAAGCTCAAGCGCATCAAGTGCGTGGCGATGGAAGGGCTCGTCGAGGAAGGGCAGGAGCAGATCGAAGACTTCGAGCAAGGCCCGATTCGCGATGCCGCGCTGATCGCAGCAGCGCAGAAGGTGGAACACTACGAGATCGCGACGTACGGCACGCTCGCGACGCTGGCGAAGCAGCTCGGCCAGGAAGAAGCGATGAACCTGCTGCTCGAGACGTTGCAGGAAGAAAAGTCCACCGACGAAAAGCTGACGCAACTCGCGAAGACGCAGATGGCCGAGGAAGCGAAGGCGGCTGGCTGACGAGACCCCCACACTCGTCGTCGCCACCCGAGCAGGAACGAGCGCGCCGCATCCCCCGGCGCGCTTTTTTTATCTCTCGAGCGCCGCGCGCCCGGCCGACGCGCGGCTCAGGCCTAACGCTCTACGCGTACTCCCTCGCCCGCCGCGAGGGCGAGGGCCGCAGCACTTGCGCGACGGCAAGCGCGCCGAGCGATATCAGCGCGAGCGAAGCCAGCGGGAACGTGCCCATCGTGTTCACCGCGATCGACGCGGGACGCTTCTGTCCGACCAGTTGCATCCTGCGCTTTGTCATCTGCTGCCCGAGTTCCGACAATCGCGAAGCCAGCGCGCGCTCGGCCGTCGGCAACAACACGGTCTCTTCGTCCGCCACGTGGTGAATGACTTCCCGCATCAACTGCATGAAGCGGGCATCGTAGGAGGCGTCGTCCGGACCCATCGCGCGCAGCTTGGCAATGTCCTCGCGCATCTTGTCGTGCTCGGGCTTGCTCTTCTCCAGCGTGTCGTCGCCCGGAATCGCTTCGGCGAGCGCGGGATAGAAGATCTCTTCTTCGAGTTGCGCGTGAATTTCGAGCGCCGTGCAGGCCAGCTCGACGATGGCGCGTTTGCGCCACCACGCACTATCGGCATGGTAACGATGGAACGCCGCCATGACGTGCGTGTGATCCATGCGGATCATCGTCGTGATGGAGGGCGAGCAGGATGACATGTCCACGATGACTCCTTCGCGTATTCGCGCGTGCTTCGATGGTGGGGAAAGTTGTCTTGCCGGCGGGCGTCAGGCGCCTTTCGCCTTTTTGTACTGCGCATGCGTGTACGGCAGCATCTCGTCGGGCGCGCGCATGTCGCGCGGCGTTTCGAAGTCGCGCAGCGCCGTGCCTCGCATGGCTTCGGGCGAGCGCGGAAAGCCGCTGCGGTTGCGATACATCGAGGCGAACCGCTGCCCTCGAAGCTGAGCTTCACGACGCTCGTCTTCGGCGTGCGAGGAGAGGGCGGTGGCCGAATGAATGTCCAGCGCGGTGACGCCCGCCACGTTCAGCAGCGCGGTCAGCGCGCGCGGGCTCGTTCTGTCCGATGCGGTGACGAGCGTCGCGAGGTCGAGCGCGTCGCCGCCGACGCGCGCCCACAGATACGGCGTGGGATCGCGCGAAACGAGAATGCCGATGCCGCATGCGATTTCGCGCAGGCCATAGAGCCGCATCAGCGTCGAGCCCGTTCGCACGCCGGCCGCGCGCGCGACCGAATTCGGCGCGAGCAGCTGAGCAGCGCCGAGCGCCAGGCTGTACCAGCCGAGGCCGCGCGCGATAGCGGCGGGTTTGCTTCGTCGCGAGACGTCGTTGGCGGGAGACTTCGGAAAGGGGAAGGGGTCACTCATGATTTACCTCTTCTTGAGAAGCGAAGGAAGGTACGACGCCCGGGCGCGGGCGCGCCTGAGCGTGAACATTCAAGCAAACCGCATTCCGCCGTACCCAGTGGTACGTGCAATGCTCGAACGCAGCCATTGCCAAGAGGATGAGGGGAACCGTCATGGTGGCGACGGCGCACGACACAGAAGAGCAACCGTCGATGACAGAACAGCTTGCCGCGTTCATCGGCCGCGTGCATATCGGCGATCTCGGCGACGCGGCGCTCGACAGGCTCAAGCGCAGCATCGTCGATGCGCTCGGCTGCGCGATCGGCGCGATCGGCCATCCGCCGATGCTGAAGGTGCGCCGCCTCGCGACCGAGTTCGGCGGGCCGCCGCTCGTCACGTTCATCGGCGGCGGAAGCGGCGCGCCGGACCGCGCCGCGCTGTATAACGGCTGCCTCGTCCGCTATCTCGACTTCATGGACAACACGGCGATTCGCGGCGAGGTGTGCCATCCCGCGGACAACATCGGCGCGCTCGTCGCAGCCGGGGAATATGCGGACGCGACGGGCGCCGCGTTTCTCACGGCGCTCGCCATCGCGTATCAGGTGCAGACGCGTCTGCTCGACATACCGACGATGCGTGCGGGCATCAATTACACGACGCCGCTGGCTTTCTCGGTCGCGGCGGGTGCATCGAGCCTTTTCGCGCTCGACGAATGGCGCTGCGCGCAGGCGCTCGCGCTCGCGGGCGTCGGCGCGGTGTCGCTCGCGGCGATTCAGGCCGAGCCGGTATCGGAGTGGAAGGGGCTCGCTTCGGGCGAAGCGGCGAGCCGCGCGCTTCTCAACACTCTTCTCGCGCGCAATGGCGTTACCGGACCGATGGGCGTCTTCGAAGGACCGATGGGACTCTTTCATCTCGCGGGCGCGAAGCCGTCGCTCGACTGGAGCCGCGAACGGCTCGACGTGCCGCATCGCGTGTCCATCAAGAAGCACAACGCCGAATTTCAGTCGCAGAGCGCCGTGGATCTCGCCATCCGCTTGCGCAACCAGCATGACATCGACGCGCAAAAAATCGCGGAGGTGAACGTGCAGGTCTCGGACGGCGCGTATCAAGTGCTGGGCGGCGGCGCATACGGCCCGAAGGATCAATGCTGGACCAAGGAGCAGGCCGATCACAACCTGAAGTATCTGATCGCCGTTGCTTTGCTCGACGGCGAAGTATGGCCCGGGCAGTTCGCCGATGAGCGCATACGGCGCAACGACGTGCAAAGCCTTCTGCGACGCGTGAATGTCGCGCCGAACGCGGACTATACGAACCGCATCCCGGATGAAATGCCGGTCTCGATGCAGATCGTGATGACGAATGGCGCGATCATCGACGGCGAGCAAGCGGACTACGAAGGCTTTCATACGCGTCCGATGGACTGGAGCGCGATCGATGCCAAGTTCGAGCGCCTGACGGCGGGCCGACTGGACGCCGGCCGATCCTCCGCGATCCGCCAAGCAGTCCGCCAACTCGAAACCATCCGCTTGCGCGAGCTGACCGGTTTGCTTGCGTGGTAAGCCTCGAAAGATTGCGGCATGCGAGGTGCTGCGTCGCGAAGACTCACAGCAAGCCACGGAGGCAAGACACATGAGCAGAGAGAAGCAACGACTGGGCGGCTGGCTGCCCGACGGCGAGGAAGCGATCGCGAGCTTTCGCAGGAACTTCGCCGCCTATGCACGCGAGCGCGCCGGCAAGGCCGAGATGCATAGCGTGGTGAAAGAATTCGCCGCCTTCATACGCGAGGACCCGGTCGTGCGGATGGAGTTCACGAGCGCCATCGAGCAGGCCAAAAACGAAGGCTTCGAACTCGCCTACGCGAATATCGACGAATTCGTGGTTCTGCTCGATGCCATGCTCACCTACGCGCCGCCGTTCAGCGAAAAGAGCCTGATTCACTGCCCGGTGAACGCGTTGCTCGACTGGCCGATGGTGATGCCTTCCGGCTATTCGCTCTTTCGCGATCCCGCGTTCAACAAGCATCTGAAGCGCATTCTGAACGTGTGGTCCGGCTTTCTCAGCGGGCCTTATTCGCGCACGCATCTGAACACGTCATCGCCGAATGGCTGGTTCAGTCCCGAGGCGGACAAGGAAATCGGTCTGTCGGAGTTTCTGTGCGATCCGGACAAGCCGTATTGGGGCTTCTCTTCGTGGAACCACTTCTTCACGCGTGAGTTCAAGCCGGGCGCGCGGCCCGTCGCCGAGCCGGACAACGACAAAGTCATCGTGAGCGCGTGCGAGGCATCGCCTTATGCGATCAAGCACGACGTCAAGCTCCAGGACTCGTTCTGGATCAAGTCGCAGCCTTACTCGCTACAGGAAATCTTCACCGCGAAGGAGATGGAACTGGCGAAGCGCTTCGTCGGCGGCACCATCTATCAGGCGTACCTGAGCGCCTTTTACTATCACCGCTGGCACGCGCCGGTGAGCGGCACCATCAAGAAGTCGTATCTGGTGGACGGCACCTACTATTCCGACGCCGAATCCGAAGGAGAAGAGCCGAGCAGCCTGAACGACTCGCAAGGCTATATCAGCGCGGTGGCGGCGCGGGCGGTAATCGTGATCGAGAGCGACGACCCCGCTATCGGCGAAGTGGCATGCGTGTTCATCGGCATGGCGGAAGTGTCCTCGTGCATGATCGAGGCGCTGCCCGGCCAGCGCGTGAAAAAAGGCGAGGAACTAGGCTACTTCCAGTACGGCGGCTCCACGTACTGCCTGATTTTCAGACCCGGCGTGATTCAGAGCTTCGTGCCGCAGCCGCCCTTCGAGAAGAATGCGGCGCCCGTCAAGGTCAACGCGCATCTCTGCACCGCGCGATGACGAAGTGACGCGAAAGGTGCGCCGCGCGCTGACTCACGCGCGGCGCGCCGTTCAGTGATGTGCAAGGCCATGCTCGCGCGCCGGCATGAAAGCCCGGATCAGCGAATACAGTCCTGCCAGTCCCACGAGTACATAGACGATGCGCGCGCCTGGCGATCCCGCGCCGAAGATGGCCGCGACCAGATCGAAATTCATCAGACCGACGAGGCCCCAGTTCAGCGCGCCGATGATGACGAGCGCGCCCGCAAGCCAGTCCACCGGGCTGCGATGAACGGCGACCGTTCCTTTTGAGGTGACAGTTGGCATAACTAAACTCCACGTTGACAAAAGTGCTACGTTGAATGCGCCGTCCGCGAACGGCGTTGAGTTCTCGCCAGCGCCGCCGCTTCTCTGGCGGCGCCCGGCGTCTTGCAAGAATCGTTACTTCGTTACAGCTTGTCCTGCGCCGAGGTCCGCGCCGGTCGTCGGATCGGCGGTCGGGTCGGACGCGGTGCGCGCAGCCATTGCCTGCAGCGCCTCAACGTCCTGCTCCGACACCTGCACGGTCGCCGTGCCGTCGCCGCCATCCACTGCGGGCTGCGGATCTTCGACGAACTTCCAGTCGCCGCCTTCGTTCCACGGGCCGCGTGCGTCATCGCCCTTCGACATGTTGAAGTACACGCTCGTGAACTCCGGCACGCCCGGCAGCTTGCCTTGCGGGAAGTTCGGCTGAATCGAGTGCAGCGCCTTCTCGAACGACTTCTGATGCGCAATTTCACGCGTCATCAGAAAGCCGAGCGCGTCCTTGATGCCGGGATCGTCGGTCACGTTGATCAGGCGCTCGTAGACGATCTTCGCGCGCGCTTCGGCTGCGATGTTCGAGCGCAAGTCAGCCGTCGGCTCGCCGATGGTGTCGATATACGCCGCCGTCCACGGCACGCCGGCCGAGTTCGTGAGCGGCGTGCCCGCGCCGTACAGAATCGCGGTCGTGTGCGAATCGTTGCCATTGCCCGTCATCGAGCGATACAGCTCGGCTTCCTGCTCCACCGCTTCGGCGAGCGCACCCTTCGCGCCCTTGTTCAGCATCGCGACGATGCTGCCGATCACTTCGAGGTGGCTCATCTCTTCGGTCGCGATATCGAACAGCATGTCCTTGCGGCCCGGATCGTCTTCGGTCACTGCTTGCGTGAAGTAGCGCATGGCGGCGGCAAGCTCGCCTTGCGGGCCGCCGAACTGCTCGAGGAGCAGATTGGCGAGGCCGGGATTCGGGGCTGCCACGCGGACGGTATATTGCAGGCGTTTGTTATGTACGAACATATCAACGGCTCCTGGTTATGGACGAGCAGCGCTTGCGGCGCAAGCGGCACCCGAACGAGGTTTCAAGAGGCTTCTAACTCGCAGCGACAGTGAGGGCGTCGTGACGTCACTTGCAGTCGTGCTGCTGCGAGCCTCAGCGCAGAAGAATCGCGCTGGCGTGATGCGGCGCTGAATGCCGCGGTATCGGAAAGCCTGCCCGCCGTGTGCTCGGACATACGAACGGGCGGGCGTTTTCTTTTCAGCAACGGGCGTGCCACTTAAGCCGTCGCGATACGCGTCACTTATTTCTTTGCTTCCTGTCCTGCGGCGGAACGCTCCAGATACTGCGTCGAGATGGACGGAATATGTTCGAGCAGCCACTGCGCCATGGCCTGCTCCTGCGGAAGAATGCGCTCGCAGGCGGCCTTGGTCTGCGCGTCGCCGCAACGCTCGGCAGCCGCGATCAGCGACGTGTACGACGCGATCTCCAGGTTCTCGAACACATAGCTCATGATCGCGCCCTTCACGACTTCGTCGGTTTGCGTCATGCCGCCAGCGGCCTGCCCGAACGCCATCATCTTCGCAGTCAGGTCCTTCATGATGGAAGTCGAGCCGCCTAGGCGCTCGATACATTCCTGCACGATCTTCTGCTGCCCGAGCGTTTCTTCCAGATGCTGGTCGATACGAGCCTTCAGTTGCGGATAGTTTTCGAGGCGGCCGGATTGCGCGCGCAGCATCTGTTCGGCTTGCTGCTCCATGGCGTGTGCGTCGCGTAGCCAGTCCAACAAATGTTCAGCGGGTTCGGTCATCACGTGCTCCTTGTCGAGAGAAACGCGCTTCACCGCGCGTATCCGTTGACGCGCAATCGCTGTGCCGCGAGGCTCCATCCGCTCGGAATAACGCTTGCTGCGCACATAGAAACAATGGAGTCCGAAGCGGAGGCGCGCATGTCAGCTCATTCAGGCGAGAAGGCCGAGAAAACCGGTGATTTCCGCTGCGCCAAGTGCCATCACTCGACGCATGTCGCGAAGGGCCACACCATTCCGAAGTGCCCGAAATGCGGCAACGATACCTACTCGACGCGCGTTCGCGAGCCGGGCAACAAGAGCAGCTAGACACGCCTAAAGCGGAGGCGAAGCGCATGAATTCCACATCCGATAGCGCACTGATGCGCGCGTTCGCGTCGGGCGGCGTGGCGGGACTGGCGTCGGCTGCGATCGCGGCGGCGCTGGCGGCGAAGTCAGGGCACCGTCCCTATGCGGTGATGAACGCGGTCACGCATTGTCTATGGCCCGATTCCGCGCCGCGCGAGGAGCGTCTGAGCGCGAGATACACGGCAACGGGCGCGGGCATTCACCTGGGCAGCGCGGTCTTCTGGGGCGTGCTATTCGAGACGCTCTGCGGCCGCCGTCCGTCGCCGGCCAAGATAGCGGCATCGGCGGTGACGACGAGCGCCGTCGCGTATGTCGTCGACTACCATGTCGTGCCCAAGCGCCTGACGCCGGGCTACGAAGCGCATTTGTCGAATCAGGGGCTCGCGCTCACTTACGTCGCGCTTGGCGCGGGCTTCGCGCTCGCCGGACTGTTGCGCCGCGCATCGCGCTGAGCTCGATCGCGCGCGGCGAGCCACGCGTTCAGCCGCTCGACGTCGGCCGGGCTCGCGCGCATGCCGAGCTTCGTGCGGCGCCAGAGAATGTCGTCGGCCGTTTGCGCCCATTCGTGAGCGACGAGATACGCGGCTTCGGCCTCATAGAGTCCCGGCGCGAGCATCGTTCCCATGGCGGACATCGTCTCGATGCCATCGAGCATGGCGTCGGCGCGCGTGCCGTATGCGCGCGCATAGCGTTGGGCCAGTTCCGCCGACAGAAAGCGATGCCGCTCGCGAAACGCTTTCAAAAAACGCGCGAAGTCCGCATTCGGCATGTCGCCGCCGGGAAGCGGCGCGGCGTGCGTCCAGGCCGGCGCTGTCAGCGAAAGCGGCGCGGCGAGCTGCTCGGCCGCTTCTTCTGCAAGCCGGCGATAGGTCGTGATCTTGCCGCCCAGAACGGTGACGAGCGGCGCGCCACGCGCATCCAATTCCAGCCGATAGTCGCGCGTGGCCGAAGCCGCGTCGTCGGCGCCGTCCGCGAGCAGCGGCCGCACGCCTGCATACGACCAGACGACGTCCGCGGGCGTCACCGGCTCGCGGAAATAGCGGTTCACGGCGGCGCACAGATACTCGATCTCGTCATCCGCAATGCGCACGTCCGCGAGCGGGCCTTGATAGTCGACGTCCGTCGTGCCGATCAGCGTGTAGTCGCGTTGCCACGGAATCGCGAACACGATGCGCCGGTCGTCGTTCTGGAGAATGTACGCGTGATCGTGATCGAACAGCTTGCGCGTGACGATGTGACTGCCCTTCACGAGCCGCATCGGGCGCGCGGTGGAATCCCCGGCGGCGAGCGCGCCGACCCACGGACCCGCCGCGTTGACGATGGCGCGCGCCGCCACGTCGCGCCGTTGACCGGACGCATCGCTCAGTTCGACGCGCCATTCGCGCTCGCCCCGCGTTGCGCCGACGAAGCGCGTCCTGGTCGCGATCTGCGCGCCCCGTTCTTGCGCATCCAACGCGTTGAGGACGACGAGCCGCGCGTCGTCGACGGCGGCATCGGAATAGATGAAGCCGCGCTTGATCGAATCGACGAGCGGCGCGCCCGCGAAGTGCGTGCGCAAGTCGACGCCGCGCGAGCCTTCGAGCACGGCGCGGCGGCTCAGGTGGTCATACAGAAAGAGGCCCGCGCGGATCATCCACGCGGGGCGCAGCGCGGGAACGTGCGGCATCACGAAGCGCAGCGGCGCGATGAGATGCGGCGCGATGCACAGCAGTACCTCGCGTTCCTTGAGCGCCTTCCGGACGAGCCCGAACTCGTGGTATTCCAGATAGCGCAGGCCGCCGTGAATGAGCTTGGTGCTTGCGGACGACGTGTGTTGCGCGAGGTCGTCCTGTTCGACGAGCATCACGCGTGCGCCGCGCCCGGCCAGATCCCGCGCGATGCCCGCGCCGTTGATGCCGCCGCCCACTACGAGAACGTCACACTGCGAAGGCTCGACCATGCTGTCTCCGTATGATGCAGCTAGTTTAGTCCGAGCCGGCGCGCGGCCGATGGCTTGCGGCCCGTTCAGTCAGACGCCGCGCGTCGCGGCATGGTTATGGCTAACGGATTCTGCAACGAAATCCGCACGGGTGCCAATGCGCTGCCGCGCGTTGCTGGAGAGCCGGAACGTCGACGACGATGAAAGAGAGAGCGACCATCATCTGCACGCGCGACACGAAGATTCTGCTCGTCGCGCGCAAGCGTTCCCGCTGGGCGTTGCCGGGCGGCACGATCTGGCGCAAGGAGTCGCCGGAAGAGGCGGCGCGGCGCGAGCTGGAGGAAGAGACGGGACTGGTTGTCGACGAACTCAAGTACCTGTTTCTGTTCGGCGGCGTGAACAAGCACCATCACGTATTCGGCGCGGTTATCGGCGATCTGGCGATTCCGGTGCCGCGCAACGAGATCACGCGCTGCGACTGGTTCAGCGCGAGACAGGTCGCGACGCTTGCGACCAGCATTCCGACGCGCGAGATCGTCGCGCTGACGATGCAGCGCGCAGGCGGCCCGCGGCGGGCGCAGGTCGGGTTCGGGGAGAGCGGCGCGCGCGCCTGAACGCGCCACGCGCGCCGCGCCGGTTCATTTGCCGTACATGTCGAAGTCGAAGTACTTCGCCTCGATCTTGCGATACGAGCCGTCACGCAGCATGCCGGCGATCGCGCCGTTGAGCGCGTCGCGCAGGTCGGCGTCGGACTTTCGCACGCCGGCGGCGTCGCCGTCGCCCATGATCTTCGGGTCATACACCACGTCGCCCGCGAACGCGAAGCCCTTGCCGCTCGGCGTCGCGAGAAATCCCAACTGGCCCTGCACGGCGTCCATCAACACGGCATCGACCCGGCCCGCGACCAGGTCGGCGTACGCCTGATCGTAGCTCGGATACGGCACCACTTCGACGCCGGCGGACGCCCATTTCTCGCGCGCATAGGTTTCCTGCACGGTGCCTTGCTCGACCGCGACGCGCTTGCCCGCGAGCTTCGCGGCTTCGGGAAGCAGGTGCGCATCGGAGCGGGCGATGAGGCGCGTCTGATTGCGATACAGCCGGTCGGTGAAGTCGATCTGCTCGCGGCGCTTGGCGGTCGCCGCCATCGACGAGAGAATCACGTCGAACTTGCGCGCCTGCAGGCCGGGAATCAGGCCGTCGAAGCTGCTTTGCACCCACACGCATTTCGCCTTCAGACGCTCGCAGAGCGCGTTGCCGAGGTCGATGTCGAAGCCCTGCACCGCGCCGTCCTTCGCGACCGATTCGAACGGCGGATAAGTCGGATCGACGCCCATGCGAATGGTGCCCCATTCCTTCGCGGACGCGGAAAGCGAGGCGGCTGCCGCCATCATGGTGAGCGCTGTGGCGGCGAGAATCTTCCTCGAGTGTGGGGTCATCGTGTTGGCTCCGTGTGGTGTGGTTGACTAGCTGGGAAAGTCGCCGCGCGCGAAGTCGTCGTCGAGCGTGATGGAATCGGCCAGTTGTTCGACCGTGACCGGCTTGATCGGCGCGCGGATGCGGTAGTAGCCGACATCGGCGACGCTGCGCTGCTGCACCTCTGCGATGAGCTCGCTCACGGTGGTGCCGCACCAGCGGCCCTGGCACGGCCCCATGCCGCAGCGCGAGAACGCTTTCATCTGGTTCGGTCCCTGGCAGCCTAGCGAGGCGATGCGGCGGATCTCGCCCGCGCTCACTTCCTCGCAGCGGCAGACGATCACGTCGTCGTCAGCGGGACGGCGCAGCGCGGCGGGCGGCGTGTAGAGCGCGTCGAGCAGCGGGCGCACCGAGAGATGGCGGCGCAGCGCGCGTTGGGCCGGGCGGCAGCGCGCGGACTGCGTGGCGTCGTCGATGGCATCGAGCCGGCGCGCGATGTCGAGCGCCGCGAGCGTGCCCGCGTGCGCGGCCGCCTTCGCGCCGCCGATGCCCGCGCCGTCGCCGGCGATCCACACGCGGTCGATGCTGCTGCGGCCACTTGCATCGGTGCGCGGACGCCAGCAGGCGCTCGCCGCGTCCCAATCGTGCTCGCAGCCGAGCGAGCGCGCGAGTTGCGTCGACGGGATCACGCCCTGATGCAGCAGCACGAGCGATGTATCGATGGCATGTCGCGCGCCGCGTGCGTCGCGAAACCGCACGCGTTGCGCTTCGGTTTCGCCTTCGATGGACACTTCGCTCACGCCGCGATGCACGTCGATTCCCGCTTTCGCGACCGTGCGCATCATGCGCACGCCTTTGGCGAGATAGTCGGCGGCACGCAGCGCGGGCAGGGCGTGCGGCAGCGCGCGCCTGAACGCGCCCGCGGGCGCCGTATCGAGAATCGCGCGAACGCTGCGTCCCGCCGCGATCAGTTGCGAAGCGAAGAGCCACAGCAGCGGTCCGCTGCCCGCGAGCACCGCGTCTTGCGAAGGCGCGAGTCCCGCCGATTTCAGAAGCGTCTGCGCCGCGCCGACGCCCATCACGCCCGGCAGCGTCCAGCCGCGCACCGGCCACGGGCGCTCCTGCGCGCCGGTCGCGATCAACACGGCGCGCGCCTTCAGTTCCAACGTGCCGCCCGCTTCCGCGCCGCTCGCGCTGCGCGTGAGCATCGCGACGATGCCCTCTTCGAACGCGATTTGCCAGACGACGCACCGCGCGAGATGCCGCGCGCCGCTTGCCACGAAACGCTCGACGAGCGCGCGTCCGGCGGCGTAGTCGTCGCCGAGCACGCGCGCGTCGGCGAGCGGCGATTCGGCGACATTGCGATAAATCTGTCCGCCGGGCGCTTCGCCTTCATCGGCGACGACGACGGACAGGCCCGCCGCGCGGGCTTCGATGGCGGCGGCCATGCCGGCAGGCCCCGCGCCGACGATCAGCAGATCGCAGGACGTCTGGGTCATGCGAGCCTCGCGCGGCCGGCCATCGAGCGCACGCGCATGCCTTCGCGCACGCGCGTCATGCACGCCTGCTGGTTCGGCACGTCGTCGATTTCCACGAGGCAGTCGAAGCACACGCCCATCATGCAGAACGGGCCACGCGCCGCGCCGGTGACGGGTGTCGCGCGGCAAGTGGCCTGCCCGCTCTCCAGCAGCGCGGCGGCGACGGAGTAGTGGCTCGGAACGTGCCGCGCGGCGCCGTCGATATGAATGCGGACAGTCGCGGCAGGGCGAGCGGTGAGAGGTTCAAACATGGTGTGCATCGGTCGAATTCGAAAAGCGCGTGGCGACGAACGGCTGCAAGACGGGCGGCTTTGCGCCGCCCGCGATCCACGGCGCGATGACGTCGGCGTGCGCGGCGGCGAGCGTGACGCCGCTGTGGCAGATGGCGAGAAACGCGCCGGGATGCGCGCGCGATTCCTCGTAGACCGGCAGGCCGTCGGGCGTCATGATCCGCAGCGCGCCCCACGCCCGCACGATGCGCGCGTGCGCGAGCACCGGAAACGCCGTGCGGGCGCGGCGAGCGATGTCGGCCATGACGGCGCGCGTCTGGCCGTCGTCGAAGCCGGCGTGCTCGGCCGAGTCGCCGAGCAGCACGGAGCCTTCGGGCGTCTGCCGCACGACGAGCGTCGGATAATCGAGAAACGGCGCGAGGCGCTCCGTCACCATGATCTGTCCGCGCAACGGCGTGATCGGCGCGTGCATGCCGACCATCGGCGCGAGGCGCAGATTGTCGAGGCCCGCGGCGAGCACGACGCGCCCCGCGTCCAGCACGCCCGACGCCGCGACGACCTCGAACCCGCTCGCGCGCGGACGAATCTCGCGCACTTCGTTGCTCGGCAGGTAGACGCCGCCGTGGCGCTGAAACGCCTGCTGCATCGCGCGCAGCGTGTAAAGCGGACTCGCGTGGCCGTCGTTCGGCGAGTAGAGGCCGCCCGCCAGCGCGCTCGATGCCGCGGGAATGCGCTGCTTGAGCGCGTGACAGTCGAGCACGTGATAGTCGAGCGAGGCGTCCTGCGCGCGCAGCGATTCGAGCAGGCGCTGGCCGGCTTCGAGTTCTTCCACCGTCTCGCATAGCTCGATGCCGCCGGGCCGCTCGAAACCCGTCTCGACGCCCGTTTCGCGGCGCAACTGCGCGGCGAACGCGCCCCAGCGTTCGGACGATTCGCGCGACCACTGTGCGTACGGCAGGCATCGTCCGCCCTTGCCCTGCACCCACACGAGGCCGAAGTTGCCGCGCGCCGCGCGATACGCGGCATCCGCGCCATCGCAGACGGCGACGCGCTGGCCGCCACGCGCGAGCCCGTAGGCGATCGCCATGCCGACGAGTCCGCCGCCGATCACGACGACATCGAAGGCGAGTCGTCCGGTGTTATGGCGTGTTGATTCCTGCATTCGCTGCTCGTTCCCGCATGTTTTATGTGTCGACGCAAGGGTGCTGCGTGCAAAAAGCGGCGTCAAATGAGGAATCTTTCGTCATCTATAATCCAATGTTATGACCGCCTCCGACCTCCGACTGCGCCAGATCGAAGCCTTTCGCGCCGTGATGCTGCGCCACACCGTGACGCGCGCCGCGGCATCGCTGCATGTGTCGCAGCCCGCCGTGAGCCGCCTGATCGCCGATCTCGAAAGTCGCGTCGGGTTCGTGCTGTTCGAGCGTCAGCAGGGCAGGCTCGTGCCGACCGCCGAGGCGCGCGTGCTCTTCGAAGAAGTCGAGCGCGCCTTCGTCGGACTGGACCGCATCACGCAGGCGGCGCAGCAGATTCGCGCGATGCGGCGCGGGTCGCTGCGCGTGGCCGGGTCGCCGGCGGTCGCGCTCGATTTGCTGCCCGCCGTGATCGCGCGCTTCGTCGAGACGCATCCCGGCATCGACGTGACGCTGCTTGCGCACAGCGCGACCACGGTGGTCGACAAAGTGGCGTCCGGACAGTGCGATGTCGGGCTTATCGCGGAGCCGATTCCGCATCACGCGGTGCGCAGCGAGCGTCTTGCCGATGCCGTCATGCGCTGCATCGTGCCGCGCGGACATCGGTTGGCGCGCAAGCCTGCGTTACGCCCCGCCGATCTGCGCGGCGAGCGCTTTATTTCGTTTCCGCTGAGCTTCGATGCGCGAAGCGCGATCGACCGCGTCTTCGTCGATCACGACGTAAGCCGCGATCTCGTCGTCGAGGCGCAGCTTTCGCAAGCCATCGTCGCGCTGGTGGCCAACGGCGCAGGCGTCGCGCTGATCGACCCGGTGACCGCCGCGTATGCGCGTCAGCGCGTGGCCGTGAAGCCGTTCGAGCCCGCCGTGCCGGATCATTTCTACATTGTCACGCCCGCGTCGCAGCCGCTCTCCGTCGCATGCGATGCATTTGTCGGCGACGTGCGCGAAGCGTTCTCAGCACTCGTTGCGGGCTGACGCGCCAACCGTCAGACGTGCCAAGGAACGCGGGATGCTGCATGCAACCGGATATTCAACCTTCCGGACATGCCATGCGAATCAAACTCAAGCCTCTCGATCAACAGACGATTGTCCTCACCGGCGCGACGAGCGGGATCGGTCTTGCCACCGCCCGGCGCGCGGCAAAGGCCGGCGCGCGTCTCATGCTCGTGGCGCGCGACGAGACCGCACTTGCAGTGCTCGCTGACGAACTCACGAGCGGCGGCGCGCCCGCCGTCGCGTACACGGCCGCCGATGTCGCCGACGAAAGCCAGCTTCAGGCCGCCGCCGATGCCGCCATCGATCGCTTCGGCGGCTTCGATACGTGGATCAACAACGCGGGCGTCTCGGTCTACGGCCGCATCGCCGATGTCTCGCTCGAAGACCAGCGCAAGCTCTTTGACACCAACTACTGGGGCGTCGTGAACGGCTCGCGCGTGGCGGTCAAACACTTGCGCGAACGCGGCGGCGCGCTCATCAATCTGGGCAGCGAACTATCGGATGTCGCGGTGCCGCTGCAAGGGCCGTATGTCGCATCGAAGCACGCGGTGAAGGGCTTCACGAACTCGCTGCGCCTCGAACTGAAGAACGAGAAGGTGCCGGTGTCGGTGACGCTCATCAAGCCCGCGGGCATCGACACGCTCTTCGTCGAACACGCGAAAAACTATCTCGACGAAGAGCCGAAGCTGCCGCCGCCGGTCTATGCGCCGGACGTCGTCGCGAAGGCGATTCTTTACGCGGCCGTGCGTCCCGAGCGCGATATCTATGTCGGCGGCGCGTCGCGGGCGATGGCGAGCTTCGGCCAAAGCGCGCCGCGTCTCTACGACGCGATCGCGAGCCTGTTGGGCGTGAAGGCGCAATCCAAGGGCGAACCGAAGCAAAGCGGCGATGCGCTTTACGAAGGCGGCGGCGATCTGCGCGAGCGCTCGGGCAAGAACGGCCGCGTGCGCGAATTCAGCCTCTACACCGGCGCGCGCCTGCAACCGGCGGGCGCGCGCGCGGCATTGACCGGCGCGGCTGCGGTGCTGCTCGTGATGATGGCGCGGCGCTATGTGCGCCAGACGCGCGACGCTTATTGACTAACCAGGAGTCGACCATGTACCGACTGAGCCGCTGTGTCGCCGCCGCAAGCCTCGCATTTGCATTCGTCGCGCAATCCGCGCTCGCAGAGGACCCATCGGGCGATGTCGCCGCGAGCGAGCGTCACGGCGGCGGGCGGCTGCAACTCGTCGCGCGTTTTGAACATCAGGTCACGGGCGTGACCGTCTCGCCGACGGGCCGCACCTTCGTCAATTTCCCGCGCTGGACGGAGGACGCGCCGATCTCGGTGGCGGAGCTGGGCGCGAGCGGCGACCTGCGGCCGTTCCCGGATGCCGAGTGGAACGCGTGGCGCAACGCGCGCCGCGACGAGATTTCGCCCGAGGATCATTGGGTGTGCGTGCAGTCGGTCGTGGCGGACAAGCAGGGCAATCTCTGGGTGCTGGACCCCGGCGCGCCGGCGCAGTCGCTCGTCGTGCCGGGCGCGCCGAAGCTCGCGCAGATCGATCTTTCGACGAACCAGATCGCGCATGTGTTTCACTTCGATGAGAGCATCGCGCCGCAAGGCAGCTATCTGAACGACGTGCGCCTGAGCCCGGACGGCCGCTTCGTCTACATCACCGATTCCGGGGCGCGTGGCGCGATCGTCGTGATCGACCGGACGACGGGCGTCGCGCGGCGCCTGCTCGACGGCGATCCGAGCACGCAGTCGGACAAGACCGTGACCGTGACCGTCGATGGCAAGCCGCTGCGGCAGACCGATGGCCGCGGCGTGAACTTCTCCGCCGACGGCATCGCGCTCACGCCCGACGGCCGCTACCTGTACTGGCAGGCGGTGAAGGGCAAGACGCTGTATCGCATTGCCACCGACGCGCTGCAGAATCCGCAACTGAGCGCGCAGCAGGTGTCGTCGCGCGTGGAGACGGTGGGCATCGACGGTCCGGCGGACGGCCTGCTCTTCGACCGGCGCGGCCGGCTGTATGTGTCGGGCGTCGAGGATCACGCGGTGCGCGTGCGCGAGGGCGACCGGCTCTGGACGCTGCTGCGCGATCCGCAGTTGCGCTGGCCCGACACGTTCACGCAAGGCCCGGACGGCACCGTGTACGTGACCGACTCGCGCATACCGGACATGAGCTGGTTCAAGCCCGATAACCCGATCGCGCTGCCGACTTCGCTGTATGCGATTCGGCGGAGGTGAGTCGGTGCGCTTATAGATCGGCGGATGGCGGCGGGTTGCATGGATCGCCGCATTCGTCGCACTCTGTTTGCTTCCGCGCGTCCTGTCCGCTCGCACGCGAGTGTGCTCGGCCACGGCCCCCCCGCATTGCCGCCGTCTGCTCGTCGCGTCGCTTCAAAAGCTCGCGTACTAAATCACGACAGCAAGGCCAGCCGCCCACAAGTCAAAGCACGACCGCCGAACGCCCGAAACACCCCTGGTTCGACATTTGCTTGACATCCTCCGCATAGGGCCGCGAAGACCGTGTCAATCAACAAGCCCGGCCCAAACCACAACAAAAACGGAGAACGACCATGGGGCTGATGCCGCTCACCCTCGAATGGCGCGACGTCTTCACACGCCTGCTGCTAGCCGCGGTGGCGGGCATCCTGATCGGCTTCGACCGGGGCGAATCCGGCAAGGTCGCGGGCCTGCGCACGACGCTGCTCGTCTGCCTCGCCGCGTGCCTCTCCATGCTCGAAGTCAACGCGCTGCTGTCCCAGTCCGGCAAGACGCCGGAGTCCTTTGTTCAGATGGACGTGATGCGCCTGCCGCTCGGCATCCTGTCGGGCGTCGGATTCATCGGCGCGGGCGCCATCATGCGCAAGGACGGACTCGTCAAAGGCGTGACGACGGCCGCGACCCTGTGGTTCGTGACGGTGGTCGGCCTGTGCTTCGGCGGCGGACAACTCGGGCTCGGCGTCGCGGGCGTCGTGCTCGGCATCGTCGTGCTGTGGTTCATGAAGGCAATCGAAGTGCGGATTCCGCGCGAAAATCAGGCACAACTGAAGATCACCTACGAGCCCGGACGCTTCTCGAAGGAAGCGCTCATCGAATCGATGCGCGCGCGCGGTTGCCGCCTCGCCGCCGTGGCGGGAGCGTCGGGACAGCCGGGAAATCGCGTCGAGGAGCGTTACGAGGTGCGCTGGTACGGCGCGCCCAATGCGCGCGAATTGCCGCCGTTCGCCGAATGGGCGATGAAGGCGGGCGCGGCGCAGACCGAATGGTCCCTCACGCGATGATGCACCACGCGCCGCGCGGCGTCGTTCAGAGTTCGGGCGTCTTGAGATCCGCGTCGACGATCTGCTTGCCGCGCGTCTGCGCCGCGTTCTTCGCGGCATCCTTCGAATCGAACGGACCGAGTTCCTCGGCGCCGTCGAAGGGATAGAGCAGGCGCGCATCCGTCAGCCGCACCACCTTCAGCGTGCCGACGAAGCCGCCGCTCACGTGCGGCCGATACGACGCGTACACCGCGTAGTCGTCTTCGTTGAGGCCGGGCTTGGCCGCATGGTCCTTCTTCCACGGGAACAAGACGAGCTTCGCGCGTCGCGAGACCGGTTCTTTCATGGCCGGGATCATTGAGAAAGGAGTCGACGCAGGTCTTAAGCATTCGCTGTGCCGAACTCCGATGATCACGCGGCGCAGTGCGGAACCGGCCGCGAGAGGCGTCAGCTCTTCAGGTCGTCCGGAACCTTGCCGCCGTTCTCGGCGAGCTTTTTCATCACTTCCTTATGCAGCCAGATGTTCATGGATGCGGAGTCGTCCGTGTTGCCCGTGTAGTGCAGCTCGGTTGCGAGTTCCTTGCGCGCCTGAAGGCTGCTGTCGAGGTCGAGCAGTTTCATCAGGTCGACGATCGACGTGCGCCAGTTGAGATTGGCGCCGTGCTGCTGCTGTTTCTGCGAGAGGATGGCTTCGACATCGACTTCAGGCATCGGCGTGACGGGCGGACGCGCGGGTTCGGCGCCCGACGTGGCCGGCGCCGCCGACGTCGCGGTCGGGCTGGCCTGCGCCGCTGCCGTCGCGCCGCCCGCGGCATTGTTCGCGGCAGGCGGTGTCGCGCCGCCCGATGCGGTGGCGGCCGGGTGATCGTGCGGGAAAATCTTGTTCAGAATGGTCGAAAAAATGCTCATCAGGTTCTCCTATCGAAAGAATGAAAATGCGCGCCGGCCGCGCTGCCGCGGCCGCCGCGACGGAAAGAATTTCAACTCTCCTGGCCCACCGCCTTCGATACGGCTGCGGGACTTTCGTATTCCTGATCGGGCAACGCGTCGAGCGCGTTCGTGACCTCCTCGCTCGCGCCGTTGCTGCGAGCGGTGTCGAGGAGCGTCTGCTTGTCGGCGGGATAGTCGATGCCTTTCAGCGCCTTCTGCATGTCGATGAACATGCTGTTCGATCCGCCGGACTGGTTGTTCGCCATTCTCATCTCTCCTGTGAAGTGTGTTGGCAGCCGCGACTGACGCCGCGGCGCCTGACTACTGGCTCGCGCCTGCGGGCGCGTCGCTCGCGGCGGTGGCGGGGAAGCTCGCCGCGGCCGGCGCCGACGCCATCGGCGCGGAACCCATCGACGCGGATGCGGCCGCCGCCGACGTATCGCTTGCCGCGCCGCCGCCCGCTGTGCTGCCTGCTCCACTGCCCGCGTCGCCGCCGCGCTTGCAGCCCGCCGTGAGCGACAATGCGACGAGCAGCGCGGCGAGCGTTGCAACCCGGGTTGTGCTGTTCCTGACCATGCTTTCGTCCTCCGTGCTTCGTGCTGCGTTATGGAATCACGACGACCCGCTCACGTCCCTGAACGGGACTTCGGCGAGCGTCGTCTGCACCGACGTGCCGCTTTCCCACGCATTCGCGCCTTCCGCGATGTCCGGCACCGGAATGCCGTAGCGTCTGCGCTTGCGGTCTTCGGACGAGACGCCGAGACGCGCGTCGCGTTCGGCGACCATCGCCTCGTTCACCTGACCGTCCTGCGTGAAGCCCATCATCAGTTGCGGCGGGCCGTACGGAAATTCGTCGCGATCGATCTGCCACGTATGAAACGTCTTGCCGTACGTCGACACGAGGTCCTGAAAATAGGCGCGCTCGGCGAGTTCCGGAATGCCCGGCGCAATCAGAGTGCCGGACTTCACTTCGTAGTGGTGGCTGTGCCACAGGCGTTTTTCTTCCGCCGGCAACTGCCGGAACCGCTCTTCCGAAATGATGTATTCGATGCCGATGAGACGCGCGTCCGGCCGGTTCGAATCGAAGATCACGCATTGATGCAGGTCGTGCCGGAGATGAATGCAGAAGTGATGCGCCTCGACCTGACGGCCCATGTCGTCCGCATACATGTGAAAGCCGTTGAGCCACGTACTCATGGCCTGAAGCGGATACTTCGGCTGCATGACGCCAGATGCGAGATCGAGCAGTCGATGCTTGGCGGAATGACCTTCGCCCACGCGCGCGATGGCATTCGCGCGGCGTCCGATCAGAACGCCTGCCGCCGCCGCGAGACCGGCGACGACGCCCGCCGCGAGCGGCATGAAGGCGTCCGAGCCACGCGATCCGCACGATTCGCATGCTCCGCTCAATTCGTTCGACAGTTCACGCCGGTTGCGCATCGATGCCTCCGTTCGCTCGCGTTGCTCCTCGGGTGAACGAAGCAATCACCGTTCCGGCGCGATGCGTCGCGCCCGCTGCGAGCTAAGGCACCCCGATTGCTTGATGGTGGCCGTGCGGCGCGGGCCGCTCGCGCGACGCCACCAAGCGCGCCGCGACGGCTCGCTGCAACAAGCACTTCCCGACACCGAATCATCAGGAGATCGACATGAGCACGTCATCGCAAAACGGCAAGCCGGAACAGTCACAGAAGGACAACGATGAAGCGCAAAGCGGCAGCGACGAAACCTTCACGACCGATATCTCCGAAACCGACGACGAAGGCACGACCGTGCGCGAAGCCGAAGTCAAGGCGGACGACTTGTCCGAAGTGAAACCCTCGGGCGGCGGACAGTCTTAAGCGCCGCGCGACCGGTCAACGCAGGGATCGAGCCGCCATGCGCGTTCATCATCTGAATTGCATTTCGAGTTGTCCGCTCGGCGGCAAGCTCTTCGACGGGCGCACGCCGAGCCTATTGCGTCGCGGCGAACTCACCTGCCATTGCCTGCTGATCGAAACGAACGACGGCCTCGTGCTCGTCGATACAGGCTTCGGCCTGCGCGATGTCGCCAATCCGCAGAGCCGCCTGAGCACGTTCTTCCTGTTCATGCTGAAGCCCGATTTCCGCGAGGAAATGACGGCGGTGCGGCAGATCGAGCGGCTCGGCTTCAGGGCGAGCGATGTCCGTCACATTCTGATGAGTCATCTGGACTTCGATCACGCGGGCGGACTCGACGACTTCCCGCAAGCGACGGTTCATATGCTCCAAATCGAGCGCGACTATGCGCTCGCGCAGAAGACGTGGCTCGACCGGCAGCGGTTTCGTCCGCAGCAATGGTCGACGCGCGGCAACTGGAAAGTGCATCGCGCGGACGGCGAGAAGTGGCGCGGCTTCGACAGCGTGCGGCCGCTGCCCGGCTTTCGCGACGACATCGCTTTCGTGCCGCTGCCCGGTCACACGTTCGGACACGCGGGCATTGCCGTGCGCAAGGATGACCGGTGGCTGTTGCTCGCCGCCGATGCGTATTTCTTCCACACCGAGATGGATGCCGAGCGGCCGCGCTGCACGCCCGGCCTCGCGTTTTATCAGTGGATGCTGGAGAAGGACCGCGCGGCCCGCCTGCGCAATCAGGCGCGACTGCGGGAACTGTGCCGCACGGCCGGTTCCGAGCTGACGGTGTTTTGCAGCCACGATCCGTTCGAATTCGAGCGCCTCGCCGGACGCTCGCCCGGCATTCCGGCGGAGCATCTCGTGATGGCGTGAGGCGATGACGTGAAGCGATGACGTGAAGCGGGCACGCGATTCGCTCGTCGAGGGCATGACACGACGCGTTCGATCACACGCATCCGCACACGTTGCGCGATCCGCACGCTCCGCCTGGCCTGCGCTCGCGGTAGCGGGCACCTGCGCGCTTGCGGCCTGGGCGGCCGTCGAATGGAAGCGGCTCAAGCGCACGCCCGCGCTTTCCGAAGCCAGCGCGAACGCAGGCATCACCGTACGCACGACGCAAGCCGGTCCTTACCGCATGTTTTCGCGGCAGGCGCGACACGAAGGCCGTGCTTCGCGCGTGCCGGTCGTGCTGGTACACGGCCTCGTGATTTCGAGCCGCTACATGGAGCCGCTCGCGCTCACCCTGCGCGATGCCATCGACGGCCTCGATGTTCACGCGCCCGATCTTCCCGGCTTCGGCGAAAGCCCGACGCGCGAGCGCGCGCTCACGGTGCCCGAACTCGCCGATGCGCTGCGCCTGTGGCTCGCGGCGCGCGGCATCGACAAGGCCGTGTTCATCGGCAATTCGTTCGGCTGTCAGATACTCGCGGAGTTCGCGGCGCGCTTTCCCGGCTGCGTCGACAAGCTCGTGCTGCAAGGGCCGACCGTGGATCGCGCGGCGCGGTTTCTGCCCGCGCAGATGCTGCGCGACTGGCGCAACGGGCGGCTGGAACGGGCGCGGTCGGCGGCGGCGCTCGGGCGCATCGACTATGCGAAAGCCGGACTCTTGCGCGCCTTCGCGACGATGCGCGAGCTCGTGCGCGACCGCATCGAGGACAAGCTCTCGCGCGTGCAGGCGCCGACGCTCGTCGTCGTGGGTTCGCGCGATCCAGTGGTGCCGCTCGCATGGGCGCGCGAAGTGACAGAACGCTTGCCGCATGGCGAGTTGCTCGTCATCGAAGGCGGCACGCATACGCTCAACTATGTATATCCGCATAGCATGGCGCTCGCCATTCGCCCGTTTCTGCTTGGTGGCGTCGATGGCGTCGATCGCGACAACGGAGCCGCGCGCGCATGACGAGACCTCCACCCGGCATCGCGCGTTTCGATTCCGCCGCCGGCATGGTGCAAGCGCTCGCGGCCTCGCTGCACGGCGAGCGGTTCACGAGTCCGAGCCAGTCGCCGCTCTTCGACAGCCTGATGCCCGCGCTGAACCAGTTGCCGCGTCGGCCGCGCGAATGGGCGTATTCGATCGGCGGCATGACCGAGGGCATCGCGCCGCGCGCGGCCCGCAAGCTGGATGTGGAAGGCATCGGCGAATGGATCGCGGGACTGTATCCGCAACGGACCTTCGATGCGGCGTTCATCGGCTCGTCGAATGGCGCGCTCATGCATCTGGCCGCCGCGATGGGCGTGCCGTGGCTGCCGCAGACGTTCATGTGTCCGGTGCGCGCGCCGTTTTCCGATCCCGACGACGCAGAGCGCGGCTTTCGCGATGGCTTGCGCATCGTCGAGGACTTGCTCGCCGCCGATCCGCGCATCGCCGTGCATCACATGCAGGACCCGAATCAGGACCGGCTGATGTTGTCCGCGATGAGCTACTTCCGGCTGAAGATGCGCGCGTTGCCGCTGGCGTATCGCGAGTTCCTGCTGCGCAGCCTCGCGCCGAACGCGACCATTTATATCGACACCTGCACGCGCGACTGGCCGGTCACGCGCACGAGCGAGCGCTCCGTGTATCAGTTCGGCGCACTCGGCGGCGCGAACGAGGCCGAGTACTTCGAAGGCAGTCCGCGCGTGACCGAGTATCTGCGTCGCTACCGCTCGCGCTGGCCGCGATGGCAACCGCCCGCGCCGACCGAGCGCGCGCCCGAGGCCGAATGGGGCTTCGATGCCGCGCTGACCGAGAGCATCGTGGCGCTCGCCCGCGAGAAAAACTGGCGTCTGGTGGAAATGCGCTTCGACGAGCCAGAGTCGTTGAGCTTCGTCGCGGCGCGGATGTTTCGGGACTGGTATCGCAGTATGAACGTGGAAGCGGCGCGGCTCGTCGTCGATTCGTTCATTCTGATGGACCCGTACACCACCTTGCGCCTCCGCGCGATTCCGCTGTGGCTCGTGTTCTGCACGGACCCGTCCGCTGAAACGCTGCGGCGCTTTCTGGAGACGGAATCATTCGATGACATCGACCTGATGCTGTTCTCGCACGGCACCGAAGGCGTCGGCGTGACGCCGATCGCAGCGTGGCGCGCGTTGATCGAACGAAGCAGGCGAGAAGGGCGGTTTCTGGGCGTCGATACGCGCCGTTATCCACGCGACTTCGCGACGTTCGCGCGCTTCGGCCGGGCGCTTGCCGAACTGGGTCCGCAAATGGAACCGCCGCCGCCGATGACGCTATCGCAATTCGAAGCCGGCCTGCGCGCGCACGGCCCGCTTCACGGCGTGCAGATGCGCCCGCTGTGACGGGGCACGCAGCTTGCATGGACAAGACGCGCTAATAGACATCGCAGGAGGAAGCGGCCATGAAAGGACAACCGACCGGAAACGCAGAGCGTCAGGATGCTCAGGACGATCAGAGCGATCCGCGTATCGACAACCCGAAGGCGTCGCCAACATCGAATGCCGAGAAGGACCCCGACGAATGGGTGACCGGCGACGAGCCGATGACGGGCGCGCAGGCGTCGTATCTGAAGACGCTTTCCGAAGAGGCGAAGGAGCCGTTCGACGCGTCGCTGTCGAAAGCGGATGCGTCGCGCCGGATCGACGAGCTTCAGGCGAAAACGGGCAGGGGACAGAAGTCCTGACCGCCCGCAGCGCCGCCCGGCGCGAGAGCGCGGCGGCGTGTCGTCAGAACTTATAGCCGACCGAGAGGAAGCTCACGATCGGATTGAGCTTGATCTTCGATTCGCTGCGCACCGTGCCGACGGCCGATTGCGTCTCCAGACGCGCGCGCGCCGACAGCCACATGTACGACAGCGAGAACGACGCCGACCAGTGCTCCGTGAAGTTGTACGTGAAGCCGGCGTTGGCCACGGGCGCGAACGAACTGCTTAGGCTCACGGTCGTCGGGCCGGTCAGCGCATTGCCGAACTGGCTCGAATAGAGGAAAGCGCCGTTCGCCATCGGCGAGGTGAGTTTCGTATCCGAGAACCACACGTACGCGCCGCCCGCCGCGATATACGGACGGAAGCGGCTTTGCGCGCTGCCGAAGTAGTACTTCAGCAACAGCGTCGGGCTCCATTCGCGCGCCGAACCCAGCTTGCCGATGGCGCCGAGCGTGCCCGTGCCGTCCAGATTGAACTTCGGCGGCACGCCGAGCACGGCTTCAGCGGCGATATGGTCGGTGAAGAAGTAGGTCGTCGTGACCGCGAAGGTGTCGGCATTGCTCACCGAGGCGCCCGCGTTCGGCTCCGTCATCGTCTGGCCGAGCGCGTTGATCTTGAACGGCTCGCTGGAATCCTGCGGCGAGAAGTGCATCCACCCCGCGTTGACGACGATATTTCCCGCCGCCTGTGCGTGAGCGCCGCCGACACATAAGGCAGCGGCCGCCGCACACGCGATTTGCTTCGTTTTCATTCTTCTTGTCCAAATAGGGTACCGGTCCTGCGCAGCGCGCCTTCGCGCTGCGCGGGCCATCATTTGCCGCAACCGCGATGCTCGCGTTACAGGCAGCAGTCGAGGCTCATCTTGAAGTACTCGTAGCTCATCGCGATGCTGCGCTTGACCGCGTGCACTTCGTCGACGCCCGGCGCATTGCCGAGCAGCGTCGCGACGATTTCGAGCGCTTCCCACGGATGCGCGTCGTCGTAGTGCGCGTGCAGGCTGAGCCAGCGCATCGCCTTGCGGCGGATCGACACCGGGAAGCTGTTCGCGTACGTGTCCGTGCTGCACACGAGCGTGGACCATTCGCCGGTCACGCCTTCGATCGCGAAGTTCGTCGCCGCGATGCTCGCCGCGAGCGCGTCCGTGCTGCTGCTCTTCCAGCACCAGTGGCTGAGCGCGTAAGCGAGCGACGGACCGTTGGCCTTCATCAGGTCGCGCTTGCTCACGTCGTGCGCGGCAGCCCAGTCGACCCAGTAGTCCGCGTGGTTCTGCTCGACGCGGATATTGCGCGTCAGATAGCGCCGCGCCAGGTCTTCGCCGCGCGAGTGCCCGTAGCGGACCTTTTGCAGGTTCATCGCCATGTATTGCGGAAACTGCTCGACGACGGGCCAGCCGTTGACGAGGAACGCTTCCGCCTGACGCGGCTCGAGCTTGGCTTCGCGCATCGCCGCGAAAATGGGGTGCGAGACGACGGCCAGCTTTGCTTCTTTGGTCTCGGCCAGCACATCGCCGAGCCAGGCCGGGTAACTTGCGATGTCTTTCAAATCGCCCACCCGCTGAAAAGTCGGATCCAACGTGTTCTCCTGATTAGATGTTGATAGGTTCGACATGCTGTGCCCAAGGCGCGGGGCGCCCAACATGGAACCCCTGAACGAAATCGACGCCCATCTCGCGCAACGCGCGCAGAATCGCCTCGCTTTCGACATACTCCGCGATCGTCAGACGGCCCATCGAATGGCCGATGTCGTTGATCGCGGCGACCATGTCGCGATTAACGGCATCTTTGAGCATGTCCTTGATGAAACCGCCGTCGATCTTGATGTAGTCGACCGGCAAGTGCTTCAGATAGCCGAACGACGACATGCCCGCGCCGAAGTCGTCGAGCGCGAACTTGCAGCCGCGCTTCTTCAACTCGCGGATGAAACGCGCGGCGGCGGCGAGATTAGCGACGGCGGTGGTTTCGGTCACTTCGAAGCAGATCGCCGAGGGCGCGACGCCGCTGATGGCGAACTGCTCGTTGAGGAACTGGAGGAAGCGTTCGTCGCCGATCGACGCGCCCGACAGGTTGATCGCGTACTGCATGCGATCGGACGGCGGCGTGTTCGCGAGCGTCGAGAAGACCGCGCGCACGACCCAGCGGTCGATGGCCGACATGAGGCCGTAGCGTTCGGCGGCCGGCATGAAAAGGCCGGGCGGCACGATATCGCCGCGTTCGCCGACCATGCGCAACAGGATTTCGACGTGCTGCTCCGGTTCTTCGTGTCGGCCCGCTCGCGGGTCGGTGGCCTGAATGTCCTGCGCATAGAGGCAGAAGCGGTCGTTCGCGAGCGCGTCCTTGATGCGGCCGCACCACGACATTTCGCTCGCATGGCGCGTGAGTTCCTTGTCGCCGGGCACGGCCAGATGCACGCGGTCGCGGCCGCGCTCCTTCGCGAGATAGCAGGCGATATCGCCGTAGCGCATCGCGGTTTCCACGTCGAGCCCGGTCTGCCGCAGATCGACCACGCCGATGCTCACGCTCGTCGACAGGCGATGCGTCTCCCATGACCATTCGAACGCCGCGACGTCCTTGCGCAAGCGCTCCGCGATCTGCATCGCGCGATGCTTGTCGCAATTGCAGAGCAGCGCGCCGAACTCGTCGCCGCCCAGGCGCCCGAGCACGTCTTCTTCGCGCAGGCATTGTTCGATGAAGAGCGCGACTTCGCGCAGCATCGCGTCGCCGGCCGCGTGACCGTAGGTGTCGTTGACGACCTTGAACTGGTCGAGGTCGAGCATCATCAGCATCTGCGCGCGATGCGAGTCGTCTACATCCGACTCGGGATCGAGCGCGGTGCTGAGGCGCCGTTCGAATTCGGTGCGGTTCAAGAGTCCGGTGAGGCCGTCGTGCGTCGCCTGCCACGCGAGGTTCGAGACATACTCGCGCTCGCGCGTCATGTTCCTGAGCAGCAGCACGACGCCGGTCAACGTGTCCGACGTGTCGCGCACGAGCGACGTGATCGCCTGTACGACGATATCCTTGCCCAGCGCGTTCGTGAGAATGAGGTCGCCGCCGGCTTCCTCCGGTTCCGCGCCCTTGAGCGCTTCGTCGATCACATCGACCGGGCGGCGATCCCATTCCCGCGCCACCGTGACGAGCGCGCCCAGCGGCCGGTTCACGCACGCAGCGGCTTCGCGGCAGAAGAGCTTCTCGGCGGCGGGGTTGATGAACTCGACGAGGCCCGACGGCCCCACAGAGATCACCGCCTCGCCGATGGAGCCGAGCGTCGCCTTCGCGCGCGCCTCGCTTCGTCGCAGCGCGTTCTCGGTTTCGAGCCGCGCCGTGATGAAGCGTCGCGCATACCAGGCCGACAGACAGACGAGCAGCACGGCGACCACGACGTTCACGGTGAACAGCAGCATCGCCGTCTGGCGGAACGCCGAGCCGAGCACGTCGGCGAACGCGCGCGAGATCGGCGCGATCGAACCGTTGATGTTCCACACTTCGTTGGTGAGGAGGTCTACTTCGGCGCGTGCCGAAGGGCCGCGCTTGACGGCGGCGCGCAGTTTCCTGCCGGCATCGGCGAGCTGGTCGACGAGCAGATCGCCCGCCGTCCAGTACGCGACGGCTTCCTGGAAGTAGCTCGCGCGCCGGAACGTGCGGAACACCCAGATCACCGCGCCGACGTCGGCGGGATAGACGCCGCTCGCGAGCAGCGCGGCGCGCGCCTCGGGCACGTTCGGGTCCGGCCGGTCGAGCGCGAGCCGCGCGCGCTTCAGGCTGAGCGGATACGCGATCGCGTCTTCGTATTGACGGAACGCCTGTTCGTCGCCGGTCTGCGCATAACGCGCGAGATAGAAAACGGCGTCCTTCTGTCCTTTGGACCAGGTGCTTTCACCGCCGATATACGCGCGCACCGACGACATGATGGCGAGACTCGTCGCCGCCATCGCCAAAAGGGAGATGACGACCGCGAGAAACGGCCAGATCGTGTTGAACAGTTGCCGGTTTGTCGTCTTAGGGGCAACGCGCATGTTTACCTTCTTGTTGTTCGCTTGAAACGACTTGAGCGATGCGACTGCTGGCCCGAGTTCACGACCACGCCGACCGGACTATCCGGTTAAGCCACCCTCTTCCGGAATATCGGCAGAAGCCGTCCGGCCTTGAGGGCGTGGAGTCGCCTGCAAACGTTTGGCGCGTTGAATGTTAATTATCGAATAGCGGCGGGCGATAAAAGTCTGTGAGGTAAAAAGCGGCGCTTGCTGCGGGGGACATCGGAAAGAAAAGGATCAGCCGCGCGTGTCGATCCACTCGCGCGCCCATTGGCGCGAGTACTCGATAGCGTCGGATTCGTTGGCGAAGTAATCCAGCGAGTAGAAGCGATATTGCGCGTCGTTCTCGCTCGCGGAATCGCGTTCGAGCAGGAGATCGGCGGAGAAGGTTTTGTCGCGAAGCGGATGCGCGAACGCGTGCACCGCATAACCGCGGTAGTGTTGAGTCGTGTTCATTTTAGTTTTAAGGTCGGGGCTTTCCGTCGATGCGGAAGAAGCCGGAGGACAATGCGCCCTCGATAGACGCCAGGAAAAATCGTCTGGGCCGAAAGATCTGGCCGGAGATGGCCGAGAGATAAGCGGGGGACGGAGAGAGGCGAAGCGAGGGAAGCGGAAAAAACGCGGATAAAACGCGGATAAAACACAGGGGCCTTGTGGCCCCCGTGCATGCTGCAGATTACTGCGAACTACTGAATCAAGACTTACAGCGGCTTGATGTTCGAAGCTTGCATGCCCTTCGGGCCGCGCTTCGTTTCGAAGCTCACCTTTTGGCCTTCGGCCAGGGTCTTGAAGCCGTCGGCGCGAATCTCCGAGAAGTGCGCGAAGAGGTCGTCGCCGCCATTGTCGGGGGTGATGAAGCCGAAGCCCTTGGTGTCGTTAAACCACTTGACGGTACCGGTGTCCATGAAAATCCTGAAATAAAAATTGAAGATGCTCGAATCGAGCGGGGTGAAGCGGCAAGGAGGGAGTGGACAACGAATACCGGAGGAAAATCGGACTATTGATGAGCAGCAATCGACTTCTTGTACTTCAAGCGTCATTATGCCAATCCCAATCGAATCAGTCAACTATTTCTTCGATCGAATTCGATAAGGACGCCCGGCCGCATGCATGACGCGGCCGGGCCGAACATCATGCTGCAGTTACAGCGGCGTCTTCTTCGTGCCGGTCACGCCCGTGGTCCCTTCGAGGCCCGTGGTCGTGCCTTCCACGCCTGCGGTGCGTTCCACTTCCACTTCGGTGCCGCGAACCGTATCGGTGATCGTCTCCGTGCGGTTCGAGCTTTCCTTGCCGACGACCACTTCCTCGACGACGCGCGCCGTCTTCGCGACGACCGGCTGTTCAGCCGTTTCCTTGATCTCGACGAAGCCTTCCTTCAGATCCGCCGCCGTCGCGGGACGGTCCACTGCGCGGCGCTCGATGCTCGCGTGCTCTTCATGCAGATTCACGGACTCGCTGACCGGCGTTTCCGTCAGGCGCGAGTACACGCGCACGCCGCCCGTTTGCACTTCACGCTTGCCGACTTCGAGCGACTCCTGCACGACCGGGAAAGCCTGGCGTTCCGCTGCGATTTCATCCGCGGTGTAGGCGGGCGCGTTGCGGTCATAGCCCGTGTAGCCCGTATTGCGCCATTGAGCCACGCGCGAGTCGATGTCGATTGCGCCGGCTGCATACAGCGCGTCGCGCACGCGTTCGGTCTCCATACCGTCCGGCACGTCCACCGACAGCAGCGCACTGCCGCGGCGCACCGCTTCCTGATAATGACCGATCTCTTCGGGGCGGTCGTTCTCGCCGAAGAGGTTCTTGAAGAAGTGTTCGATGCGGCCCATCGCGCCTTCGTGCGCTTCGCCGACGGGACGGTCCGTCGCGACATCGCTCGTGGCGGCGCCGGTCGTCATCGACGAGCCGGCATCATTCGAATGCACGCTCATGTCCGCGCGCGCGATGCCTTCTGCTTCGAGGCGGGTCTGAGCGAGCTCGGCGTCCTGAAGCGTATTGAATACACCAATGATAGTCTGAGTCATAGCAGCATCTCCGAGAAAAAGGCGTACGCAAGCCGGGGATAAAGCGCGTGCGATCGAGATCGCAACGGGCGTTCCCGAGCGTGGTCAATCTGCCTGCGGATCGCGCTTCCATTCGCCGTCCGGCCCCTCGCGCCGCTCGACGACGAGTTCCTCAGAATTCACAAGAACCTGGTGCACCACGTCCTGTTGCGTCTCGGTCGTCTGCACGTACACCTCTTCTTTCAACGTCAGTTGCATTCTGACCACCGGCACATATTCGTATACCGGTATGACGAGCGTATCGCCTTCGCGACGCGGTTCGCTGCGCTCCTCGACAGGCCGATTCACTGCCACGCGCCTCACGTCCACTTGCTGCGTGGAAAGCCGCATCGAAACGGGTTGCATTTCCTCATGCACGACCTTGCGCACGCGCACCGAGCCGGTCTCGGTCGTACGCACGCCGACCGCGAGTTCTTCCTGTACCGCGGACAGGCGCACTTCTTCCGACGGCGGCGTGACATCGGCCGGGGTATCGTCTGAATTCATCGGCTTCTCCATCGCAGATTCGCGGAACGCTGATTCGTCCGCTCGAAGACAGCCGCCTCGCGCGGGTTGCGCAATGGCCATCCGAGCAACGGATCGCGCAAGCACCGTGCCGCTCGCGAGCGAGCGCAAGCCGATGCGCAGTCACTCAATGTATCGGCGCGACGGTCCCGAGCTTCTCCGCAAGCATTCTTTCGTAGACGCCGAAATGAAGGTCGACTTCCTCCTGCGTGACCGTCTGCACAAAGAGATTGATCTGTTCCGGCATGAGTCCGAACACGGCGGCGATAGCAGCTTCCAGTTGCGGCGCGCAGACACGGTCTTCGGCGATCGTCGTTCCGACGGTGATGTCGTACACCTTCTCGTGCCGAAAGACGATCTCGACGATCCTCGCCCGGGCGCTCATGTTGTGATCCACCGCGAGGCGCGCCACTTCGGCGAGCTGATTCATGATCTCGGTGGGAAAGCCCCGGGTTGAACGCAGTTTGATGCGATGCCGTCCGAGCGTTCTCCAGTCGGTATCGAATTCCACGACATTCTCCTTGTGACCTGGTGCGCGGATGGTATGGGCGGCGCGTCCGTTTTCAAGCGCGCGAAGCGCACGCCCCGCCCCTTGAAATTCTCGCGGCGTTTCATATATTGGCCTCGTAAAGGCAGCCGCTCGCCATGAGCGCTGCGTGTTTCAACCTTAATTGTCCGCGGCTTGGGGCAGCTAAAGCTGAAGCGCACTGAGCTTCCCTCTTGCCGCCGGAGGAGAGCGAAAATGAACGAAGCATTCACTGGGGCCGACCTCTTCAGCGAACTGGAGAGACTGCAGCGGCAACTGTCCAGCGTGTTCGACGGCTTCCCGCGAAGTTTGCGATCGAGCCGTCCCGGCGTGTTCCCGCCCGTCAACATCGGTTCGACCGATGACACCATCGAGATCGTCGCGTTCGCGCCGGGCCTCGACACCACGAAGCTCGACGTGTCCATCGACAAGGGCTTGCTCAACATCGCCGGCGAACGCACGACGCGCGAGCGCGACTTGCCCGAAGGCGCGCGCGAATACGCGCAGGAGCGCTTCAACGGCACCTTCCGTCGCGTGATCGAACTGCCGCAGCAGGCCGATCCGGACAAGGTGCAGGCGCGTTATGTCGATGGTTGTTTGCTGATCTCGGTCGGCAAGCGCGAGGCATCGAAGCCGCGCGCGATCACGGTTCAATGACCTGCGGAATGACCCATGCAATGAGCAAGAAAGAGGTGACATCATGAGCGACAACACTCAAATCGCGGAACGCGAAAAAGGCGCTGTGGCTCGTCAGGAGTCCAGCCAGGAACGGCGCCGCACGACGCTCGCGCCGAATGTCGATATCGTCGAGGACGTGCATGCCGTCACGTTGTGGGCGGACCTGCCGGGCGTATCGAAGGACCGGCTCGACGTGAAGGTGCACGACGGCAGTCTCATTATCGAAGGCGAGTCGGTCGTGCCGGTGCCGTCGAATCTGCGCCTCGCGCATGCGGAAGTGCGCGCGCCGTACTTCTCGCGCACGTTCACCGTGAGCGAAGACTTCGATACGTCGAAGGTCGAAGCGACGCTCAAGGACGGCGTGCTGAAGCTCACGCTGCCGCGCCGCGAGGAAGCCAAGCCGCGACGCATCGAAGTCACGGCCGCGTGAGGTCGTGACGCGGTGAAGGGGCCGGCGCGACGCTGGCCCCGCTCAACTTATTGCTGGCCGCTCGCGCGGCCTTCGTCGCGCAACGCTTCTTCGAGTTGTTCGAGCGTGTACGGCTTGCGCAGCGCCTGCCACTCGAAGCCCTGCGCTTCGTCATCCAGCACGCTGTCACCGGACGCGAAAATCACGCGCATGCCGGGACAACGCTCGACAGCGCGGCGCGCGAGTTCGGTGCCCGCCATGTCGGGCAGATTCACGTCGGTCAGCAGCACGTCGAAAGCGTCGTGCGTCAGCACTTCGAGCGCTCCGCTTGCGTTGGCCGTGCTCACCGCGCGATGGCCGAGCATCACGAGCAGCTCGCTCACCGCTTCGCGCGCGAAGCGATCGTCTTCCACCACCAGCACGCGTTTTGCAGCAGCGGGCGCGGGCGAAGGCTCCGGTTTGGCTTCGCTTGTTTGAGGTGCTTGATTCGGAGTGCCGAGCATCTGCCGGATCTTCGAGGCCAGATCTTCGCGGCTGTAGGGCTTGCTCAACAGTTCCACGCCCGGATCGAGGCGTCCGCCGTGAACGATCGCATTGTGCGTGTAGCCCGACGTGAAGAGCACGCGCAGATTCGGCTGCATCTTCACCGCGCGGCGCGCCATCTCGGGACTCTTGAGCGAGCCGGGCATCACGACATCGGTAAAGACCAGATCGATGTGCACGCCGCTGCTCAACACGACGAGCGCCTGATCGGCATTGTCGGCCTTGAGCACGTTGTAGCCGAGGTCCGTCAGCATTTCGATGACGGTGGACTGCACCTTCTGGTCGTCCTCCACCACGAGTATGGTTTCCGAGCCGCCCGTCACCGGCGCGTTTCGCCACGGCGTGGGTTCGAGCGCCTCCACCAGCGATCGCGGCAAGTAGACGCGCACCGTGGTGCCGTGCCCGACTTCGCTGTAGATGCGGATATGCCCGCCGCTCTGCTTGATGAAGCCATACGCCATGCTGAGGCCGAGCCCGGTGCCTTCGCCTTCCGGCTTCGTGCTGAAGAAAGGATCGAATGCGCGCTCCAGCACTTCGGGCGGCATGCCGACGCCCGTATCGGTCACGCCGAGCATCACGTACTGTCCCGCCGGCACGTCGGAAAGCGTGCGCACATAGCGGTCGTCGAGCATCGCGTTCGCGAGTTCGAGCGTGAGCTTGCCGCCGTCGGGCATGGCGTCGCGCGCGTTGATGGCGAGGTTCAGCAGCACGTTCTCCAGTTGATGCAAGTCGACGTATGCGTTCCATAGCCCGCCGGAGACCACCGTCTCCACCTGAATGGTTTCGCCGAGCGCGCGGCGCAGCAGGTCGTCCATGCCGCGCACCATCGAAGCGAGATTCACGGACACGGGCCGCAGCGCTTGCCTGCGGCCGAACGCGAGCAATTGCGATGCGAGCTTCGCGCCGCGTTCGACGGCATCGATCGCATTGCTCAGGCGGTCCATGCTCCAGTTGTCGCCCATGCAACGGCTGCGCAGCAGTTCGAGATTGCCGCGCAGCACTTGCAGCACGTTGTTGAAGTCGTGCGCGACGCCGCCCGTCAGCTTGCCGATGGCTTCCATCTTCTGCGCCTGCAACAGCGCGGCGCGCGTCTCTTCGAGAAGCTGATCCGCTTCGCGCTTCTCGGTGACGTCGCGCGTGATCTTCGCAAAGCCGATCAGCGTGCCGGTTTCGTCGCGAATGGCGTCCACGATCACGTGCGCCCAGAAGCGCGTGCCGTCGCGGCGCAGGCGCCAGCCCTCGGATTCGAAGCGTCCTTCGCGGGCCGCGATGCGCAGCGCGCGCTGCGGCAAGCCGGCCGCCGCATCTTCCGGCGAATAGAAGCGCGAAAAGTGCGAGCCGATGATCTCCTCGGCGGTATAGCCCTTGATGCGCCGCGCGCCGCTGTTCCAGTTGGTCACGAGCCCTTCGGGCGAGAGCATGAAGATGGAGTAGTCCGTCACGCCCTCGACGAGCAGACGAAAGCGCCGCTCGCTTTCGATCACCGCGTCGTGCGCCTTTCGCTTGTCGCTTTCGTCGCGGACAATCTTCACGAAGCCGATGAGCGACCCGTCCGCCTCGACGAGCGCCGTGGTGAGCACGCTCGCCCAGAACACGGAGCCGTCCTTGCGCCTGCGCCATCCTTCGGTTTCAAAACTGCGGTGCGCGCGTGCTTCGCGCAGTTCGCTTTCGAGCGTCGCGCTCTCGCGGCCGTCTTCGGGGAAAAAGACCGAGTAGTGCTGTCCGACGATTTCTTCGTCCGCATAGCCGTAAATGGCCGTGCCGCCCGGGTTCCAGGTCGAGACATAACCTTCGGGCGTCAGGCAGAACGCCGCCAGATTCGCCGTGGAGTCGATCCAAACGCGTGCCCAGTCGGGGCGCATGCCGGCTGGCGTGTTCTCGCTATTGCGCATGACATTCGTCATCGGTTCTTTTGGCTCGCTGACCCGGCTGGCCTATAAGCGGCAATGAGCATGATTTTGATGGGGCGTCTCCGAACGGACCATTCTAGCGGCTTGCTCGCCCGGCGTCGAACAAGGCCCGACCGGCTGCGGAAAAGCGCGAAATGCAGGCGGAAATTGCGAGACAAAGACGCGCAACAGAGGTTGCGCGCAGGCAGGCGTGCGCGAGTAATAAACGCGCGCTCGACGCGCATCCGGACGTCGGAAAAGCGCGTCGAGCGACTGCGCGTTGCCCTAGACGAATCAGGGCCCGCGCATGGTGGCTTCAGGCTCGCCGGACGCTAGTCCAGGTCGCTGTAGTAGACATACGAGGGCTGCCGCAGCTTACCTTCCTTGCCGACCGAATCGGGCGAGTCCGGCAGACGCGGCAGCTTGTCCCACAGGAGCGCGCGCCCGAGCATCTGGTTCCGGTCGATCTCCGGATGGTCCTCTTTCAGCCGGTTGAGGAACTGCTCGAACTCGGATACATACAGGCCGGTCGAGACGCCGCTATGCTCACGATGACGTTTGAACAAGCCCACTTTCTTTCTCCTTCACCAAAGTCGATGGTTGCAAGAGCCGCGCTCGTTGCGGCTCATGCATCCGCAATGCGCTCGAAGCTGAACACATGCGATGTCTTCGACCCGTTCATCTCCTGCTCGTAAAGCGTCTCGCTGAACACCACGCGATAGCCGCGCTTGGGCAGAATCGGCGGCACGTTGCCGGTCGGACGGCTGTCGATGCCGCCGAGTCCGCGCGCCGGCGCGCGCACGTTATTGGACAGCGTCGCGTTCGACGAGATCACGTTGTCGTGCCAGCCGGACATATCGCGACTCGCTTCGATCGACTTCGCATCGGCGTCCACGGTGTCGTCGGTGGACTCCATGCCTTCGTCGTCGACCGCGCGGATGCGGCTCGCCGCTTCCTGCACGGGATCGGACGAGCCGTTGCTGGCCGCGCGATCGTCTATCGACGGCAGCGCGCCATTCTCGTCGGCCGGGCCCGGTTCGGCCGAGCCCGCGTGTTTCGTGCTGCCGAACTCCTTCGCCTGCGTCGCGGCGTCGGGCGAAGCGGTGCCGGTTGCGGGCGTCTTGGCGGGGCTCTTGGCCGCCATTTCCTTTTGCTGTTGCTGTGACGGATTGCCTTCTGCGTTCTGCATTGCGTCCTCGTCTAATTCAATTGCTCAATGTGATGCTGCGATGCATTCCGCGTGCCCGGGCGCGCGTCAGGCCGCCGCGAGCGCGTAGCGCCGGCAGTGTTCGAGATAGCCGACCTCGTGACTGCCGACCAGTTCCACGATGCTGCTCCACAGCCACAACGGCGCGTCGATGGACTTCGGTTTTGTGCGCTTCAGTTCGGCGAGCCAGCTCTTGCGCGTGGCGCGGTCCATCTGCCGGGCGTGCGCCTGACCGACGACGAACGCGAGATAGCGCGCCACTTCCATCGCTTCCGTTGGCCCGATGTGTTCGATCTCCAGCTTCAGGTCCTGCGGCAGCAGTTCGCGCAAAATCACGGGACGTCCCTGCAAGGTCGCGGATCGCATGCGCTCGCCGAGATGCGGCGACAGGTTGCGCGCGCCTTCGACCACGCGTTCGGCGTTGTCGCGCGGCATGTTCGTGCCAGGATAACGCGGCGCGGCGGCCTTCACGCCTTCCTTGATGTCGATGAGGCACAGGTCGTCGCCTTCGACGACGCCGCCGTCCACATCGAGCAGCACCGCGTAACGCAGGCGCCCGAGCGAACTGCAGCCTTTCACCCAATAGGCGGCGTCGAGCACGGTGACTTTGCCGGTATCCGGACGACCGCGCAGGCTCGTCGCGAGCTTGGCGAGCGTCTCCTTCTGGAAGAGCGCTTCGATCTCCGCGCGCTCGTCCTTGTTGACGGGCCAGAAGCGGCTTCCGTACGGAATGGTCGGCTGCGTGTCGTCGAGACGTTCGAGCGCCAGATGCTTCCACGAACGGCGCACCGCTTCGCGCATCACCACGCGCACGACTTCGGGCTTGCGGCAGAGGTCGTCGGCGTCGCTGTCGGCGTCGCTGTCGAACGCGAGCGCGTAGCCTTCGAACAGCGCTTCGATCATGTTGATGGTCGTGACGCCCGGCAGCGCCGAGCCGCGCGCCGTGGTCGCGAGCGAGAGGCCGAGCCGGATCAGGTCATGCACCGGATTGCCGATGACCGTCTGGTCCAGATCGCGTATCTGAATCTCGATGCGCTTGTTGGCGTCCGCCACAGGGCCGAGATTGCCGGTGTGGCAGTCGCCGCAAATCCAGATGGCCGGGCCTTGCGGCAAGCCGCGTATCTCGGCCTGTTCCAGCCAGTCGTAGAACTTGGACGTGTTACCGCGCACATAGGCGTGCGTCGAGCGGGCCATCTTGGCATTGCGTCGGGCCGTGAGTATTTCCTGCCGGCTCTCGAATTCGGGTACTTTTTGCTTGGATGGCTTGGGCATGAATCGTCTTGCGGGATAGTGTCGCGCGGGCTTTTCTCGTGCATCGCACAAGATGTGCCTGCCGCTGTGAAGACTTTGTGTCGCGCGCGCATCAGGCACGCTGAATGCGCGATGCTTCGCACTCGACATGCTGTCAGGTGCCGCTTTGCAATCCCCTCCGTTCAGACTGACCGACTGGCATCGCTTCCTGTTCGGCAACGCGTCATGGCACTTTCTGCTGGAAGTGCTGCTCAGAACCTGCGCGACTTACGTGCTGCTCGTCATCGCGATGCGCTTGCTGGGCCGGCGCGTCGCCGCGCAGTTCACGCTCTTCGAAATCTCGATCGTCGTGACGCTTGCGGCGGCCATCGGCGTGCCGTTGCAGGCCGCGAATCGCGGCATGCTGCCGCCGTTTCTGATCGCGCTCGTCGCGGTCGCGCTTCAGCGCGTCATCGCGGCGGCGGGCATCACGCACCGGCGCGTGGAGACGATGATATCGACCGATGTCACGCTGCTCGCCCGCGAAGGGCGGCTCGAACACGCCGAGCTGGCGCGCGCCGCGATGCCCCGCGAGAAGGTCTACGAAGCGATGCGGCTCGCGGGCTGGCAGCATCTCGGCCAGATCAGCCGCCTGTACATGGAGCCTTCCGGCGCGTTCTCGTTCATCCCCGCGCGGCCCGCGAAGCCGGGCTTGTCGGTGCTGCCCGCCATCGACGAGGAATTGCGCGACGAAGCCCGCGTGCCGGGCTGCTCCGCGTGCCTGCATTGCGGCAATACGGTGAAGACCGAGGAGAGCGGCCACGCCGGCGATCTGCGCTGCGACAACTGCGGATCGCGCGAGTGGACGTACGCCGTGACGGAAGTGGAGCGCTGATGCCATTCATCGAGCGACTGCTGATCGGCGACGGGCCGTGGGCTTTTCTCGTCGAAGTCATACCGCGAGCGGTGGTCATGTATCTGATGCTGCTCGTCGCCATGCGCATGATGGGCAAGCGCGTCGCGGCGCAATTGAGCATCACGGAACTCGCCGTCATTCTGATGCTGGGCGCGGCGATCGGCGTGCCGATTCAGGTGTCGTCGCAAGGCGTGCTGCCGGCCGCCGTCGTGCTGCTGGCGGTGGTCGCGCTACAACGCCTCAGCGCGAGGGCGGGGCTGCGCTGGCGCAGGTTCGAAGTGCTGGAGCAGGGCGACGTCACGATCCTCGTGAAAGACGGCCGCATACTGCTCGATGAACTGAAGGCCAGCCAGGTCTCGCGCGAGATGCTCGCTTCCGAGTTGAGGGCGGCGAACGTCGCGCATCTTGGGCAACTGCGCCGCGTGTACATGGAGGCGTCCGGGTCCATCAGCATCGTGTGGCGAAAGGAGCCTTTGCCGGGGCTCACGGTGCGGCCGGACATGGAGCGGTCGCTGCTCGACGCCATCGGCGCGAAGGGCTATTTCTCGTGCTGGAGCTGCGGCGTCACGGTGCAGTCGGACGAGCGTCCGGACCGGCCGTGCGAGGCATGCGGTTATGAGCGGTGGGAATCCGCCGTGCGCGTGCCCGTCGAGCGGTCGACTGCCACGGACACCGGCGCCGCCGCAGACACCGAACAGACCGCGGCTAGCTAAACGCCGCATCGCCTTGCGGTCGCCATGCGCCGGCCCGCGCGCGCCGGTCACATTGCTTACACATCCCCCCGATACGCTTTCATGCGCTGAGTGCAACTGCCCACTTGCCCGAGAGGACGCATGAAGAGAGCCGAAAGACGCCGCCACGTAGCGGCGGGCATCGCCGTATTCGCGTGCGCAACCGTTGGCGGCTGCAACAGCAACAGCAACAGCAACACCAATAGCGATACGGCAGTCGACCCTGCCGCGGCCGCGCCCGCACGCGCGAGCGCGCAAGCGGATGCCGCGACCGCGGGAACGAGCGAACTGGAGAACTGGGCGATCTCGGCCACGTCCACCGGCGCGCCCCGTCCGTCGCAAGCGCAGTCCGCGCAGGCCGTCTCGGCGCAGGCATCGTCCGATGCGCTCGCGCCGCCGGTCATTCACACGGTCGACTGACGCCTTCCCTCTCTTCCCCAGGCACACGGATGACAACCCATAACAGACGTGACTTCCTGCGCGCGGCCATGCAGACCGCCGGCGCGGCCACCGCACTCAATATCGTTCCGCTCGGCATTCGCCAGGCGCTCGCCATTCCCGCGAACAACCGTCACGGTTCGATCGAGGATATCGAGCACATTGTCGTGCTGATGCAGGAAAACCGCTCCTTCGATCACTACTTCGGCACGTTGCGCGGCGTGCGCGGTTTCGGCGATACCCGCGCCGTGCGGCTCGCGAACGGCAAGACGGTGTATCACCAGCCGATTGCCACCGGCGCGGGCGACGTGCTGCCGTTTCATCCGGGCGCATCCAACCTCGGGATGCAGTTTCTGCAAGACCTGCCGCACGACTGGGTGAGCGGCCAGGGCGCGTTCAACGGCGGCCGCTACGATCAATGGGTGCCGTTCAAGGGCACGACGACGATGGCGTACCTGAAGCGCGACGACATCCCGTTCCACTATCAGCTCGCGGATGCCTTCACGATCTGCGACGCCTACCACTGCTCGACCAACACGTCGACCGATCCGAACCGCTACTACATGTGGACCGGCTACGTGGGCAACGACGGCAAGGGCGGCGGTCCGGTGGTCGACAACGCGGAAGCGGGCTATGGCTGGTCCACGTTCCCCGAAGTGCTGGAGCGCGCGGGCATCTCGTGGAAGATCTATCAGGACATCGGTACGGGGCTCGACGCGAAGGGCTCGTGGGGCTGGACGCAGGACCCGTACATCGGCAATTACGGCGACAACTCGCTGCTCTACTTCACGCAGTATCAGAACGCGCAGCCGGGCAGCCCGCTCTACGAAAAGGCGCGTCGCGGCACCAACGCCGCGGCGGGTGAAGACTACTTCACGAAGCTGAGGCAAGACGTGCAGGCGGGGACGCTGCCGCAGGTCTCGTGGATCGTCGCGCCGGAAGCGTACTCGGAGCATCCGAACTGGCCGGCGAACTACGGCGCGTGGTACGTCGATCAGGTGTTGCAGGTGCTCACCTCCAACCCGGACATCTGGAGCAAGACGGCGCTCCTCATCAACTACGACGAGAACGACGGCTTCTTCGATCACATCGTGCCGCCGTTTCCGCCGACATCGAGCGCGAACGGCCTCTCGACCGTCGATACCAGCCTCGAAATTTTCCCCGGCAGCCAGAAGTACGCGGCGGGTCCGTACGGCCTCGGCGCGCGCGTGCCGATGATCGTCGTGTCGCCGTGGTCGCGCGGCGGCTGGGTGTGCTCCGAAACGTTCGACCACACCTCGGTCATCCGCTTCATTCAGAAGCGCTTCGGCGCGTCGCACGGGCTTCCGGAGCCGAACATCACGCCGTGGCGCCGCGCGATTTGCGGCGACCTGACCTCCGCGTTCGACTTCCGCAATCCGAATCGCGGCCTGCCGACGCTGCCGGGCACGTCGTCGTACGCGCCGCCCGACAAGGCGCGCCATCCCGACTACGTGCCGGTGCCGCCCGTCGTCGGCGCGATGCCGAAGCAGGAGCCGGGCGTTCGTCCCGCCCGCGCGCTGCCGTACGAACTCTTCGTGCGCACGCACGCGAACGCGAGCCAGCGCACGGTGGCCTTTGACTTCGTGAATACGGGCGCGGCGGGCGCGGTGTTCCTGCTGTATCGGCAGGGCAGCACGGATGCGCCGCGCACCTACACGGTGGAGGCCAACAAGCGCCTCGCCGATCACCTCGCGACGAACGCCGACGGCAGCTACGACTTCGTCGTGCACGGGCCGAACGGGTTCCTGCGCCGGGTGGCGGGCAAGGCGACGGCATCGCATAGCGGGTGGTCGCGCGAAGAGGCGCTGCCCGAAGTCGCCGAAGGCTACGACGTCGCGAACGGCAATCTGCAACTGCGCCTGAAGAACAACGGCAGCGGGCCGTGCACGTTCAGCGTGACGAACGACTACGAGCCTTCGAAGACCGTGACGCGGCGCGTGGCGGGCGGCGAGACCGCGCAGTTGTATCTGGACCTGCGCGCGTCGCACGGCTGGTACGACGTGCGGGTGACGGTGGATACGGACAGCGCGTTCGCGCGCCGTTTCGCGGGGCACGTCGAGACCGGTTGCGACAGCATGAGCGATCCCGCGCTGTCGGCGTAAGCGGTACCGGCGAGGCTAGCGCGCGGGCTGAATGTCGCGCGCGGCCTCGCGCTCGATCCATGCGAGGAACCGCTCGACGCGCGGCAGGTCGGCGTTCTGGCTCGGATAGACGAGATGATGCGCGCCGACTTCGACCGCGAAGCTCGCGTCGAACACCGGCACGAGCACGCCTTCGCTGATCTTGACGGACGCGAGCATCAGGCTTTCGAGCGCGATGCCGAGCCCGAGCGCCGCCGTTTCGATCGACATGTACGAGCGGTCGAACGAGAAGTCGAAAGTCTTCTGCGGCGCGGACACGCCGGTTCTGCCGAACCATTGCTTCCACTGCACGAGCGGCGTCTCCGAATAGATCAGACGATGCGAGAGCAGGTCGTCCGGCGTCTTCACGGGATGGCGTTCGAGGTACTTCGGCGAGGCGAGCGGCGCGATGAACTCGCCGCGCAAGGTCCGCACTTCGAGATTGGTCCAGTTGCCGTAGCCGTGGCGAATGTCGATGTCGTAATAGCCGTTCGAGAACGACACGTTCTCGTACGAGCACGCGAGATTGAGCTGGATATCGCCGTTGTCCTCCTGAAACGACGACAGGCGCGGCAAGAGCCACATGAGCCCGAAGCTCGGGCTGGAATGCACGCGCAGAATGTCCACTTCCTTCTGGCTCGATGCGCGCTCGGTCGCGCGGCTGAGGTCCGCGAGCAGCCCGGTGACGTCGGATAGATAGCGTTCGCCGGCGGGCGTGAGCACGAGGCCTCGTCCGGAACGCTGAAAGAGCGGCTGCCCGATGATGCCTTCCAGATTCGCGATCTGATGGCTCACCGCCGACGCCGACAAGCCCATCTCCTCTGCCGCGCGATTCACGCTTTTCGTGCGCGCGACGCTTTCGAACGCGACGATGGCCTTGAGCGGCGGAATACGCATAGGTGTTGAGTGTGGTTGTGGTCGGTTGTGGTCGGTTGTGGTCGATTGTGGCTGATGGTGAAGCGCCGGCCCGCATTATCCGATTTTCGTCTGCAACGCGCGAGCGCCGCGCGCGGCACGCTACATGCTGTGCCCTCCTTCAAACATCACACCCATACGCGGAGGCACACCATGGAATTCGAGTATCGTTCATGCAAGATTCACACGTCGGCGAGCATCGAGGACGGAAGCATCGTCGGCAATGCGCGCATCTATATGCCGCCCGCGAACGAAGGCGACGACCTCGAATCGCACGACATGGAGTTTCATCTCGCCTTCGTCGATGAAAACGAGGCGATTGCCTTCGCACGCGAACGCGCGATGGCGTGGGTCGACGAACACGAGGCGCTCGCGCTCTGAACGAACGCACGAGAGCCCGCGATGCCCGCCGTCGTGCTCACGACGGCGGCTTGCCTTTGCTCTTCGAATTGACCGAGCGTTCGCGAGCCGCATCCGGATTGTCCGCGTTCAACTGCTCGCGCGCGCGGTGATAGTACTCGTCGGCCCGGCCGGCTTGCCGGCCTTCGGCCTCCCACATGTAATAGGCCAGCGTGCGAATGCGCTGTTCGAGGGCTTCACGCGTCATCGCGTCGCGTGCATCGTCGTCCTCGTGGTCCGGTGTGCTCGACATTCTCTCGTCCTGTGAAGTGGGCGCGCTGCGCGCAGTTCGATTCTAGGGCCGCCACGCCCGCCTTGGAAGTTGTCCACTGCATTCGCCGTGCCGGCGCGAGCCGACCTAATGCTGCGCTTCGAGCGCGCCGGGAATCAGCACCTTGCCGGCGTAGTTGAGCGCGTCATCGAGCGGCTCGATTCCGCTGAACGACATGTCCGCATAGTCCAGCCGGCGATAGAACGCGGTTTCCATCAATTCGCCTTTCGTGCGTCGATAGAAAATGCGCCCCGCGAGATACAACTGCGGCTCGGCGGGCGCCGGGGCGTTCGCGGCAATGGCGCCGCCGAAGGTCGTGCGCGTATCGCCGTCGAACCAGGCCCACCACTCGGCGTTGGCGTCGAGCAGCGTGCCTTTCGTGATGACGGAGGTGACCGTATAGCCCCAGCCCGCTCTCGGCAAAGCGTGCCGCGCGTCGCGATACGTTCGCTTCAGTTCGAACAGGCTGCGTACGATTTCGATGCGCGCGTCGCTCCGATTCGCGACGGCCAGCGTCACGCGGCCGGGCTTTCCTGGCGCCGCGGTCGCCTTCAATAAAACGAGGGAGGTGTCCATGATGCTCGACTGCAAATTCGGTGAGTCCGGTGCGGGTTTGTCACTCGCGAGCCAGCGCGTGCATCTCGCAGCGCGCGATGCGCTGAAACTCGGCGAGGAATCCGAGGCGGCGGCTCTGCGTGGTAAAGCGTCCGAGTTCCAGCGTCTCGCCGGCAACGCGCAGCGACAAGCGCGTGCGCGCGCCTGTCTGCGTGACGAGAAGCACCGCCCAGCGCGCGTCGATTCGCCAGGTGCGCGTGTGGAGCCCGCGCGCCGATTGGATCACGAGCGTCTGGCCGTGCAAGGTCACGATGTCGCCGTCCAGCGCGTGCCTTGCGTGCCAGAAGAAGCACGACCAGATGACGCACGCGTGCAGGAGTGCTAACGCGTAGAACACGATGCTGCCGTTGATCGCGTGCATCGCGGTCGCGAAGGCAAGCGGGATGATCGAGAGGCTCGCGCAGACGCTCGCGAGGCACGCCGGAGAACACGACGCGCGCCGCACGAGCGACCATTGCTTCGGGGACGGATGGGCGAGCATGAGGACTCCTGCTTCACGTTGCGATGTCGGCGTGGCGAAGGAGCAATCCACAGTCCCGCGGCGAGGCCGCTCTGGCCGGCTCGGCATGGCGGAGGGGCATGTGGATTGCATCGTCTGCATGAACCTCGATGAAGAAAGGAGTCGCCATGCACGCAACGACACGCAATATCATCCTGGGCTCGATGCTCGCATTAGCCGGCAATGTCCATGCGGCCGGCGGAGGACTCGGCTGCGGCGGAGGCGGCTGCGTGAACAACGGACAGGGCGGCAGCACGTCCGGCGGCGCGGGCACTTCGGCGGGACAATCGGCCGATGCGTCCGGCACGCAGCGATCGTCGAACGTATCGCCGGGGACGGTATCGAAGGGCGGGCAGGGAAGCGGCATGAGCCGCGACATGGGCGGCGCGATGCCGTCCGGCGCGCAAAGCGGCAAGCCCTCGCCCGTGACGAAGCACGATGCCGGTGGCTCGCAGGGTTGGTAAGCCCGGATCAACCGGAAGCGCGCAGCGTACCGAAGAGACCTCGCAGCGCTGTGCGCAACAAATCGCCCGATGTGGGCTTGCTGACGAAACTCATCGCGGGCGCATAGGTCAGTTCGAACACGAGCGCGCCGAGCACTTCCGGCTTGACGTCGAGCTCGGGATCGAACTGAAGCAGCACCTCGCCGAGCGCCTTCCACTGCGCGCGCAGCACCTTCTCCTGCGACTTGTGAAAGGCGTCCGCGGGCTTCGTGACGCGCGAGTATTCGAGGATCAGCATCGGCCAGTTGCCAAGCCGCGAACTGCGCGTGGCCCATGCCGCAATACGGTCGATGGCCTTCTCGATGCTCTGCGCGCCCTGCAAATCGGCCAGTATCTGATCCAGACTGACGCGCCCGTGTTCTTCCAGCACACCGAGAAAAAGCTCGTCCTTTCCCGCGAAATTCGAATAGACCGCGCCCTTGCTGAACCCCGCTTCGTCGGCGATGCGGTCGAGCGAGGCGGCGGCGTAGCCATCGCGGGCGAAGTGCTCTTTCGCGACCGACAGTAACCGCTGCCGCGTAAGCGCCTGAGTTTCCTCGCGCGAAAGCCTTGCCATGTTCGAGTCCTCTCGATGTTGAATTTCGCCGACGCCCGATACTAGCAAGTAAGGGCAGCGCCGGAAAGATTCGTGTTAGCATCCGGATACTCTCCGGTATCCGAAAACCGAAGAGTATGCTAATCACTAAGAGGCCGAAGGCATGTACAAGAAGGGCGCCGCGCTCGAATTGCAGTTCTCATCGGCGCGGCTGAATAACGGCGCGGGCGATCCGTACTGGATCGATCTGACTGCGCAGGAAGCCATGCGGCTGCACGCCGAACTCGGCGCGTTTCTGGCAAAGGGCATCGATGCGCAGGCGGGGCCGCTCATCGTCTCGCTGGACGAAGACGTGCACGGTGAATCGCTTCGTCCGAGTGCGCAAGCCGTCGCGCCCGAACCCGCGGCGTCCGCGTTCACCCAATGGGTCTGCCTGATCTGCGGATGGATTTACGACGAAGCCGCGGGCGACCCGGAACACGGCATTGCACCGGGTACGCGCTGGCGCGACGTGCCGGATGACTGGCGCTGTCCCCTCTGCGACGTCGGCAAAGACGACTTCGCGCTCGTGGAGTTTTGATACTCGGTGCTGCCGCTCTATGCCAGCGTGCGCGCCCAATGCCACGCCATCGGCCCGCAGATGATGCCCCACGTCAGCACGCAGATGACGAGCGCGACAGTGACGGCCGCGCTGCCGCCATCTTTCGCGCGGCGCGAGAGTTCGTGACGTTCGAGCGAAATGCGATCGATGGCCGCCTCGATGCTCGAATTGATCAGTTCGATTAACAACACGAGCAGTACCGATGCGGCCAGCAGCACGCGCTCGGCCGCACTCACAGGCACGATGAACGCCACCGGCAGCAGGACGACTGCAAGGCCGACCTCCTGGCGAAACGCGCTTTCCTCTCGCCAGGTCACGACGAGGCCGTTCCACGAGTGCCGCAGCGCGAACAGGCCGCGCAATGGGCCGCTGCGCTTGTGCGGCGTGGAGTTCGTCCACGGAGAGGGGGAGTTGCGTCGGGCCATCGGGGTTTAGGGGAAGACAAGCGTGCGAGCGGCTGCGCTCGACCGCTCGCGTCACAAGAATACAGCGTTGGCCTGCAAGCGACATCTACTTACGCCTGCCGATGCAACTAACGGTCTCCCGAAACCGCATCCACAAAGCGGTCACGGGCCGGGCGCCCATGACCGCCACTTCGCCGAGGCTTACAGAACCGCCAGCGCGCTGAGCTTGCCGATCGTATCCGCGCACGCATGCGCCGCTTCTCGGCCTTTCACGAGGAAATGCTCGCGGAAGAAGCCGACGTGCTCCTCGCCGTGATGAAAGTGATGCGGCGTGAGCACGGCGGAAAACACGGGCGTGCCGGTTTCGAGCTGCACCTGCATTAACCCGTTGATCACCGCCTGCGCGACGAATTCGTGCCGGTAGATGCCGCCATCGACCACCAGTCCCGCCGCCACGATGCCCGCATAGCGCCCGCTCTGCGCCAGCCGCTTCGCGTGCAGCGGAATTTCGAACGCGCCGGCGACTTCGAAGAGATCGATGTCGTCGCGCGCATAGCCGTGTTCTTCAATTGCGTGGAGAAAGGACGTCTTGCACTGATCGACGATATCGCGATGCCAGCAAGCCTGAACGAACGCAATGCGAGGACGGCGAGCGCCCGCAGCCTGTACTGCCTGTGATTCGTTGAAAATGGATGTGTTCATGGACTTCTGCCTGTTTGTGTGAACAGGGCGAAGGACGGCCGCGCGTCTCCCGAAGAAGGCGCGCGCACCGTCCTGTTCTCTTTCATCCGGACTATACCGTCGGCCCCGGAATCCAACCGGGTCTGCCGACATCGCCCAATGCCATCTTCCGATGATCCTGGCCGAGCGGCTCGCGGGCTACGTCCGCATGGGACGATTACCGCCGGTGGGGAATTGCACCCCGCCCCGAGAACGGGTCCTTCGTATGATCGAAGAACGCAGGTACGGTAACACGAGACCAAACCGCAGCGCGAAATTTCCCTTACCGCTCGAGGGTAATGCGGGATTCAACGGAAGCGATTCCATCGCGCGCGATCTATAATGCCTGCATCGAAGTCTCGCTCCGGAGAGCATCATGAAATCGACGGAACCGTCGTCTTGCGCACCGTCGCTGTCGGACTTTCTTTGCTTTGCCGTGTACTCGGCGAATCTCGCGTTCGGCAAGGCGTACAAGCCCATTCTCGAAGAACTCGGCCTGACCTACACGCAGTACATCACCATCATCGCGCTGTGGGAAGAAGACGATCAGACCGTCGGCAGACTCGGCGAGAAGCTCTTTCTCGAATCCAACACGCTCACGCCGATCCTTAAGAAGCTCGAAGCGATGGGCTATGTACAAAGACAGCGCGACCCCGCCGACGAGCGTCAGGTGCGCGTGAGCCTGACCAGGGAAGGGCGCCGGCTGCGGGAAAAGGGCGGCAAAATGGATCTCGTCGCAGCCACCGGTCTCAAGCCCGCCGAATTCGTGAAGGTCCAGAAGGCGATCGTCACGCTGCGCGAGAACCTCATCCGCTCAGTCAACGAAACGGCCTGACATAGCGCCGGCGCCTACCGGAAAAGAGCACGCATGCAACGAAGGTTCGACGACCTGCTGCTCGGCAGTATCGAGCTCTTCTGCCTCGCTGCCGAACTGGAAAGCTTCACGCTCGCCGCGAATGCCGCGAGCGTGAATCCGGCCGCGGTGAGCCGGTCGGTCGCTCGGCTCGAAGAGCGTCTCGGCGTACGGCTTTTCGTGCGCACCACACGGCAGATCCGCCTGACCGATTCCGGCCGGCGTTACTACGAACGCTGTCGGCAAGCGCTCGGCGAACTGGTCGATGCCGAACGCGAAGTGACCGGGCAACAAACCACGCCCGCTGGCGTGCTGCGCATCAGCATGCCGACGCCGTACGGGCATTACCGCGTCTTGCCGCTTCTGCCTGCGTTTCGCGAGCGCTATCCGGATGTCAGCATCGAGACGCATCTGAGCAACCGCAACATCGAGTTTGCGGACGACGGCTTCGATCTCGCGATACGCGGCCGCGCGCCGGACGATTCCTCGCTCATTGCCCGCAAGCTCGAAGACGCGGAGATGGTCGTCGTCGCGACGCCCGCATATCTGAAGCGCAAGGGCGTGCCCGAGTCGCCCGGCGATCTTGCAGCGCACGAGTGCATCCAGTTCGAGCGGCCGAGCAGCGGGCGCAATATCGCCTGGACGTTTCGCGATGCATCGGGCGATACCGATATCGTCACGCGAGGCGCCTATGGCTCGTCGGGAGACGCGCTCGCGGGCGTCACGCTCGCGCGAGCGGGCGCGGGCCTCTTTCAGACGTACCGCTTCATCGTCGAAGAGGACCTGCGCGCGGGACGTCTTATCGAAGTGCTCTCCGGCTACCGCACCACGCGTCCGTTCATCCTGCTCTATCCGCACGCGCGCCACCTGTCGTCGCGCGTCAGGGTGTTCGTCGACTTTCTCTTCGAACACCTGCCGCGTGCACGCGGCGATCGAGCGCCGCAGTAAAGCGTCAACCGGCCTTGTCCGCGAGCTTCTTGCGGTAGTCCTGCACCGGCAGTCCGCCCCAGCCCCAGTTATCCGGTTCGACTTCTTCTATCACGACGAACGTCGCTTCGAGCGGCTTGTGCAACACGTCGAGCAATAGCTGGCTCGCGCCCGCGATCAGCCGCGCCTTTTCGTCGGCGGTAATCGCATTCGCGCCGGGCTGCGTGCCTTCGCGCGTGACCTGAATGGTGACCATAGGCATATCAGACTCCTGTGAAATGACGACTCAATGCCCCGCGCTCTGGCCGCCATCGACGTGCAGGATTTCGCCCGTGACGAACGGGGCATCGTCGAGAAAGAGGATCGCATTGACTACATCGCTCATCTCGCCCATGCGGCCCACCGGATGCAGCGCCGACAACGCGGCGTGCGTCTTTTCGGAGTGCATCGGCGATTTGATCACGCCGGGCGATACCGCGTTCACCCGCACGCCCGAACGAGCGTACTCGATGGCGAGCGATTTCGTCGCCGCGTTCAGGCCGCCTTTCGTGAGCGAAGCGAGCACCGAAGGCACGCCGCTGATCGGGTGATCGACGAGACTCGTCGTCACCGTGACGATATGCCCGCTGCCTGCTTCCTGCATGTGCGCGATGACGCGCTGCGTGATGTGAAAGAAGCCGTCCACGTTCACGCGCTGGATCGCTGCGTAGTCTTCCGGCGTGTATTGCGTGAACGGCTTGGCGATGAAAATGCCCGCGTTGTTGACCAGCGTATCGATGCGCCCGAATCGTTCGATGGCGGTCGCGACGATGCGCTGGGCCGTGCCGGCATCGGCGATATCGCCGGCAATGGTGACGAGATTTTCGTCGGCTGATTCGCCGATGGAACGCGAAGTCGCAATGACACGATGGCCGCGTTCGCGAAAAGCCTTCACGGTTTCGGCGCCAATGCCTTGCGACGCGCCGGTGACGATGACCACTTTGCTTGCATTCATGATGAGCCTCTGACGGTGTGAGTGTCGGCTGTCTTGCCGTTCGAATCGACGGATCCGATGGAGGCTCACTGTAGGCGCGCGCCGCCGCGCGGCGAACACCCACGGCGGACAAACACTATTGCGTGTGGGGAACAAGAGGAACGAGAGGGACAAGAGACGGCTATTGCCGGCTTAAGCAAATGCAATTGACACCCCCGAACCGATCATGCAGTATGGCGCAACCGATTAGATCGTATGCGATCTAAATAGCGGCCTTTCATTCATTGAGGAAAAAATCATGTCCAAGATCGAAAAGGTCCTGTACACGGCAAAGACCCACACATCCGGCGGGCGCGACGGCACCGCGCGCAGCTCCGACGGCCGTCTGGATATCGACTTGTCGTCGCCCGGCAGCGCGGGCAAGGGCACCAACCCGGAGCAACTGTTCGCGGCGGGCTGGTCGGCGTGTTTCATCGGCGCAATGGGGCTCGCGGCGCGCAAGCTCAAGGTGACGCTGCCGCCTGACGTGTCCGTGGATGCGGAAGTGGATCTCGGCATGACAGGCGACGCCTACTTGCTCGGCGCACGACTGAACGTGAGCCTGCCCGGCGTGCAACCCGATGTGGCACGCGCGCTCGTCGATGCCGCTCACGAAACCTGCCCGTATTCGAAGGCGACGCGCGGCAACATCGACGTCGAAATCAATCTCGTCTAAGCGAGGCGCGGCGAGCAGCGCACTAATCAGCCTTGACGCCGATGGTCTTCTCGAAGCAGCAGGCGTCGGGCTGATGAACGTAGATGCCGTAACGGCCCGTCGGCGTGAAGCCGTTACGCTGATAGAACGCAATGGCGCGCCGGTTGAACGAGCGCGTTTCGAGCAGCAGCGTGTGATAGCCGACGGCCGCCGCATCCGCTTCGAGCTGCGACAGAATCGCCTTGCCCACGCCGCGCGTATTCGGCCTGCTGTAAATGCGCTTGAGTTCCGCGACACCGTAATCGAAGCGCCTGAACGCGCCGCATCCGAGCGCGAGACCCTGCGTCGTTCGCGCGACGACGAATGCGCCGCGCGCCGAACACGCATCTTCCGGGGAGAAGCGGCTCTGGCCGCCGTCGCCGGAAAACACGGCGAGCATGGCGCTCAGTTCGTCGAGCAGGGACTGCGCTTCCAGCGACCACGGGTCTTCACGTCGGACAAGAATGGCTGTCTCAAAGGGCGTCACGGCGGGGCTCCTTGGCTTGTCTACAGTGGGCCGAACGAACCGAGCAAGCTCCGGTCCCGCCGTCGCGTCACGAGGCGTTTGAAACGCGCGTTCGACTCGTGAGCAGCGCGATGAAGCGTTCGGCCATCGGCGAGAGCACGCCGGTCTTGCGCGTCACAATGCCGTACGTCTGCGACGGCGAGCGCAACGTCACCGGAAGAATGCGCAGCATCTTGTGCTGCGCGAAGAAGTTCGCGATATCGGTGGGCAGCACGGACACGAGGTCCTTGCTCTGGTTGAGCAGCGCGACCGTGACGAACGTGGATGCGGTCGAGATCGTGTTGGCCGGCATGGCCACGCCGGCGAGGTCCATCTCGCGTTCCAGCAGTTCGCGCAATGGCATCTGGCTCGGGTACGTGACCCAGCGGCAATGCGCGAGATCGCGCATCTCCACGTGGCTGCGCGACTTGGTCGCGTGCCGGTAGCCGACCACCACCGAGAGCGGCTCGTCGGCGAGCTTCCAGTAGCGGTATTTCGAAGGCTGTTCGCTGACCGCGGACCTGCCGATCACGAGATCGAGAACGCCTTCATCGAGTTGCAGCAGCATGCGCGCGCTCGTGTCCTCGACGATTTCCACCGACACATGCGGCTGGTCCGCGTGCAACGCATCGAGCGCGGGCACGACGACAGCCGGAATCGCGCCCATGATCGCGCCGATGGCAAGACGCCCGCCGCGCCCCGACTGAATCTCCGCGATGTCCTGACACAAGAGCGTCAAGTCGGTGGTCAGCAGCCGCGCGTATTGAATCACGCGATGCCCGTACTGATTCGGCAGCATGCCGCTCGCCGAGCGCTCGAATAGGGGCGTGTCGAATAGCGCCTCCAGTTCATGCAACGCCTTGCTCGCCGCCGACTGCGTGACGGCCAGCACCGCCGCGGCCTTGTGCAGCGACTTGTGTTCGTCGAGCGCAATCAGCAATTGAAGCTGTTTCATTCTGAGTCTCGACAGCAGCATCTGGACCGTGTTCATCGGCGAGTCGCGGGCAAGTAGGAGAAGTGATCGGGGGATGGAAACAATTCAATATACATGCCGCGTCCGGCAACCGTATAGTCGGTCTCGGAGACGACACTCGAGAAACCCGTCACGGGTTCACATCATGCAGAACACAAGCCAGAACAGCACTGGCCGGCTCGACGAAGCCCGGCCACGATCCCCCGTTATTCGCCTGCACCGTGACGATGACGTCGTCATCGCGCGAGAGCAGCTGGTCGGCGGGGCGCGGCTCCCCGACGAAGCCATCACCGTATCCGGACTCATTCCGCCGGGCCACAAGATAGCGACGCGCGCCATCGATGAAGGCCAAGCGGTGCGGCGCTACGGCCAGATCATCGGCTTCGCGAGCCGCGCCATTGCGCCGGGCGAGCACGTTCACACGCATAACGTCGCGATGGGCGAATTCGATCGCGACTACGCGTTCAGCGCAAGCGCCCGCGGCACGCAATACGCGAAGACGCCCGCCACGTTCGACGGCATCGTGCGTCCGGACGGCCGCGTGGCGACGCGCAATTACATCGGCATTCTGACCTCGGTCAATTGCTCGGCGACCGTCGCCCGCGCGATTGCCGATCACTTTCGCCTCGACACGAACCCCGCGAGCCTCGCAGCTTATCCGAACGTGGACGGCGTGGTCGCGTTGACGCACGGCGCCGGCTGCGCGGTGGACCCCGAAGGCGAAGGGCTCGCGATGCTCCAGCGAACGCTCGGCGGCTATGCGACGCACGCGAACTTCGCGGGCGTCCTCGTGATCGGCCTCGGCTGCGAGACCAACCAGATCTCGCGGATTCTGGAGACGCAGGGCCTCAGCGAAGCGCCGTTTCTCCAGACGTTCAGCATCCAGGAAACCGGCGGCACCGCGAAGACGGTCGCGCACGGCATCGAGGTGGTGAAGGGCATGCTCGCTTCCGCGAACCGCGTGGAGCGCCAGCCGGTGCCGGCATCGCACCTGATCGTCGGACTGCAATGCGGCGGCTCGGATGGCTATTCGGGCATCTCCGCGAATCCCGCGCTCGGGGCAGCCGTGGACTTGCTCGTGGCGCACGGCGGCACCGCGATTCTCTCCGAAACGCCCGAGATTTACGGCGCGGAGCATCTGCTCACGCGCCGCGCGATCAATCGCGAGGTCGGCGAAAAGCTCGTCGCGCGCATTCACTGGTGGGAAGACTATTGCGCGCGCAACCGCGCCGCGATGAACAACAATCCGTCGGCGGGCAACAAGGCCGGCGGCTTGACCACCGTGCTCGAAAAGTCGCTCGGCGGCATCGCGAAAGCGGGCAATACCAATCTCGTCGAAGTGTACGAATACGCGCAGCGCGTGGATGCGAAGGGCCTCGTGTTCATGGATACGCCCGGCTACGACCCGATCTCCGCGACAGGGCAGGTGGCAGGCGGCGCGAATCTCATCTGCTTCACGACGGGACGCGGCTCGGCCTACGGCTGCGCGCCGTCGCCTTCGCTCAAGATCGCGACGAACGACGCGCTCTGGAACCGCCAGCAGGAAGACATGGACCTGAACTGCGGCCCGATTCTGAGCGGCGAGAAGAGCATCGAGGAAATGGGCGAAGCCCTCTTCAAGCTCATGCTCGACACGGCATCGGGCAAGCGCACCCGCAGCGAGATTCACGGCTACGGCCAGAACGAATTCGTGCCCTGGCAAATCGGCGCGATCACCTGAAGGCGCATGGAAGTCCGGTTATCCCGTACTCAACCCTTAACCATCGCATTCCTAACTATGAATAATACGACCTCATACCGCGGTGTCTTTCCCGTCGTTCCGACGATTTTCGACGAGGCGGGACAGCTCGATCTCGAAGGCCAGAAGCGCTGCGTCGACTTCATGATCGATGCCGGTTCCAACGGCCTGTGCATTCTGGCGAACTTCTCCGAGCAATTCGCGTTGTCCGATGAAGAGCGCGACACGGTGATGCGCGTGGTGCTGGAGCACGTGGCGGGCCGCGTGCCGGTGATCGTCACGACGACGCATTTCAGCACCGACGTCTGCGCGCGCCGCAGCCGCGCCGCGCAGGATGCGGGCGCCGCGATGGTCATGATCATGCCGCCGTATCACGGCGCGACCATCCGCGTGACCGAGAAGGGCATCTACGAGTTCTTCGGCAAGGTGTCGGATGCGATCGGCATTCCCATCATGATTCAGGACGCGCCGGTGGCGGGCACGCCGCTCTCCGCGCCGTTTCTCGCACGCATGGCGCGCGAGATCGAGAACGTCGCGTACTTCAAGATCGAAACGGCGCAGGCTGCCTCGAAGCTGCGCGAGCTGATCGAACTCGGCGGCGATAGCGTCGTGGGTCCGTGGGACGGCGAAGAAGCCATCACGCTGATGCCCGACCTCGAAGCGGGCGCGACCGGCTCGATGACCGGCGGCGGCTATCCGGACGGCATCCGCAAGATCGTCGATGCCTACGCGAGCGGCGACAAGGAACAGGCAGCGTCGCTGTATCAGCAGTGGCTTCCGCTCATCAACTACGAGAACCGCCAGTGCGGACTCGCGGCCTGCAAGATCCTGATGAAGGAAGGCGGCGTGATCGGCTCGGACGCGGTGCGTCACCCGTTCGCGTCCGTGCACCCGAAGACGCGCGAAGGCTTGCTCGAAGTCGCGCGCCGGCTCGACCCGCTGGTGCTGCGCTGGGGCCACTGAAGCACTCAAGCATGACGAGCGAGCGATTCCGCTCGTCTGAAATATAAGACTGGTTAGGAGACGGACAATGGATGTGTCGAGCAGTAGTCGTGTGCAAGCCGTGAAGATGACGAATGTGCGGTGGAAAATTTTCCTTCTGCTGCTGATGCTCGTGTCCATCAACTATATCGACCGGGCGGCGCTTTCGGTGGCGATGCCCGCCATCTCGCAGGAGTTCGACCTGACGCCGGAACGGCAGGGTCTCATTCTGAGCTCCTTTTTCTGGACGTATCTGTTCATGCAGGTTCCGTCGGGCATGCTGGCGGACCGCCTGAAGCCGCGCGCGCTGATTGCGGTCGCTACCGTCGGCTGGGGCTTCTTCCAGGCGCTCGGCGCGCTCAGTACCGGCTGGTTCCTGCTGTTGCTGACGCGCCTCGGCCTCGGCGTGACCGAAGCGCCGATCTATCCGGGCGGCGGCAAGCTGAACGCGCTGTGGCTCACGCAGAACGAAAAGACGCGCGGCGCGGCGCTGCTGGATGGCGGCAGCGCGCTCGGTTCGGGCGTCGGCGCGATCGTCGTGGCAACGCTGATGACGGTGCTCGGCTCGTGGCGCGCGGCCTTCGTGGTCGCGGGCGTCGGCACGATCCTGTGCGGCGTGTGGGCGTGGTGGTACATCCGCAATACGCCGCGCGAGCATCCGTCGATCAGCGAGGAAGAGGCCGCGTACATCGAGCGCGCGCACGCCGAGGAAGACGCGAACGAGCCGAAGGTCGCGGCGGGCGGATCGCTGTTTCGCTTCTTCGCGTACCGGTCCGTGTGGGGCATGTGCCTGAGCCATACCTGCACCAACCTGATCTTCTTCGGGCTGATGACCTGGCTGCCGACGTACCTTTTCAAGGTCCACGGCTTCGATCTGAAGTCGCTGGGCGGCGCGACGTTCCTGATCTTCTTTTGCGGCTTCGTGGGCGAAGTGCTCGGCGGTCAGCTCGCCGACAAGTGGAAGGCATCGGGTGCGAGTGCGAACCTCGTGTATCGCTCGATGATGATCATCGGCGCGGCGGCGGTCGCGTTGTCGATGCTCGGCGTCGCGTTCGTGAAGACACCGTTCCTCGTCGTGACGCTGCTGTGCGTCGCTCTCTTTTTCCTGCGCTGGAACGGCGGCTGCAACTGGGCGACGCCCGCGATGCTCGCGACGCGCGCCCGCACCGGCACGCTCAACGGCATCATGAACTTCGTCGGCAATATCGCGGGCATCTTCGTGCCGATCTTCATCGGCTATATCGTGCAGACGACGGGCTCGTATTTCCTCGCGTTGATGTTCTTCGTGGCGGTGGCCGTGTTCCAGGTGGTGTCGGTACTCAACATCAACTATCAACGCAAGCTGCCGGTATAAGCAGAGCACAGCAGGAGAGCAGTCGTGCAACGTCGTCTTTATACGGGTAACGATCCGCGCCGCGCGCACAGCATCGAGGAGCTTCGCGGCATGGCGCAGCGGCGCGTGCCCAACTTCTGTTTCGAGTACGTGGAAGGCGGCGCGGAAGAGGAAGCCACGCTGCTGCGCAATCGCTCGGTGTTCGCGGATATCGCTTTCAGGCCGCGTTCGCTGGTGGATGTATCGAAGCGGGACATCGGCATCGATCTCTTCGGCCGACGCAGCGCTGCGCCGTTCATGATCGGGCCGACGGGTTTCAGCGGTCTACTCTCGCGCGAAGGCGATATCGCGCTTGCAAGCGCGGCGGCTGCCGCAGGCATCCCGTTCATTCTCAGCAATGCCTCGACGGTGCCGCTCGAACGCGTGGTGGCGAGCGCTGGCGGGCGCGTGTGGATGCAGGTCTACATGTATCGCACGCGGGACTTCGTCGCGAAGCTCGCCGAACGCGCGAAGCAAGCGCAAGTCGAGGCGCTCGTCGTGACCACCGACAGCGCGATCTATGGCAAGCGTGAATGGGACTTGCGCAACTACGCGCGTCCGCTGAAGCTCGATCTGCGCAATACGCTCGACGTGCTCGCGCATCCGCGCTGGATGATGGATGTGCTCTGGCCCGGCGGCATGCCGAAGTTCGCGAATCTCGGGGACCTGCTGCCGCCCGGACAAGACAGTGTGCGCGGCGCGGCATCGGCGCTCGCGAAGGAACTCGATCCTTCGCTGTCGTGGAACGATATCCGCTGGCTGCGTGATCGCTGGCCGGGACGCCTCATCATCAAGGGGCTCATTCATCCGGAAGACGCGGCGCGCGCCGTGTCCGTGGGCGCGGACGGCATCGTGCTATCGAATCACGGCGGGCGGCAACTCGACGGATCGGTGGCGGCGCTGGAAGTGCTGCCCGAAGTCGTCGCCGAAGTGAACGGGCGTCTTGCCGTGATGCTCGATGGCGGCTTCCGGCGCGGCTCCGACATCGTGAAAGCGATGGCGCTCGGCGCGGATGCGGTACTCCTCGGTCGCGCGACGACGTGGGGTCTCGCGGCGGGCGGTCGCGCGGGCGTGGACCGCGCCATCGACATATTGAAGACGGAAGTGGATCGCGTTATCGGTCTACTGGGTTGCAAGAGCATGGCCGAACTGGACACGCGCTATCTGCAATGGACCCGGCGCAACGCCGAGCCGATGCAAACACGCAAGCCGCGACCGATGCAGGAAGCTGTCACCCTCTGAGCGTAACGTCAATGGACACGAACAACATGAGCCTGAACGAAACGGCATCTGCCGCGCGCATCGAACGCGTCGGCATGATCGGACTGGGACTGATGGGCAGCGCCATCGCCTCGCAGGTGATGAAAAAGGGATTCAAGCTCTCGGTGGTCGGGCACCGCAGCCGTCAGGCGCTCGAAGAACTGGTCGCGCAAGGCGCGACGGAACTCGGCAGCGCCGCAGAACTTGCGCGCAACGTCGATGTGGTGATCGTATGCGTCACGGGCACACCGCATGTGCGCGATGCCGTGTTTCGCGAAGACGGCCTGCTCGCGGGCGCGCACGACGGTTTGATCGTGATCGACAGCACGACGGCCGATGCCGACTTCGCCGCCGAAGCGGCCAGCGCATTCGCCGAGAAGGGCGCCGCGTTCCTCGATGCGCCCGTGAACCGCACGCCGAAGGAAGCGCGCGAAGGCCGGCTCAACGTGCTGGTAGGCGGCGATGCAGCGGTGCTGGATCGCGTGCGGCCGCTCATGGCTGCGTACGGGGAGACGGTGCATCATCTGGGCGCGCACGGATCGGGCTATCGCGCGAAGCTCATCCACAACTTCATTGCGCAGGCGAACGGGGCGATTCTCGCTGAAGCGTTCGGCACGGCCGCGAAAGCCCAGTTGAACCTGCATGAATTCGCGGCGGTGTGCCGTCTGAGCGGCGCGCACAGCAAGACGTTCGACCGTCTTATTCCGTATCTGCTCGAAGGCGACGACAGCGGACAACAGTTCGCAATCCGAAATGCCGCGAAAGACATGCGCTCGTATAGCCAGCTTGCGGCTTCGTATTCATCGACTGCGATTCTGGCCGAAGCCGTGCGTCAGATCTACGTGCTCGGCATCAACCTCGGCCACGGCGACGAATACGTGCCGCATATGTTCGATGTCGTTGCCGAGTTGAACGGCAAGAAACAAAACGGCTGACAGGTTGCGGCGGGCTTACTCGCCGAAGCCGCTTTCGGCGAGCAGGTCCGCCACGCTGTGATGGAGCGCCGGATCGAACTGCGTCTGCCGCACGTTGAAGCCGATCGCGTAGCCGCGATGCACGCGCGCTTCCCGTTGACGCAGCGCGTGGCGCAGCCGTTCGATCAGATCGTCGGTGTCCTCGGCGCTCGTGTCGGTGAGCAGCACGGCGAACTCGTCGCCGCTCAGTCGCGCGATCACGTCGCTCTCGGCAAGCACATCGCGCAGCACGTCGGAGAACGTCTGCAACGCGCGGTCTCCTTCGACGTGCCCGTACGTATCGTTGATGTCGCGAAACCCGTCCAGGTCGATCAAAAGCAGCGTCGCGTCGCGCGAAAGCCGCTCGCAGACATTGAGCGAATGCTGCGCGAGCATCTCGAAGCCGCGCCGGTTGGACAGCAGCGTGAGTTCGTCAATGGTCGCGAGTTGCAGCGCGGCCATTTCCTGTTCCGCCATGCGGCCGAGGTCGCGCAAGAGCCGCCGATCTTCCTCGCCGAATGCGCGCGGCTGCTGGTCGATGAGACACAGCGTGCCGAGCTTCGCGCCGTTCGGCAAACTCAGCGGATACCCCGCATAAAAGCGGATGAACGGCGGGCCGACGACGAGCGGATTGTCATCGAAGCGCGCGTCGGCGCGGGCATCGGGCACGATCAACACGTCGCTGCCGCCGATGGCATGTGCGCAGAACGAAACATCGCGCGATGTTTGACGCGTCTTGAGGCCGGTGCATGACTTGAACCACTGGCGATTTTCGTCGACGAGACTCACCAGCGCGATGGGCACGTCGAACAGGCGTTTAGCGAGCCGCGTCAGGCGGTCGAAGCGCTCTTCCGGCGCGGTATCGAGGATATTCAGTGCGCGGAGCGCGGCAATGCGCTCGCTTTCGTTCGCAGGCTTAATAGGGACAAGCATTGGTGTCGGCAACGGCTTGCGGATGCCCGAGCGGGCGGGAGAACTTCAGACTATTCTACCCGCTGATGGCTCGCTATTGAGACCCCGATGAAGCGAACATGCCCTACGCCAGCGCGGCGCGAACCGCGCTGGTCTCATGCATGGAAGCGAATGCGCGTCTTACCATCCGCCGCGTGATCCGCCGCCGCCCGGCGAAGGGGTGTTCTGCGGACTCGTCACGCCTGAGGACATGTTGCGCGTCGCGCCCGGCGGCTGCATGCCGCCCCTGCCCGGCGCAGCGTTCATGGTGCCGTCATTCGCGCCGCCGATGCCGCCGCCGCGCGTCATGCCGGCGCCGTCGCTCGGCCCCGACGTGTTCGCGCCGGTCGCGCCGGACAGTCCGTTGACGCCGTTCGTTCCCGTGCCCGCGCCGCTCGTTCCGCCCACGGCGCCGCCCGCCGCGCCGCCGATCATGCCACCGCCCGCGCCGGCCGCGCTGGCCACATTTGCGCCGCCTGACAGCGCGATCAGGAGCGCAGTCACTGCAAGTCTCGATTTCATTTCGGATCTCCCACTGGATGCATACAGAAGCATTGCGCGCAAGCGTCGTGCCGCGATCAGAAAAGCGATTTCAAGCGATCGGAGTTCGACGCGGCTGCGTACTGTTGTGGTACCCAGTCATGTCGGGAAAGCCGTGGAGGCGGTCCCACCTTCCGGTGGATCGCATCCTCCTGCCGGGTGCCGAATGTTTCCACCACCTGATGATCGTTCTTCCGAGAACGGTCGGTACGGCTGAACCGCGGAATGGCCGGCGAGACTTGAGCTCCCATTCCGGCCATTTCACGTACAGACGGATCGAAAGGCGGCCCTGGCGATGAATCGCCTGTGGGCGTCTTTGATTTGCTGAGCTTCACTGTCATGACCAAGGCCCAGGCGCGCGAACGCCGATCGCTTCCTTAGCGTGTCAGCGCAACGGAGCAATGCCTTCCGCGACACCCGCCGGCATGCAGATATGCTTGATCTCGGTGAAGTCGGCGAGCGCGTCGTAGCCATGCAGACGCCCGAGGCCGCTTTGCCGATAACCGCCGGTTTCCGCTTCCGCGAAGAGTTTGTTGTGGTCGTTGATCCAGACCGTGCCGTTACGCAACGCACGCGCCATGCGAAAGGCGCGCGGGCCGTCTTGCGTCCACACGCTCGCTGACAGGCCGAAGACCGTGTCATTGGCCTTCGCGAGCGCTTCCTGCTCGCTCTCGAACACTTCAAGCGTGACGAACGGCCCGAAGATTTCGTCCTGGCAGAAGAATGCCTTCGGGTCGCTATGCTCAACGAGCGTCGGCGAAAGAAACGCGTGGCCCGAGCGCGCGCCGCGCAAGAGCACGCGATCCGCCATGTCGCATGCGCGTTCGATCGTGCGGTCCACCGCATCGCGCGTGGGCGCATCGATGAGCGCGCCGATATCCGTCGCCGGATCGATGCCCGGTCCCACTTTCAGCGCGGCGAGCGCGCCCGCGAGATGCTCGCGCATCTCGGCCGCGCGCGACGCATGCACCAGCACGCGACGCGCGGCCGTGCATTGCTGACCGGAGATGATGGTCGCGGCTCGCGCGAGTCGCGGCGCGATGGCGGCGATGTCGGCATCGTCGAACACGAGGCAGCACGACTTGCCGCCGAGTTCGAGCGAGAGCTTCTTCATGCTGTCCGCCGCTGCGGCCATGATCTTCTTGCCCGTCGCGGTCGATCCCGTGAAGCTCACCACGTCTACGCCGTGCGAATCCGCGAGTCGCTGACTGGCGGCGTGCGCCTGTTCGTTCACCAGGTTGACAGCGCCCTTCGGCAACGCGGTGTGCTCGAAGCAGCGCAGCATCGCGGCCGTGAGGAGCGACGTCTGCGCCGCCGGCTTCACGACCGCCGTGCAGCCTGCCGCAAGCGCGGGCGCGAGCGAGCGCACGAGCAGCACGGCCGGCGCGTTCCACGGCACGATGATCGCCGCGACGCCAGCGGCTTCGCGCAGCATCGTGGAGAGGGTGCCCGGTTCCGGTTCGAGCACGTGCCCCGCAATATGCCGTGCGAGCCCCGCGTAATAGCGCACCTCCGATATGGCGCCCGCGATTTCGCCGCGCGATTGCGCGATCGCTTTGCCATTCTCGCGCGTGAGCAGCGTCGCAAGGGAATCGCGCTGCTGTTCGAGCGCCGCGGCCCACGCGAGCAGCACGTCCTGACGCAAACGCGCGTCCTGCGCCCACGTCGTGCGGTCGAACACATGGCGCGCGGCGGCAATGGCGGCGTCCGCTTCGTGCGCGCCGCCGTCGGCGTATTGGCCGATGGCTTCGCCCGTCGCGGGGTCGATGCTGTCGAGCGTGGGCGTGCCGGTCCAATCGCCGCCGATCCAGTGCAATGCGTTCATGGTGTTCGTTCCTTCATTGGGGTAATGTATCGGACACCGAAGTATCCGATGCTTGGTGCAGTTCGTCGCCGATGATCGCGATCAGCGCCTCCGCTGCCGCGCTCAACGGCCGGCGCGGATGACTCACGCACACGATATGGCGCACGATGCGCGGCGCGAGAATCGGGCACGCGCGCAAGGTGCCGTGCCGCGCGGCGCGTTCCACCACGATGCGCGGAAGAATCGTCGCAAAGCGCGTGTGCTCGACGAGCTTGAGAATGGTGGAGAGCACGTCGATTTCGAAGCGCGGCGCGAGCAGCACGTCTTCATGTTGCGCGGCGCTGTCGAGCACGCCGCGCAGACCGTGGCGCTTGGTCGGCAGCACGAGTTCGAGCTCCGGCAACTGCGCCAGTTCGATCGCGTGCGGCAGGTCCGGGCCATGCGCGGCGCTGGTTGCGAGCACCATTTCTTCGTCGAGCAGCGGGCGCGAATCGAGTGACAGGCGCGCGCGCGGCTTGTTGATGATCGCCGCATCAAGCTGGCCGCCCGCCACCCAGTCGATGAACGTCGCGCTGTAGCCATCGGCGACGGTCACTTCGACATCCGGATAACGCGCATGAAAACGCGAGAGCGAGTCGGCGAGCACGCTTTCCGTGACCGACGCGATCAGCCCGATGCCCACGTGCCCGGTCACGACTTCATCGCGCTGCACGAGCTGCTGCCGCGCGTGCGCGAGGTCGCGCATGATCGGCAGAAAGAGGCGATACATGAGCCGTCCCGCCGCGGTCGGCGCCATGCCGTGCGCGCCCCGTTCGAAGAGTTGCTGATGCAGTTCGTCTTCGAGCTTGGCGATCTGCATGCTCAACGCGGGCTGCACGATGTTGAGCCGCTTGGCCGCGCGCGTAACCGAGCCGTCTTCGAAGAGCGCGATGAAGTACTGGATTTGCTTGAGGTCCATTCGATCCCATCCTCATCAGCAACGCTAATAGGCCTGCGTCGAGTTATCACTATGCGTCAAACGCGGCCTGAGTGCATCACGAGAAGCCGCGCCCCGCTGGACGGCGCGTGAAAGGCATCTATTGATACGTAACCGTAAGAACGCTGTCATCGGGGCTAACACCGATATAAGACCCGATGATCCGGCGCATCAGAAAACAGTATTAGAACTTATGGAGTGATCTCGCTACGCTTCAACCATGCGCTTGCTGCGGCATTTCTAGTCAAAGGCAGGCAACGGATGGAGACACCAATGAACTCACGCGATGCCGCAACGAACGGCATTTCCACATTTGCATGGGCCCGCCAGGGCGCCGATGCGGGCTCGCTCTCGCTGCGCGACTGGCTCGCGCATCTCGCGAAGACCGGACGTGTCGCGACCATCGACAAGCCCGTCGCGCTCGAACATGAACTCGCGGCCATCGCCAAGCGGCTCGACGGCACGCAGGCGGCCTTCTTCACGCGTCCGGGCGGACATTCAGTGCCGGTCGTGAGCGGCTTCATGGCGAAGCGCGCATGGATTGCCGAAGCGATGGGCGTCGAAGAAGCCGGACTGCTCGCGCGATTTTCCGCTGCGGCCGCCGCGCCGCTCGCGCCCAAAGTGATCGAGCGTGACGACGCGCCGTGCCAGCAAGTGGTGCATACCAACGGCATTGACTTGCACGCGCTCTTGCCGATTCCCACGCACAGCGAACACGACAACGGCCCGTACATCACGGCGGGTCTCGTGATTGCGCGCAATCCACGCACGGGCGTGCAGAACGTCTCCATCAACCGCATTCAGGTGCATGGCCGCGACCGCATGGCGATTCTGCTGCTGCCGCGCCATCTGTACGCATTCCAGCGCGCCGCCGAAGAAGCGGGCGATGCGCTCGACGTGGCCGTCGCGATAGGCGTCGATCCGCTGACGATGCTCGCGTCGCAAGCCATCACGCCGATCGATCACGACGAGCTCGAAATCGCGGGCGCGCTGCACGGTGCGCCGCTGCCGGTCGTGTCGTGCGTGACGAACGGCGTGCACGTGCCGGCGTTCGCGGAGATCATCATCGAAGGGCGCATTCTGCCGAACGTGCGCGAACCCGAAGGCCCGTTCGGCGAGTTTCCGAAGTACTACAGCGCAAAGGAATCGCGCGAAGTCATCGAAGTGACGGCGGTCACGCATCGGCGCGCCCCGATCTTTCATACGATCGTGCCGGCCGAGATGGAGCATCTGCTGCTCGGCGCCATTCCGCGCGAAGCCACGCTGCTCGCGCATCTTCAGCGCAGCCATCCTTCGGTTAAGGACGTGCATCTTTCCGTGGGCGGCGTGTGCCGCTATCACCTGTGGGTGCAGTTCGACAAGAAACGCGAAGGCGAGGCGAAGAATGTGATTCTCTGCGCGTTCGGCGCGCACTACGACATCAAGCAGGTCGTCGTCGTGGATACCGATGTCGACGTGCATGATCCCGCCGAAATCGAATGGGCGATCGCCACGCGCTTTCAGGCCGACCGCGATCTCGTCGTGGTGGCGGGCGCGCAAGGCTCGCCGCTCGACCCTTCGACGACGGTCGGCCTGCCTGAAGACGCGCCCGCGCATCTGCAAGGCGTGAGCGCGAAGATGGGTCTCGACGCCACGCGCCCGGTCGTTTATCCGGCGCACGTCTTCACGCGCGTGCGGATTCCGGGGCAAGACACGGTCGATCTCGATGCGCTCGTCGCGAATGACAACAGCGCGCTCGACGCCTACCTCACGCGCGATCATGGCTGAGCGAAAGAAGCGCATCGTCGTCGGCATTTCGGGCGCGAGCGGCGCGGTGATCGGCGTGCGTCTCATCGCCGCGCTGCGCCGGCTGGGCACGCACGAGACGCATCTGATCGTCTCGGCATCGGGCGCGGTCACGGCGGCGCAGGAACTCGGCCTCACGCGCGCCGACCTCGACTCGCTCGCTGACGTCGTGCACAACGTGCGCGATATCGGCGCGGCGGTGGCGAGCGGCTCGTTTCTGAGCGACGGCATGGTGATTGCGCCGTGTTCGATGAAGACGCTCGCCGCGGTCGCGAACGGTTTCGCCGACAACCTGCTGACGCGCGCCGCCGACGTCATGCTCAAAGAGCGCCGCCGCCTCGTGCTGGTCGCGCGCGAGACGCCGCTCAACCTCGCGCATCTGCGCAACATGACGCTCGCGACCGAGATGGGCGCCATCGTGATGCCGCCCGTGCCCGCGTTCTACGCGCATCCGAAGACCATCGACGATGTGGTCGATCACACGGTCGGGCGCATTCTGGATTTGTTCGGCATCGAGCACGGCGAGATCGCGCGCCGCTGGAGCGGTCTCGCGGATGAATTCGGCAGCCGCGCCGAGAGCAAGGAGTGAGGCCATGAATCAGCGCGACACAGGATTCGCGGATATCAACGCACGCGTCGCTGAGAACGTCGCCGCCGCGCCCGAGCGCCACGTCGGCCGTCCGATGCCGCGTGTCGAAGACCCCGCGATTCTGACGGGCCGTGGCCGCTACGGCGACGACCTCGCCGTGAAGCCGGGCACGCTGCAAGCCGCCATTCTGCGCTCGCCGCATGCACATGCGGACATCGTGTCCATCGACACCGAAGCCGCGTCGAAACTGCATGGCGTGCGCGCCATTCTCACGCGCGACGACTTGCGTCCGTGGTCGCGGCCGTTCGTGGTCGGCGTAAAGTCGCCGATGGAACAGTGGGCGCTCGCGATGGACCGCGTGCGCTACGTCGGCGAGCCCGTTGCGGTCGTGATGGCGGAATCGCGCGCCATTGCCGAAGATGCGATGGATCTCATCAAGGTCGAATACGCGTTGCGCGATCCGGTCACGTCCATCGAACAAGCAGTGCATGAAGATTCGCCGGTGCTGCACGAGCGCGTCGGCACCAACGTGATCAGCGACCGCCATTTCAGCTATGGCGATCCGCAAGCCGCTTTCGAGCGCGCGCCGCATCGCGTGAAGCTCGTCGCGCACTATCCGCGCAATACGTGCGCGCCGATCGAATGCGGTGTGGTCATCGCCGAGTATCTGTCGGGCGACGAAGGCTACGACGTCACGTCGAATTTCATGGGGCCGTTCTCGCTGCATGCCGTGATGGCGATGGCGCTGAACGTTCCCGCGAACCGTCTGCGCCACAAGGCCCCGCGCGATTCAGGCGGCAGCTTCGGCGTGAAGCAGGCGGTGTTTCCGTATGTCGTGCTGATGTGCCTCGCCTCGCGCAAGGCCGGCGCGCCGGTGAAATGGGTCGAAGACCGCCTCGAACACCTGAGCGCCGCGACTTCCGCGACCGCGCGCCTGTCCACCCTCGAAGCCGCCGTGGAAAGCGACGGCCGCATTCTCGCGCTCTCGTACGATCAACTGGAAGACGTGGGCGGCTACGTGCGCGCGCCCGAGCCCGCGACGTTCTACCGGATGCACGGCTGTCTAACGGGCGCGTATGCGATTCCGAACCTCGCCGTGCGCAACCGCGTGGTGCTGACCAACAAGACGCCGACCGGCCTCGTGCGCGGTTTCGGCGGACCGCAGGTGTATTTCGCGCTGGAGCGGCTGATTCAGCGCATCGCCATCGAACTGAAGCTCGATGTGCTCGACGTGTACCGCCGCAACTTCGTTCCCGCGGATGCGTTTCCGTATCGCGCGGCAGCAGGCGCACTGCTCGATTCGGGCAACTATCAGGAGGCGCTGCGGCTTTCGAACGTGCAGGGCGGCTATGAGGAACTCGTCGCTCGGCGCGACGCGGCCCGCAAGGAAGGGCGTCTCTACGGCATCGGGTTTGCCGCGATCGTCGAGCCGTCCGTGTCGAACATGGGCTATATCACGACCGTCATGCCGCCCGACGCGCGCAAGAAGGCCGGCCCGAAGAACGGCGCGATCGCGAGCGCGACCGTGAGCGTGGATCTGCTCGGCGGCGTGGTCGTCACGATCGCATCGACGCCGGCGGGACAGGGCCACATGACGGTGTGCGCGCAAGTGGTCGCGGATGTGCTCGGGCTGGACCCGAAGGACATCGTCGTGAACGTGGAATTTGACACGCACAAGGACGCGTGGTCCGTCGCGGCGGGCAACTATTCGAGCCGCTTCGCAGGCGCGGTCGCTGGCACGGTGCATCTCGCCGCGACGCGCGTGCGCGACAAGCTCTCGCGCATTCTCGCGAAGCAGTTCGGCTGCGCAGTGGATGACGTGCGCTTCGAGCGCGCGCGCATCTTCCCGAAAGATGCCGAAGACCGCGCGCTGCCGTTCGCGCGCGCGGCGAGCAATGCGCCGCACTGGGCGCCCGCGCTCCTGCCCGAAGGCGAAGAGCCAGGCTTGCGCGAGACCGTGTTCTGGTCGCCGCCGCACATGGACGCGCCTGATGAAGAGGACCGCATCAACACGTCGGCGGCGTATGGCTTCGCGTTCGACATGTGCGCCGTCGAAGTGGACCGCGCGACCGGACGCGTGCGCATCGACCGCTACGTGACCGCGCACGACGCCGGCACGCTGCTGAATCCCGCGCTCGCGGACGGCCAGATTCGCGGCGCGTTCGCGCAAGGACTCGGCGCGGCGCTGATGGAAGAGTTCCGCTACGGCGCGGACGGCAGCTTTCAGTCCGGCACGCTCGCCGACTATCTGATGCCGACGACCTGCGAAGTGCCCGATCCGGTGATCGTGCATCTGGAAACGCCGTCGCCGTTCACGCCGCTCGGCGCGAAGGGGCTCGGCGAAGGCAACAACATGAGCACGCCGCCGTGCATCGCGAATGCAGTGGCGGACGCGCTCGGCGTCGACGACATTCGCCTGCCGCTCACACCGCAAAAGGTGATGGCGCTGATCGGCATCGACGATCCGGAACCGTCGCGCCCCGAATACCGCGAAGCAGCCGCGACGAAGCCCGCGACGCCGGGCGGCGGCAAGGCATTGACGGCGCAAGGCACGGTCGATTTGCCCGCGACGCCCGAAGCGGTGTTCGCCGTGCTGCTCGATCCGAAGGCGCTCGCCAACGTCATCCCCGGCTGTCACGCGCTGGAGGAGACCGCGCCGAATCAGTATCGCGCGGACGTGACCGTGGGCGTCGGCATGATCAAGGCGCGTTTCGAAGCGCGTATCGGCTTGTCGGAGATCGACGCGCCGCGCCGCCTGCGTCTCGCGGGCGCGGGCATCTCGCCGCTCGGCAGCGCGCGCGGCAACGGTCTCGTCGAACTGACGCCGCACGGCAACGGCACGCGCCTCGCGTACGACTACGAAGCGCAGGTTTCGGGCAAGGTCGCGGCGGTCGGCGGACGCATGCTCGAAGGCGCGGCGAAGGTGGTGCTCAGGCAATTGTTCGAATCGCTCGGCCGGCAGGCGGCGGGCAAGCCGGCGGCGCAGCGCGAATCATGGATCGCGCGGCTGCTCGGCCGTTTCAGGAGGCATGCATGAAACCCGCGCCGTTCGATTATCTGCGCGCGATGACGACGCAACACGCGCTCGACGCGCTCGCGCAACACGGCGAGGACGCCCGCGTGCTGGCGGGCGGGCAATCGCTGATGGCGGTGCTCAACATGCGGCTCGCGCAGCCGCGCGTGCTCGTCGATATCTCGCGCACCGCCGAGCTGGACGCCGTGCGTGTCGATGACAAAACGGGCCATCTCGTCGTGAGCGCGGCGGCGACGCAAGGCAGCGTCGAGTGGCGCCGCTCGTTGCGCGACGAAGTGCCGTTGCTCGCGATGGCGTTTCCAAACATCTCGCATTTTCAGATCCGCAATCGCGGGACGGTGTGCGGTTCGATCGCGCATGCCGACCCGAGCGCGGAACTGCCGCTCGTGCTGGCCGCGCTCGGCGGCGACGTCATGCTGCGCTCGAAGAAGAAGCGCCGCACGCTCGCCGCGCAGGACTTCTTTCAGGGAATGCTGATGACGGCGCGCGAGCCGGACGAACTGGTGGAAGCCGTGCGCTTTCCGGTGAAGAAGCCCGGCGAGCGCCATGCGTTCGCAGAGTTCTCGGCGCGGCACGGCGACTTCGCGGTGGTCGCGTGCGCGGCGGTCGTGACGGACGACGCGATCCGCATCGCGGTCGGCGGCGTCGCGGACCGGCCGGTTGCCGAGACGTGGCCGCGTCTGACAGGCGACGACCTGCGCGGCGCATTGAACGACTTGAGCTGGAAACTGAACGCGCAGGACGACGCGCACATCAGCGCGAAGTATCGCCGGAATCTGCTCCGGCAATTGGGATGGCGCGTGATCGAGGAGGCGAAGTGAGCAACACGGCGGACAACATCATGCGGCACGGCGAGCAGCAGTGCATCACGCTGACGCTCAACGGCCGCGAACGCAGCGGCTATTGCGAGCCGCGCGAACTGCTGTCGGATTTCATCCGGCACGAACTCGGCGCGACGGGCACGCACGTCGGCTGCGAGCACGGCGTCTGCGGCGCATGCACGGTGCATGTCGACGGCATCGCGGCACGGTCGTGCCTGATGCTCGCGGTGCAGGCGGACGGACGGCGCATCGATACCGTCGAAGGTCTCGCGCCGGAACAGACGCTCGGCGACTTGCAGCAGGCGTTTCAGCGTCATCACGCGCTGCAGTGCGGCTTTTGCACGGCGGGCATTCTGATGTCGTGCGCGGATTATCTGCAACGCGTGCCGGACCCGACAGAAGAACAAGTGCGCGAGATGCTGTCGGGCCACATCTGCCGCTGCACGGGCTATACGCCGATCGTCGCGGCCGTGCTCGATGTCGCCGCGCGCCGTCAGGGAAAAGCAAACACGAAGGAGTCCGAACATGCTTGATCTCGGCCGCACTTTCCTGCAAAGCGTCGAGCGCAGCCCCAACGCGCTCGCGCTCGTCGACGGCGACCTGCAACTGACCTACGCGGCGTGGCATCGCGTGATCCTGAATGTCGCCGATGGCCTGCGCGCGCTCGGCGTGCGACGCGGCGACCGGCTGCTCGTCGTGTTGCAGAACCGCTGGGAAATGGCGACGCTGCATTGGGCGGGGCAGTTCGCGGGCATCGTGATCGTGCCGCTCAACTGGCGCGCGAAGCCGGAGGAAGTCGAATACTGCGTGACGGACGCGGGCGTGAAGGCGATCGTCTACGAACCCGTTTCCGCCGATGCCGTGATGCAGAGCGCGTCGGCGCAGAACCTGCCGCGCATCGGGCTCGACGACGTGTCCGGCGGCACGCTGACGTTCGACGCGCTGACCGCCGAGCGCACGCCGCAATGCGCGGGCGACTGCACAGCCGGGCGCATCGACGACAGCACGCAAGCCACCGCCGACGACATCTCGCTGATCCTCTACACGTCCGGCACCACCGGCAAGCCGAAGGGCGTGCCGCGCCGCCACCGCCACGAACGCGCGGGCGCGCTCGCGCATGTCGCGCAGAACCTGTACCGGCGCGGCGAACGCACGCTCGGCGTGATGCCGCTCTATCACACGATGGGCGTGCGCTCGCTGCTCGCGATGGCGCTCGTCGATGGCGCGTTCGTCTGCGTGCGCCGCTGGAACGCGAAGCTCGCGCTGGAATCCATCGCGCAGCATCGGCTGACGTGTCTCTATCTCGTGCCGACGCTCTATCACGATCTGCTCGCCGACAGCGGTTTCGCGAGCACGGATACGTCCTCGGTCAGAAAGCTCGGCTTCGCGGGCGCGCCAATGAATGACGGGCTGCTCAAGCGCCTCTCGGCCGCGTTCGAGCCGGAGTTGTTCGTCAATCACTACGGCTCGTCCGAGGTCTACACGTTCAGCATCGATCAGGACGCGACGAAAAAGCCGGGCAGCGCGGGGCGCGCGGGCATCAATACGCGGCTGCGCGTGGTGAAGCTCGACGCGGTCTCGCCCGACCAGACGGCGAACGTCGGCGAGGAAGGCCAGATCATCGCGGACCTGCTCGGCGACGAAGCATTCGAAGGCTACTGGAACCGCCCGGACGCGAACGCGAAGTCCTTGCGCGACGGCTGGTACTTCACCGGCGACACCGGCTACTTCGACGCCGACGGCGACCTCTACGTGACCGGCCGCGTGGACGACATGATCATCAGCGGCGGCGAGAACATTTCGCCGGTGGATATCGAGTCGGTGCTCTCGCTGCATCCGGCCGTCGATGAAGTCGCGGTCGCGGGCGTGAAGGACGAGCGTTGGGGCCAGCGCGTGGTCGCCTTCATCAAGCGCCGCGAATATGTCGATGCCGAAGGGCTCGACGCCTGGTGCCGCCAGTCCGACCTCGTCAACTTCAAGCGCCCGCGCGACTACGTGTTCGTCGATGACATTCCGAAGTCGCCGGTCGGCAAGATCCTGCGCCGCAAGCTCTCGGCGGGCGAGTACGTGCCCGACACTGCGCCGGCCGCACAACATACAGAAACCACGAAGGAGTAATTCGAATGACTGATCTGAATCATCGCGGCCAGACGCTGCTGCAAGACCTCGACGGCTTCTCGGTCGAGATCGACGCCGAACGCGAACGTGCCGACATCATCCTGCACCGGCCGCCGTTCAACGTCATTTCGATGCACGCCCGCGACCAGTTGCGCGCCGCATTCGAAGCACTCGACGACGACGAGCGCGTGCGCGTGATCGTCGTGCGCGCGAACGGCGAACACTTCTCGAGCGGCGGCGACATCAAGGGCTTCCTGGAAGCATCGCCGGAACACGTATCGAAGCTCGCCTGGAACATCGCGGCGCCCGCGCGCTGCTCGAAGCCGGTGATCGCGGCCAATCGCGGCTTCTGCTTCGGCGTGGGCTTCGAGTTGTCGCTCGCGTGCGATTTCCGCATCGTCACCGACACGACCTTCTACGCGCTGCCCGAACAGAAGCTCGGCCAGATTCCCGGCTCGGGCGGCTCGGCGCGCTTGCAGGCGATGGTTGGCATCGGCCGAACGAAGGACATCGTGATGCGCTCGCGCCGCATTCCCGGCAAGCAGGCGTACGAGTGGGGCATCGCGGTGGACTGCGTGCCCAACGCCGAGCTCGAAGCCGCGACGGACGCGCTCGTCGACGAACTGCGCGCGTTCTCGCCGCTTGCGCAGCGCACCGCGAAGAAGCTGCTGAACGATTCGGAAGACGCGCCGCTTTCCATCGCGATCGAACTGGAAGGGCATTGCTATAGCCGCCTGCGCTCGTCGGACGACTTCCGCGAAGGCGTCGAAGCGTTCCACGGCAAGCGCAAGCCGGTGTTCCGCGGCTCCTGACCCACGCAGAGAGAGGAAGACGACATGAGACGCTTCGATTACGTGATCGTGGGCGGCGGTTCGGCGGGATGCGTGCTCGCGCATCGGCTGTCGGCGTTGCCGTCGCTGCGCGTCGCGCTGATCGAGGCGGGCGCGGACACGCCGCCGGGCGCGGTGCCCGAGGCCATCCTCGACAGCTATCCGATGCCGGTATTCTGCGGCGACACATACATCTGGCCGGACCTGAAGGCGAAAGCCACGAAGCAGGCCGCGCCGCGCGTGTACGAGCAGGGCCGCGTGATGGGCGGCGGGTCGAGCATCAACGTGCAGTCGGCCAATCGCGGCTTGCCGCGCGATTACGACGACTGGGCCGCCACAGGCGCCGACGGCTGGGCGTGGCGCGACGTGCTGCCGTACTTCCGCAAGCTGGAACGCGACCTCGACTTTCCCGGCGGCGAGTTGCACGGCGGCGACGGCCCGGTGCCGATCCGCCGCATCATGCCGAAGGACTGGCCGGCGTTCTGTCATGCGTTCGGCAAGGGCCTGCGGGCGCAGGGCGTCGCCGAATTGCAGGACCAGAACGGCGAGTTCGGCGACGGCTTCTTTCCCGGCGCGTTCTCGAACGAGGACGACAAGCGTGTCTCGACGGCTATCGCCTATCTGGACGAGGCCACGCGCAAGCGCCCGAATCTCCGGATCTACTCGAAGCTGAGCGTCGAGCGCATTCTGATGGACGGCGCGACGGCGCGCGGCGTGATCGCGGTGGACGAAGACGGCGAGCGCATGCGTTTCGATGCGGGCGAAGTGATTCTGAGCGCGGGCGCGCTGCAATCGCCGGCGCTTCTGATGCGCGCCGGCATCGGCGATGCGCGGGAGCTCGCGGCGCTCGGCATTACGTGCGCGGCGAACCTGCCGGGCGTCGGACGCAATCTACAGGATCATCCGTCGCTCACGTTCTGTCATTTTCTCGAGCGGCGCTTTCGCATGCCGCTCGCGCGACGCCGCGCCAGCATGATGGCCGCGCGTCTCAGTTCGGGCGTCGCGGGCTGCGACGAGTCGGACCTGTATCTGTCGAGCGCGACGCGCGCCGCATGGCATGCGCTCGGCAACCGGCTCGGGCTGTTCTTTCTGTGGTGCAACCGGCCGTATTCGCGTGGCCGCGTGCAGCTCGTTTCCGCCGATGCCGCCGCCGCGCCGCGCGTCGATCTCAATCTGCTCGACGACGAACGCGATCTAGAGCGGCTCGCCGTCGGCGTGCGGATGCTGGCGCGCATCGTGGAAGCGTCGGGTCTGAGCCGTGATGCACGCGACTTCTTCCCGGCGGCGTTTTCGCCGCGCGTGAAGGCGTTGAGCCGAGTCGGCGAGGGCAACGCGCTTCTTACGTCCGCGCTCGGGCTTCTGCTGGACACGCCCGCGCCCGTGCGCCGGATGTTGATCGAACGCTTCTTCACGCGCGGCCTGAAGATGAACGCGCTCTTGGCCGACGACCGCGCGCTAGCGGACTTCATTCGCGCGAACGTGTTCGGCGTGTGGCACGCGAGCGGCACCTGCCGCATGGGCGGCGCAAACGACCGCGATGCCGTCACGGATGGGCAAGGGCGAGTGCATGGCGCGCGAGGCTTGCGCGTGGTGGATGCGTCGCTGATGCCGAAGCTGCCATCGGCCAATACGAACATACCGACCATCATGATCGCCGAGAAGATCGCCGACGCGATGGTCGCGGCGCGGCGCGAACGCGCGGCACTCGACGTCTCGGGTTCGCCGCCGCTCGCCGCCGCCCACTAACGATTTTTTAACCTCGACAAGAGCACGCAATAAGAAACGTGCCTGCGAAACCGGGGCGATCGAAAGACCGCCCAGTGACAAACCAGGAGATACACATGTCCGTAGCTGCACAAGACGGGGCCGCCGCGCTTCCGGTGAATCAGCGGCAGATCATGGGCGCGGTGGTGGCCTCGTGCATGGGCTGGGCGCTCGATCTGTTCGACCTCTTCGTGTTGTTGTACGTCGCGCCGGTGGTCGGGCGTCTTTTCTTTCCCTCCGAACACGCGATGTTATCGCTTGCGGCGGTGTATGCGTCGTTCGCGGTGACGCTGCTCATGCGTCCGCTCGGCTCCGCGCTGTTCGGCTCGTACGCGGACCGCCACGGCCGCAAGGGCGCGATGATCTTCGCGGTGGTCGGCGTCGGCATCTCGACGGCGGCGTTCGGCGTGCTGCCGACCGTCGCGCAGGCCGGCCTTATCGCGCCGATCCTGTTCCTGCTGCTGCGTCTCGTGCAGGGCGTGTTCGTCGGCGGCGTCGTGGCATCGACGCACACCATCGGCACCGAATCGGTCGCGCCGAAGTATCGCGGCGCGGTGTCCGGGCTGATCGGCGGCGGCGGCGCGGGGCTCGGCGCGTTGCTCGCCTCGCTCACGTATCTGGCGATGTCGTCCATCTTTCCGGGCGAACTCTTCGATGTGTGGGGCTGGCGCTGCATGTTCTTCACCGGCATCGTGAGTTCGGTGCTGGGCCTCTTCGTGTTCAACAGCCTCGAAGAATCGCCGCTCTGGAAGAAGCTCGCGGCGGAGAAAGCGGCCAAGGCGGCGGCGCAAGTCAAGACGGGACCCGTCGAAGTCGTGCGCTCGCCCATTCGCACGCTCTTTTCGCGCGAGTATCGCGGGGTGTTGTTCGTGAACCTGCTGCTCACGATCGGCGGCGGCAGCGGCTATTACCTCACTTCGGGCTATCTGCCGACGTTCCTCAAGGTCGTGAGCCATGCGCCGAACGGCGCGGCCGCCGCGATCCTGATGATCTGCAGCGTAGCGGTAGTGATCGCATCGATCGCGGCGGGGCATCTCTCCACGTTCATCGGTCGCAAGAGCGCGTTCGTGTGGATCGGCCTCATCCGGCTGGTCGCGCTGCCGGGGCTTTTCCTGTTGCTGCCGACGGCGCAGAGCATCACGATGATCGGCGTCTACGCGGTGCTGCTCTCCGCACTCGGCAGCGCGGGCTATGCGCCGATTCTGATCTTCCTGAATGAACGCTTCCCGACCGCGATCCGCGCGACCGGCACCGGTCTCTCATGGAACATCGGCTTTGCCATCGGCGGAATGATGCCGACCTTCGTTTCGCTCGTCGCGAAGGACGCGAGCCAATTGCCGTCGACGCTCGCGATTTTCGTCGGCGCCATCAGCATCATCTTCCTCGTCGGCGCGTTCGTCGTGCCGGAAACGCTCGGCAAGCTGGACAACAGCGCGGCGCGCAATCCGTCCTGAATCCGTCCTGAAGCATGTCCTTGCGGGCGCGCGACGCACGCGCCCGCATCCTCTGATAGAAACACTGGAGACGCTCATCATGAAATATGACGAGGACGTTCGCGCGCGCTCGTACAAGTTTCGCGACGAATACGTGGATGCGACGCCGAAGTGGTATCGCGGAGAGATGCATCTGGGCTTCACGCTCGTCTTTACGACGGCGGTGATCGTGTATTGCGCCATGCAGCTTCACGCGCCGACGCTTGCGGAATGGCTCGCGGTCGTGCCGCTCTTTCTCTTCGGCAACTGGGCGGAATGGGCCGCGCACCGTTATGTGCTGCATCGGCCGACGAAGTACTTCAGCATGGTCTACAAGCGCCACTGCGCGGTGCATCATCGCTTCTTCACGCATGTGACGCTGGAGTACAAAGGCCACAAGCACTGGCGCGCGCTGCTGTTTCCGCCGTTCGCGCCGGTCGCGTTCGTGCTCGCGGCCGCGCCGCTCGCGTTGCTGATCGGCTTCGTGTTCACGCGCAACGCGGGCTATATCGCGCTTCTGACGATGGCGGCGTACTACCTGATGTACGAAGGCTTGCACACGCTCTCGCACGTCACGGATAGTCCGTTTCTCGACCGCGTGCCGTTCGTCAACACGGTGCGCCGGCTGCACGTGACGCATCACGATCCCGAGCAGATGGCGACGCAGAACTTCAATCTCACCTTCCCGATCTGCGACACGCTGTTCGGCACGCGCAGCGATGCGCCGCGCACGGTGCCAACGACCGCGCGCCGCGGCTAATTCGCATCATGCAGAAGGAGCCGGCGCGCCCGTGGTCACGCGCCGGATCTCCTCGGTGATGATGGCGATGAGCGCCTGCGCCGCCGGCCCGATGGGCCGCTTCGGATGCGTGACCTGAATGATTTGACGCACGATGGGCGGCTTGTCGATGGTGCGCACGCAGAGCCGCCCTTCGTCCACTTTCGACTGCACGACGACGCGCGGCAGGATCGTCGCGACGCCGCTCTGCTCGACGAACTGCACGATCGTGCTGAGAAGGTCGATTTCGAACTTCGGCTTGATGACGATGTCAGCCGCCATCAGCGCGGCGTCGAGCGCGCCGCGCAGGCCGTTGCGACGCGTGGGCAGCACGAGTTCGATGTCGGACTGCGCGACGAGGTCGATCGTCTCCGGCAGATCCGGCCCGTGCGCCGCGCTCGTCACGAGCACCATTTCTTCGACGAGCAGCGGCTCGACATCCAACGCGAGACGGCCGCGCGGCTTGTTGATGATCGCGGCATCGAGCCGGCCGGATTCCACCGCGTCGATGAGTTGCGCGCTGAAGCCGTCCGCCACCGATACCTCCACTTGCGGAAAGAGGGCGTCGAAGCGCGCGAGCGATTCGGGCAAGACGCTCTGCGCTTCCGACGACACCATCCCGAGCGACACGCGCCCCGTCACGATGACATCGCGCCGGCTCAGTTGCTCGCGCGCGTGGCCGATGTCGCGCATGATCGGCGTGTAGAGCCGGTACATGAGGCGCGCGGCTTCGGTCGGCGCCATGCCGTGCGGCCCGCGTTCGAAGAGCGTCTGCCGCAGCTCGGCTTCGAGCTTCGCGATCTGCATGCTCAGCGCGGGCTGTGCGATATTGAGGCGCTTGGCCGCCCGCGTGACGGTGCCTTCTTCGAATAGCGCGATGAAGTACTGGATCTGCTTCAGTTCCATGTGACAGGCGTGCGCAGCCGTGCGGCGAAACGGACATGGTACCGCCGGGCGGCGCTTCGCGGTTCAACGCGCCCTTCAGCATTCGATGCGTCGAGCCGTTAACTCCCTCGTATGGAATCGTCATTTCCAGCAGATATCAGGCAAGCGAGCGCATGCGTGTCGACCTCATCACCTTCTATGTCCTAGTCGTCGGAACGCTTCTCGTCAGTTGCGGGATGACGTTTTGGGAACATCGCACGAACCCCGGACGCAGCAGGGAACTCAAGATCCTCGCGGCGGGCTACGGCACGCTCGCCATCGGCTGCGCGGCGGCGTCGTTCCGGCACGCGGTGCCGGGCGTGCTCGGCTCGGCGTTGAGCAACCTCGTCATCGAGGCGGGCTATCTGTTGATCCTGCGCGGCGTCGCGGCGTTGAACGGGCGGCGTTATCGCGCATTCTCCATCGGCCTGCTCGCCGTGCAGGCGCTCGCGTGGGCGATCGGCGGCGCGCGCTGGCAGGAGACCGTGTGGAGCTTTGCGAGCGCCCTGCCCATCGCCGCCGCGGCCGCGATGACCTCGCGCGAACTGCTCCGCAGCGACCGCATGCACTGGGGACAGGCGCGGCGCATCGCCGTGATCGTGTGCGGCGTGCATGCGCTCCTCTACGCCGCGCGCGCGTGCGTTCTCCCGTGGATGGCGGCGCTCGGCACGCCGCTTTTGATGCTGATCGCCAAGATCACGATGTACGAGGGCATTCTCTATTCCGTCCTCTTGCCGATGACGCTGCTGCGGCTCGTCCGCGACGAAGCTCACGCGCAGCTTTTGCGGCAATCGCAGACCGACTATCTGACCGGACTCGGCAATCGCCGCTCGTTCTTCGAAGACGGCGCGCGCGCGGCCGCCGGGCGCGACGTGTCGGTGCTCGCCATCGACCTCGACCACTTCAAGACCATCAATGACCGATACGGCCATCAGGCCGGCGACGAAGTGCTGAAGACGTTCGCGCTCGTCGCGCGAAGCGTGCTGGGACCGGAAGCGGTTCTCGCGCGCATCGGCGGCGAAGAGTTCGCTGCGGTGCTGGCCGGGCCTCACGGGGATCGCGCGAAAGAGCTCGCGGAGGACGTCGTCAGACGCTTCGCCGCGACGACCTCTCGCGGCGCGAACGGCGCGGAATTGCGGGCGACGGTGAGCATCGGCCTCGCGCGGTCCGGCACGCCCGAGAGCGCGCTCGCCGATGTGCTCGGCGCGGCGGACCGGGCCTTGTATGCGGCGAAGGCGGGCGGCGGGAATCGGGTGGAAGTGGGGCGGCTCGCGCAGTGGGGCGAGGCGCGGTGTGATGAGGGGGTGGTTTGAGCGGAAGGTGGTCGAGCGCCCACGCCCGTCCCACTCTCCCTATAATCCCCGCTTCGCACCTGCATCAACGGAAATTCGATGGACGTATTGTGGAAGGGTCTGCTCGGCGGTCTCGTCACCGCGCTGATCGCGATGGCATCCAAACGGGGCAACGTGCTGCCTGGCATTCTGCCGCTTGCGCCCACCTTCGCGATCATCGCGCTGCTCGCGGTAGGCGCGAAGGGAGATGCGGGCGGGTTCAGAACCGCATGCCTCTCGGGCGCGCAAACGATTCCCGCCTACCTCGTGTTCCTCGGAACGTGTTACGTGCTCGTGCATTTTGTGGACTACCGGCTCGCGATACTCGGCGGACTCGCCGCATGGCTGATCGCGGCGCTGACCATCTTTCTCGCGCCGCGATTCTTCTAGCCATGCGCACGGTTCGAAGCGCTTGCAGTATGCGCCCCGAACCGTCCCTCGATCAACGCGCCGCTTCTTCTTCCGGCTCGTTAGTCGTGTAAGCCGGCGTTTCACGGCCTCCGCCGGGAAGCGGCTTGCCTTCCAACGGCGGCAGCTTCTTGGCTTCTTCGAGGTCGATGCCCGCGCCCTGCGCGACGCGCGTTCCGTAGTCCGGATCGCAGTGCCAGAAGTGCCACACCATGCGCAGCGCGATCGGCTTCGGGCACGCCTTCATGTCTTCGACGAGGTTCGCGATCAGGTCATCGCGCTCCCAATCCTCGAACGTGCGATACCGCTCGCCGGCCTGCTTGTAGTCGTCCTGCGTGCGCGACGTCTGATAGCGTCCGAGATGCCCTTCGACCCACTGGTGGTAGTCGTGCTCCTTCTTCGGCGCTTCTTTCAGGCCACCCATCATGCTCGGCTCATAGTTGACGTGCGGATTCTCGCCCGCCTGATCGACGTAGTACGCCATCTGCCCGTCGCGCTGATTCGTGCGCGCGCCGTTCTTCGGCGCATTGACCGGCAGTTGCAGATAGTTCGGGCCGACGCGATACCGCTGCGTATCCGAATAGGAGAGCGTGCGTCCTTGCAGCATCTTGTCGTCGGAGAAGTCGATGCCGTCCACCAGCACGCCGGTGCCGAACGCGGACTGCTCCGTTTCGGCGAACACGTTCTTCGGATTCTGGTCGAGTACGAGACGTCCCACCGGCAAGAGCGGGAACTTGTCCTCGGGCCAGCGTTTCGTGTCGTCGAGCGGATCGAAGTCGAGTTCGGGATGCTCGTCGTCCGACATGATCTGCACGCACATTTCCCACTCGGGATACTCGCCGCGTTCGATCGCGTCGTACAGGTCGCGCGTGGCATGGCCCACGTCCTTCGCCTGAATGTCGGACGCCTGCTGCGAGGTCAGATTCCTCACGCCCGCTTTTGGCTCGAACGAGAACTTGACGAGCACGGCTTCGCCCTGATCGTTCACGAGCTTGTACGTGTTGACGCTCGAACCCTGCATGTGGCGGTAGTCGGCGGGAATGCCCCACGGACTCTTGACCCACGTCACCATGTGCAGCGATTCCGGATGATGCGCGATGAAATCGTAGAAGCGCCACGGTTCCTGCCGGTTCGAGACAGGATCAGGTTTGAACGCGTGGATCATGTCGGGGAACTTGATCGCATCGCGGATGAAGAAAATCTTGAGGTTATTACCGACGAGGTCCCAGTTGCCGTCTTCCGTATAGAACTTGATGGCGAAGCCGCGCGGATCGCGTGCCGTCTCGGGCGACTCCTTGCCGCCGATCACCGTGGAAAAGCGCAGAAAAACGGGCGTCTTGACGCCGGTTTGCGTCAGGACCTTGGCGCGCGTGTACTTGCAAGCCGGTTCATTGCCAATCTTGCCGTACGGCTCGAAATAGCCGTGAGCCGCGGTGCCGCGCGCATGCACGACGCGCTCGGGAATGCGTTCGCGATCGAAGTGAGTAATCTTTTCGATGAATGGATAATTTTCCAGCGTCGCCGGGCCGCGTTCGCCGACGGTGCGCATGCTCTGATTGTCGGGAACAGGATGTCCCTGTCGCGTGGTGAGAAATGCCTTGTCGCTCATAGCGCGCTCCTTGCTCTGTGCCAGAGTCACAGGTGAGTGGTCGAGCCGGCGGCACGTTCTTGTCCGCCGGTTCGTCTCGTCGTAGCAACGCGCATACCGGTGGCCGGTGCGGTTACAGGACGACGCGCGTCTATGTTAAGCGAGTTCGCGTCCAGCATTCGTCGAGTTGAGCGGGCAGATCGCCATGTCGATCTGCCCGCGTGCCGCTTACTTCGGGTTTGCCGCCACGAAGTTCTTGAACGCACTGTAGGCCGCCTTGGTGGTCTTGCCGTCGTTCTTCAAGACACCGTAGTTGCCTTCGCCGCCCACGGGATCGTCATACAGCTGATACGCCTGGATCGACTGGATGTTGTACTTCGAGGCGATCGAGACGAACTGCGCCATCATCTTGTTGCCCACGAGGTACGCCGCGATCTGGTCGTCCGTGCCCAGCCACGGCCGCACGCCGAATTCGTTGATCCAGATCGGCTTGCCGAACTGTTGCAGCGTCGCGAGGATGTCGTGACAGCCGGTGCCGCCGCAAGCATGCGTGATGTCGCCCTGATCCGAATACCAGTGCCATGCGGTGATGTCCCACGTCACCTTCGGATAGCCCGACGTGCCGTCCGGCTGCGTGCCGTTCCACAGCATCTGGTCGAAGCCGTAGTGCATCCACGCGCCGCCGCCGATGATGATCTTGCCGTTCGTATCCACCGACTTGATGCCCGCGATCATGCCGCGCACGATACCGCGCGCAATCTGGAACTTGGCGTTGACGAACTGCTGCGGATATACGCCGTCCACATTGCCGGTCAGAAGGCTGCTGTCGAGCTCGTTGCTGACTTCGTAGTACGGGTACTTGTACGCCGTCGCCGTTTGCTTGCCGAGCGTGAAGCCGGCGTTGTAGGCATCGGTTTCGTTCGTGAAGCTGCTCACGCCGATGAGCAACACCGGATAAACCGTGACGCCTGCCGCTGCTGCCGTCTTCGCGATGCCGGCGAGCTTGGTCGCCGAGCCGAGGTTGTACACCTCGTTGCGGTAGAGCGTGGCGCCGAGGTCTTTTACCTGCTGAAGCTGAAGCGTGGGCGTCGAGATGTCGTACGCGCCGCCTTCGTTATTGTGCCCGTTGATGCCGTAGAAAATGCTGCCCGGCACGGTCGAGGCCTTCGCGGTAGCGGCTGCATCGAAGGCGGAGTCGGCGGCGCTGCCACCGCCGCAAGCGGCAAGCAGCAATCCCGTGGTGATGGCGGCGGCGAGGGCGGCCTTGCGCGCGAAGAGGCGTCGTGTGGTGGTCTGGGTCATGATTTCTTGTTGGTTAGTATGGTAAGTACTACTGATAGACAAGCGTGCATCGTTAAGGAGAGGCGTGCTGTCCGGAGCGCCAGTCGAGGGCGGGTCGGCAACGGGCCTGTGTCCCGCGTATCCCTGCGGGCGGGTAAAGCTGATGATCTGATTCGACGCGGCACGCGCGCTTTCATGCGCTTCCGTTACGGAAGCGCATCGTGCAAACGTTTGCAGCGGAAATCGATTTAGGAAGAACTTACCGTGTTTGTAACCAGTTGTTGCTCTTCTTGCTTGTTTAACGACCCCTGCCTGACCGACTTTAGCTTTTGTCTAAAGAATCTACCGCGCGTGTTTCCGGATGGCGGTATTACTTACTTGTCGGCTAGCGCGGCGTTCTCGGCCCGAAGAAAATCGACGAACGCGCGCAGTGGCCCCGGCATGTGCGCGCGGCTCGGGTAGTAGAGGGACGGCCCCGGAAAACTCTGCCACCACGGCTTGAGCACGGGAACCAACGTGCCGCGCTCGATCTCCGCGCGGACGAATTCTTCGAAGGTATAGGTCAAGCCGAGTCCGGCGAGCGCGGCGCTGCGGCTCAGTTCGATCGACGTCGTGGCAAGCGGCCCGCGCGGCGTGATGCGCACCGTCTTGCCGCCGCGCTTGAATTCCCACGACGCGAGCACGCCGCTTTCGAAGCGATGCCCGATGCACGCATGGTTCACGAGCTCGCGCGGATGCTTCGGCTCGCCATGCGCTTCGAGATAGGCAGGCGCGGCGGCCGCGACGAAGCGTTGCGTGCGCGGACCGATCGGCACCGCGATCATGTCGCGCTCGATGCTTTCGTCGTAGCGGATGCCGGCGTCGAAGCCCGCGGCGAGCACGTCGATGAAGTTGTCGGTTGCGCTGATTTCGAGCGAGATGCCCGGATGCGCGGCAAGAAAGCGCGGAATGATGGACGGAAGTATTTCCCGCGAGGCGATGGTCGGCACATTGAGACGCAGCGTGCCGGTGGGACTGTCGCGAAAGACGTTGACGGCGTCGAGCGCGCCGGCGATCTCCGCGAACGCGGGCGTGAGCCGCTCGATCAGACGCTGCCCTGCTTCCGTCGGCGTCACGCTGCGCGTGGTGCGATTAAGGAGTCGTACGCCGAGCCGCGCTTCGAGACGGCGAATGGCGTCGCTCAGAGACGAAGCGGACACGCCGCGCAATAGCGCCGCCTGACGGAAGCCGCGCGAGCGCGCCACGGCGAGATACGCATGCAGGTCCGACAGATCCGGTTCGCTCATTGTTCGCCTCGGCGCACAGCCCATTCGCATTGAGGCGGATTATCGCACGCGGGGTTTGCTCGGATAATGCATCGCAAGCCCGGGTTCGCGGGCTCCATCGTCTGACTATCTCGTTGGGAGAATCAACATGAAAGTGCGTCAACTTGGCAATACGGGACCGCAGTCATCCGCCATCGGACTCGGCTGCATGGGCATGTCCGGCATGTACGGCCCGTCCGACCGCGCGGAAAGCATCGCGACGATTCACGCCGCGCTCGAAGCAGGCGTCACGCTGCTCGATACCGGCGATTTCTACGGCATGGGCCACAACGAATTGCTGATCGCCGAGGCGCTGAAGAGCGCGCCGCCGTCGCGCCGCGATTCGGCGATCATCAGCGTAAAGTTCGGCGGCATGCGTGACCCGGCGGGCAACTGGACCGACTACGACGCGCGGCCCAATGCGGTGAAGAACTTTCTCGCCTACACGTTGCAGCGCCTGCAAGTCGACCATATCGACATTTACCGCCCCGCGCGGCTCGATCCCAAGGTGCCGATCGAAGACACCGTAGGCGCGATCGCGGACATGATCCAGGCGGGCTATGTGCGCCACGTCGGACTGTCCGAAGTGGGCGCGGCGACCATCCGCAAAGCTGCGGCCGTGCATCCGGTTTGCGATCTGCAAATCGAATACTCGCTGATTTCGCGCGGCATCGAAGACGCGATCCTGCCGGCGTGCCGGGAACTCGGCATCGGCATCACGGCGTACGGCGTGCTGTCGCGCGGCCTTATCAGCGGCCACTGGACGAAGGCATCGGCGCAAGCGGGCGACTGGCGCGCGCACAGCCCGCGGTTTCAGGAGGGCAACGTCGAGCGCAACCTCGCGCTCGTCGATGCGCTCGCGCAGATTGCGCAGCAGAAGGGCGTGAGCGTGGCGCAGATCGCGATTGCGTGGGTGCTTGCGCAGGGCGAGGACATCGTGCCGGTCATCGGCGCGCGCACGCGGGAGCGGCTCGTCGAATCGCTGGGCGCGCTCGATGTTTCGCTGAACGCGGACGATATCGCCGCCATCGAGGCCGCGGTGCCGAAGGGCGCCGCCGCCGGAGACCGCTATGCGGCCGTGCAGATGGCGCATCTCGATAGCGAGAGAGGCTGACCGCGCGCGCAAGAACGAGCGGGTCCACGAGTTGCGGCGTGAGTCGCGCGCGCTTCTTGGCGCGCGACCGATTCACTGCCGCAGCGCGGCCAAGGAGATTCTGATGAAGGCATTCGTCGTCCGCGCGCCGGGCGGACTGGACAAGCTCGAGATTCGCGATATCGCCGATCCGGGCCAGCCGGGGCCGGGACAGATTCGCGTTGCGATACACGCGACATCGCTCAACTTCCACGACCTGCTCGTGGTGAGCGGCAAGAGCCCGACCGCCGATGGCCGCGTGCCGATGGCGGACGGCGCGGGCGTCGTCGAGGCGCTCGGCGAGGGCGTGACCGAGTTCGCTGTCGGCGACCCTGTGGTGTCGTGCTTCTTCCCGCAATGGATCGACGGCGCCGCGCAAGCCGAGGTGGGCAACTTCGCGGGCACACCGGGCGACGGCATCGACGGCATGGCGGCGATGCATGTGGTGCGCGCGGCGACCGCTTTCACTCACGCGCCGCGCGGCTGGCGTCACGCCGAAGCCGCGACCATCACGACAGCGGGCCTCACCGCGTGGCGCGCGCTCGTCGCGGACGGCGCGCTGAAGGCGGGCGATACCGTGCTCGCGCTCGGCACCGGCGGCGTGTCGATCGCGGCGTTGCAGATTGGCAAGATGATGGGCGCGCGAGTCATCGTCACGTCGTCGTCCGACGAGAAGCTGGAGCGCGTGAAGGTGCTCGGCGCGGACGAGGTCGTCAACTACCGCGAGCACGAGAAATGGGCGGCGCAAGTGCTCGAGCTGACTGGCGGACGAGGCGTCGATCATGTGATCGAAGTAGGCGGGCCGGGAACGCTCGCCCAGTCCATCGAGGCGGTGCGCGTGGGCGGGCATATCTCATTGATCGGCGTCCTGACGGGGCGCGAAGGCACCGTGCCGACGTCGCTCTTGATGGCGCGGCAGGCGCGCTTGCAGGGGCTAATCGTCGGCAGCCGGCGGCAACAGCAGGAGTATGTGCGCGCGCTCGAACAGAGCGGGGTACGGCCCGTCATCGACAAGACTTTCGACTTCGATGCGCTCGCGGATGCGTTCCGCTATCAGCAAAGCGCGGCGCATCTGGGGAAGATTTGCGTCGAGTGGTAAGAGCCTCAATGCCGCCCGTGGCATGCGCATTGCACGGATGCTGGTCGAATAATCGAAGGAGATTGCAATGACTGGCAAGTACACAGCGGCATTGGGTCTGTTGCTCACGACTGCGGTAATCGCCGCGACGCCCGCCTCGGCGAACGACGCGGGCGGCTCCGCCCTGCTGCTCGCGCAGGCGACGCCGGGCAATCAGCAGCGCAACGAAGGGCTCGGCGTGCGCGGCGGGCAGTCGGGACAGAGCGGGCAAGGCGCGAGTCCGCAGGGCGGCCAGGGCGGCGCGACCCAGACCGGCACGCCCCCGGCGGAACTGAAGCGTGATGAGACAGCGCGGCAGCATGGGAAGGCGGGCGGGGCGTCGGGGGCAAGTGGGAAGTAGGGCGTGGCGGCGGCGCGGATTGGTCGAGCAAGCATGCATAGTCGATGCCGGGCTTCGCGCTTGTCGCCTCCGAGCCGACGCCTTGACGTTGCAAGTTCCCCGCCGCGCAAGGCGCTGCATGCAAGCTGTTGCCGGAGTCGCGTCGCTCGATATGAGATCGATGACCATCGTCCTCTATCCGATGCTCGACTCGCTGCGAGCAAGCGCGCTTTGCCCAACTCGCAGTTCCACTCGTTTGCCGCATCGACTTGACGCGACCGGCGCTGGGGCCAATCGCGCGACGCGTTATGCCGGGACGTATCGAAGGATCGCGAGCCGCATTCCGTTTAACTCATCCGTCGATACGCTCGCGATGTTCGATAGTCGCCGTTCGCGACCCCGGCATTCCGGTCGGCGCAAAGCATCCGGACGAAGCGCGGGCGCTGCTGCGGTTCCTCGCGTCGCCCGCCGCGCAGCCGACCGTACGGAAGACCGGGCTCGATTCCGTCGCGCAATGAAGCCGCGTTGATAGCGGCGCGGTTTCTTGGAAGCACGGGCAGTCGCTGCATGCGACCAAGCGCGATTCGCCGGTGCAAGCAAGCTGCACGCGCCGTCCACGCAGAGTGCGCGGACGGCGGGGCTGTGAAGCAAACGCGTTGCTGACCGCGACGCACGCGCCGTCTGGCGGTGAACTTCAAAGAGTGAGTCCTTGCACGGGCAAGCCGTCGATCTACCCGTACACCCCCGCCTCAGCCAACCCTTCCTCGAACAGGACCCACCGGTTCCTTCCCCCGTGCTTGGCCGCATACATCGCGGCGTCGGCCTTTCGTAGAAGCGGCTTTGCTTCATTGCCGTCTTCGGGGCAGGTGCTGATGCCCACGAATATCAGCCGCCGATCTACCCGTACACCTCGGCCTCGGCCAACCCTTCCTCGAATACGACCCACCGGTTCCTTCCTCCGTGCTTGGCCGCATACATCGCCGCGTCGGCCTTGTTCAGAAGCGGCTGCGCTGCGTCGCCGTCTTCGGGACACGTACTGATGCCCACGCTCAGACGCGGAACGACAGTGTCGCTGCCGAGCCGCACCGGCGCGTTCACCGCGTCGATGAGCCGCGCGGCCAGCGACTTCACCGCTTCGAGCGCGGGCAGCGTCGATACCATCACGAATTCGTCGCCGCCGTATCGCCCGATCTGCTCGGTGACGCCTGCCGTCGCCATGAGCCGCGCCGCGACCGTGGCCAGCAGTTCGTCGCCGTGGTGATGGCCGAGCGAATCGTTCACCACCTTGAATTCGTCGAGATCGATGAACAGCACGCTCACGCGCGTGCCGTCCGCCCGCGCCCGCGCGAGCGTGTCGTCCAGACGCCGCGCGAGCGTCGCCCGGTTCAGTAGGCCGGTGAGCACGTCGCGTTCGTTGAGATGCTTGAGCGCGCGGGAACGGTCGGCGAGCTTGATCGCCGTGCGGTGCGTGACGATGCCGAGCGACAACGGATAGACGATCAGCATCGGCGCGCTCGCGATGGTGCTCGCCGACACGCTGCCCCAGTCGAAGCCGACGCCGAACACGAGCGCGCCGAGCGCGAATCCCGCGAGACAAAAGAGCGACCCGCGCGCGAGCAAGCGCGCGCCGCCCGCCGCCACGTTGTTCATCATGAACATCAGGAGGACGAGCGTGGACGGCAGCCACGCGAACTTCATCGCGACGACGATCATCGCGCCCGCGAGGTTGTCCACGTAGATATTGCGTCGCTCGCTGCGGTCCGGGTAGGCGCCGGCGCGCGCGAGGAGAAACGCGAGGTGCGGCCAGCCGAAGCAATACGCCAGCACGAACAGTCGCGCGCCGGCCGATGCATGCTGCATCCACAGCACCGTCTGCACGAGCACGAAGCCCATCGCCAGGCCGATGCAGCGCAGCCCGTACGCCCGCCGGACAAAGCCGACGCCGCGGCGATGCGTCGCCGGCCGCTCGTCGGGCGCGAGATCGGACGCATCAGCGAAGGTCATGGCGGCGGCCCTCGGTCGATGCAACGCCCGCGCGATGCGCGAAACCAAGTCCGCGTCCGAGCATGCCCGGCGCATCGCCGCGACGGGCGACGATGCAGCGGGTGAACGATCGAAGGTGACGAAGCATGGGCGTGAAGAATGAGCGAGCGAAAGGGCCGGCCGCGCGGCGCACGCGAGGCGATAGCTGGTTTACGTCGCGTGGATGCGATGCTTTAGCACGACGAACCGCGCATTTACCCGCACGATGCCGCTCATTTTTTGTCCATGCGCGTCGGCGCGTAACGCTTTCGAAAGTCCGCCGCGACGAATCGTCAACTCAAGGTAAGTCCGTCGCAAGCGCACTGTCTTAATGAGGCCATCAGCGAATGCTTAAATCCGTCGCGCGTGCTCAGCGCGCGCTCTCGCTTTCGCGGCGCCTGGAAGCGCGAACGAACGAACCACTATCAAAACGACACCGGAGTCCCCTTCATGTTTCGTCGAGCCCTCATGGTTGGCGCATCGGCCGCCGCCGCAATCGGCATGTACGCCTGCGGCAGCGACCATAACGACACCCCGCAAAGCGCGCAGAACAAGCTCGCCACGGCGACGCCCATCAAGCATCTCGTCGTGATCTTCAACGAGAACGTCTCGTTCGATCACTACTTCGCGACCTATCCGAACGCCACGAATCCGGCCGGCGAACCGGCCTTCACGGCGGCGGCGGGCACCCCGGCAGTCAACGGCTTGAGCGGGACGCTGCTCACCGCCAACCCGAACTTCACGAATACGCTGAACGGCGCAGCGGCGGCCAATCCGTTCCGCCTCGACCGCACGCAGGCGGCCACTGCCGACCAGAATCACGCGTACACCGCCGAGCAGCAGGCCTACAACAACGGCGCGGCGGACCTGTTCCCGAAGTACACGGGTAAGGGTTCGAGCGGCGGCGCGGGTTCGTTCGGCACGGCCGGTCAGGTGATGGGCTATTTCGACGGCAACACCGTCGCCGCGCTCTGGAACTACGCGCAGAAATTTGCGATGAGCGACAACGCCTACACCGACACCTACGGCCCGTCGACGCCGGGCGCGCTCGAAGTGGTGTCGGGCCAGAACAACGGCATGCAGATCGTCAAGGCGAGCAAGCCCGTGTTCAATATGACGACGGCCTCCGGTTCGTACTATGTCGCGGACGGTCAGGGCGGCTACTCGATGATCAACGACGTCGATCCCGGCTACGACATCTGCTCGAGCACGACCGATCAGGCGATGATGACCTCGAAGAACATCGGCGATCTGCTCAACGCGAAGAACATCACGTGGGGCGGCTTCATGGGCGGCTTCAACCTCGCGACCGTGAACGGCAACGGCACGACCGGCTGCAAGCGCAGCACGGTATCGCCGGTGGTCGGACAGGCGACGGCCGACTATATCCCGCATCACAACTGGTTCCAGTACTACGCGTCGACGGCCAATCCGCAGCACTTGCGCCCGAGCTCGACGGCGGCCATCGGCTCGTCCGTGGAAGCGGACGGCAAGACGCCGGAGCCCGCGAACCATCAGTACGACAGCGACGACTTCTTCGCGGCGGTGAAGGCGGGCAACTATCCGTCGGTGAGCTTCGTGAAGGCGCCCGCGTTCCAGGACGGCCACGCGGGCTATTCGGACCCCCTCGACGAACAGGCGTTCACGGCGAAGGTGGTGAACTTCCTGCAGCAGCAGCCGGACTGGAACAGCACCGCCGTGATCGTCGCATGGGACGACTCGGACGGCTGGTACGACCACGCGTACGCCACGCCCACCGCGTCTTCGTTCGACGCGCAGGCCGACCAGCTGAACGGCGCGGGCAAGTGCGGCTCGGGCGCGGCGCCGATCGGCGTGAACGGCGGCGCGGTGAATGGCCGCTGCGGTCCGGGTACGCGCATTCCGTTCCTCGTGATCTCGCCGTGGGCGAAGGTGAACTACGTCGATCACACGCCGATCAGCCAGGCTTCCGTGGTGCGCTTTATCGAAGACAACTGGCTTGGCTCGGCGCGTCTGGGCGGCGGCTCATTCGATGCGACCGCGGGCAGCATCATGGGCATGTTCGACTTCAGCGGCAAGGGCAACAACGCGAAGCTCTTCGTCGATCCGAACCTCGGCTCGCCGGTGGCTTCCGTGCCGGCCATCTAAGCCTGGCCATGCACGCACTCACGGCGCGTCCGTGCGTGCGTGCGCCTTTCACCTTTTCGTTGTCGCCGCTTGTCGGCGACAACGCGTTTTCATCGAAGCTTTCGTATTCTTCAGTTCATGTCCACTACCGTCGATCCGGCTCTCGGCCAGTCCAGTGATCTACCGAACCGGAAGCGCCGCGCGCTTCGCGTGGCCGCTCTGCTCATCGTCGCGGCGGGCGCGTTCGGCGCGTATGCCGTCGTCGCGCCGTCGCGCGTGCCCGCGGCTATCGGCGATATCGTCGAGAATCTGACCGGCGCGAACGCGCATCCTGTCGTGTTGCAACGTCCGCCGACGGTGCAGCTGAGCGCCGTCGCGCAACTCGGCAAGCGCATCTTCTTCGACCGCGGTCTTTCGGCGTCGGGCCAGCAGTCGTGCGCCTCGTGCCACGATCCGGCGCATGCGTTCGGCCCGCCGAACGATCTCGCCGTGCAACAGGGCGGGCCGCATCTGACGCTGCCGGGATACCGGCCGCCGCCGTCGCTCATGTATCTGTATCGGCAGCCGGCATTCAGCATCGGCCCCGATCAGGGCGATGCCGACGAAGCGCCGGATCTCGCGAAACTCGCCGCGCAGGCGAACGGCACGACGCGCGCGCAGAAAAGCGCGGGCGTGGCGCCCGCCGCCCCGGCGATGGTGCCGCAAGGCGGCCTCTTCTGGGACGGCCGCGCGGATACGTTGCAGGCGCAAGCGAGCGGGCCGATGGTCAACCCGGTCGAAATGGCGAACGCGAGCCTCGTGCAAGTCGCGGACAAGCTCGCGCATACGTCGTACAAGGGGGACTTCGAGAAGCTCTTCGGGCCGCGCATTTTCGATAGCGGCGATCTGGCGGTATCCGAGGCGATGTTCGCCGTGGCCCGTTATCAGGTGGAAGAGCAGGCGTTTCATCCGTACACGAGCAAATACGACTACTGGCTCGAAGGCAAGGCGCGGCTGACGCAGGCGGAACTGCACGGACTGCGCCTCTTCAACGATCCGGACAAGGCGAATTGCGCGGGCTGTCATGTGTCGAAGCCGAGCCCCGACGGTCTGCCGCCGATGTTCACCGACTTCCAATACGAATCGCTGGGCGTGCCACGCAACAACGCGCTCGCGATCAATCGCGATCCGACGTTTTACGACATGGGCGTGTGCGGCCCGTTCCGCGAAGACCTGCGCGAACAGACGCAGTATTGCGGCATGTTCCTCACGCCCACGCTGCGCAACGTCGCGACGCGGCACGCGTTCTTTCATAACGGCATCTATCGTTCACTGGACGACGTGATGGCGTTCTATAACGAGCGCAACACCGCGCCGCAAAAGTTCTATCCGAAGGACGCCAAGGGCGAGGTGCGCAAGTACGACGACTTGCCGCCGCAATTCCACGCGAACGTGGACGACAAGGACGCGCCGTTCGATCGCAAGCCCGGCGATACGCCCGCGATGACGCAAGAGGATATCCACGATATCGTCGCGTTTCTGCACACGCTGAACGATGGGTACAAGCCTTGAACAGCGCGGTCGCTAAGGGGTTCGCATCACACGCCCCGGCACATGCGGCGCGTTTTGCGCGATGTCGTCGAGCTCGTCGCGCACGACGTCGATGCTGAACATCGCTTCTTCGCGCGCACCGTCGACGTGAATGGTCTCGAGTCGCCGGCGCACCGCGCCATAGCGCGCGCCGGCTTTGCGATGCAACTCCGCGCGCTCGCTATAGCGCAGAAACGTCTGCAATGAGGCGAGCACCGCAGCGCTCATGCTCGTGAGTCCGACGACCACGCGCAATCCCGGCGACACGGCCAGCGTCACGAGCGACACGAACGCCGATGTGCCTGTAAGCGCGGTGATGGCGATGACCGCTAGCCCAAGGTGCCGCGCGCAGGCACTCAGGCGGTCGGCCATCGCATAGTGACGTATTTGCGCTTCGCGGGCGCGTCTTATCCAGGTGAGAACGAGCGATTCGGGGTCGTGCGGCGGGTCGTAGGGCGGGTGCTTAATAGTAGTGGGCATGTTCAAAAAGCATTGAGATCTTGATAGTGAATATGCCTGCTGAATAAGACACACCGTGTCTCGGACAAAGAGGCTGGCACCGCAACGCCTTTCTTATCGAAACTCTGTGCGCATTACGATCGATCGTTCGATTTCAATCCGAACGGGACGCATGCCGTCTCATCGCCAAGCCCTGCTCGTCGCGTAGAATGAACTCGCCGCTTCGTCTCGTCTCCCGCGAAACAGGACACTCCATGCTCCAGCCATTTGCATCGTCAGAGCCTTTTACGATTGGAGTCGAACTGGAAGTTCAGGTCGTGAATACGCACGACTACAACCTGACGAAGGCGACGACGGAACTCCTGAATCGCGTGAGAGAAGAGCGCTTCGAGGGCGCGATCAATCCGGAAACGACCGAAGGCATGATCGAGTTGTCGACGGGCATCTGCAAGAACTACGATCAGGCGAAAAGCGAATTGCAGGTGCTTCGCGATACGCTCGTTCGGGCAGGCGACTTTCTCAATGTCGGCGTGTGCGGCGGCGGAACGAATTTCTTCCAGAACTGGTACGACCAGCGTTCCGACGGACGCGAGCGCTCGGAATATCTGATGGGGCTTTATGGCGCGCTCTATCAGCAATTCACGATTTTCGGTCAGCACGTGCATGTCGGCTGCCCAGACCCCGACTCGGCACTCGTTCTGTTGCATTCGCTTTCGCGTTACGTGCCGCATTTCATTGCGCTCGCCGCGTCTTCTCCGTTCGTGCAGGGCAGCGACACGCAGTTTCAATGCGCCCGCCTGAATTCCGTCGCGCCGTTTCCATTGTCAGGACAAGCGCCTTTCGTGACGAAATGGAGTGAGTTCGAAGCGTACTTCGAGCGCATGACGCACACGGGTCTCGTCAAAAGCCTGAAAGACTTCTATTGGGACATTCGTCCGAGTCCGGGATACGGGACCATCGAAGTGCGCGTGATGGATACGCCGCTGCGCGTCGAATGGGCCGCGGCCATTGCCGGGTATATTCAGTCGCTCGCGCGCTATCTGCTGACCGATTTGCCTCTGCGCCTGACCGAGCGCGACTATGAAGTCTATCGGGCGAACCGGTTCATGGCGTGCCGCTTCGGACTGGATGGCGTATGCGTGAATCCGGAGACAGGAAATCGTCGCCCGCTTCGCGAAGACATTCTCGCCACGCTCGACGCCATCGCGCCGCACGGCCACGCGCTCGCCGCTGATGAAGCGCTCGACGCGATCAGGCGCACCGTGACGCAGGGAATGACCGATGCGATGTGGCTGCGCCGCATCTACGGCGCGCACGATTCGCTGCACGAAGTCGTGCGCCAGCAATGCCGCGTTTGGCGCGGCGCGCAGACGCCGGAATGATCGCGGCTCTTGCTGGCCTACCGTGACACCGCCGCCACGCAGTCGATCTCGATGTCGAAGCGTCCCGGCCACGCGGGCACATTCACGAAGATGCGCGCCGGCGGCTCATGCCCGAAGAAGCGCGCATAGACTTCATTCACGACGGAAAACATCTCCACCGACGTGCAGTAGACAGTGCACTTCAACACCTGATCGAGCGACGATCCCGCCGTCTCCACGCATAGCTTCAATTGCTCCAGCACGCGTTGCGTCTGTTGCTCGATAGGCGCATCGAGCACGTCGCCGGTCTCGGGATCGAAGGGCGGAAGACCGGAGACATACACGGTGTCGCGATGACGCGTGACGACCGATACCGGCGCCTTCCTTCGTTCGAGCCAACTGGAAAGCGGTTCCACGCGAATGATTTCACGAGCCATGACGGGCTCCTTCGAAGTCACGCGTTGCCTGAGAACAGCGCGTTGAGTTGGGCGCCGGATGCCGCGCCTTCGAAGCCGTCGAAGCGTCCGTCGGCAAGCGTCGCGGCCGCGCGCATGAAACCGCCCCACGCGGCCCGCGCCAGCGCGCCGCCGACGCTCACGCGCCGCACGCCGAGCGCGGCGAGATCGCTCAGCGTGAAGGCCGACGGTCCGCCGATGAGCACGTTGACGGGTTTGGGCGCGACGGCGGCGACCACGGCCTCGATTTGCTCGCGAGTGTGGATGCCGGGCGCGTAGAGGCAGTCGGCGCCTGCTGCCGCGTAGGCCGTGAGGCGCGCGAGCGTGTCGCTCAGATCGGGCGTTCCGGCAAAGAAGTTTTCCGCGCGGCCGATCAAGAGCGTGTTGCCGCCATTCGCATCGATGGCGCGGCGGGCCGCTTGCAGTCGCGCGACGGCGACGTCGAGCGGAAAGAGCGGCGCGGATGCGTCGCCGGTGGAATCTTCGATCGACAAGCCGGCCACGCCGGTCGCGACCGCCAGCTCGACGCTTGCGGCAACGTCGGCCGGCGTCGCGCCGAAGCCGTTCTCGAAGTCGGCGTTCACGGGCAGATCGGTGGCGTCCACCATCGCGCGCAAATGCGCGAGGACGAGATCGCGCGTGACGTGATTGTCGGCGTGTCCAGTGGACCAGGCAAAGCCGGAACTCGTCGTCGCGAGCGCCTGAAAGCCGAGGCTCGCGAGATAACGCGCGCTGCCCGCGTCCCAAGGGTTCGGCAACATGAAGCAACCCGACTCATGCAATGCGCGAAAGGCCGCGCGTTTCTCTGCGACGCTGCGTGACATGACGTTCTCCGATGGTTGATGCTTCTGCCGACGATTGTCTCACCGGCCCGCGCCGAGTCGTTTCACGCGCGCCCGAAGCATGGCTGCATCACCGTACATAGTCCAGAAGCCCTTGCACGAGCGCATCGAAGGTCGCGCGGCAAGGCGGCGACGCGCGCAGGTCCTCGTGCATGGTCACCCACGTTTCCAGTTGTAGCGCGACGAGCTTGGGCAGCACGCGGACGAGCGCCGCGTCGCGGCGGGCGAGCGGCACCTGACACACGCCGATGCCCGCGCCCGCGCGGATCAGCGCGAATTGCGCGACATCGCTGTCGGTGCGTAGCGAAAGCGCGCCGCGCGAGTAGCCGGGAAAGGCCTTGCTCGCCTCGCGGACAAAGGCCGTCCATTGATCGTAGCCGATGATCGCGTGTTTCCACAGCGCCGCCGCGTTCCTGGGCGTGCCATGCATCGCAAGATAGTCACGATGCGCATGCAGCCCGAGTTCGATGCTGCCGATACGCCGCGCGACGAGTTGCGTCTGCTTCGGCCGCACCATGCGCACGGCGATATCGGCTTCGCGCCTGAGCAGGTCCTGCACGCGATTGGACAGCACCAGTTCTACGACGAGATGCGGATTCCGTTGCCGCAGCGCGGCGATGATGGGCGGCAGTACTTCGACGCCCACCACATCGCTCGCCGATACGCGCACCACGCCTCGCACGTCGCCGCCATTGCCGTGACCACTGGCTGCGCGTTCCAGCGATAGAGCCGTGCTCTGCATCGCCTCCGCATGAACGCGCAGGGCGAGCGCGACGTCCGTCGGCTGCAAGCCGGTTTGCGAACGCGTGAAGAGGCTCACGTTCAACGCCCGTTCGAGCGCCTCGATGTGACGGCCAGCGGTCGGCTGCGTGATGCCCAATGCGCGCGCCGCCGCCGACAGCGACCCTTCCTGAAGCACCGCTAATAGCGTGCGATACAGTTCCCATCCTATGTTGTCGGCCATGCAAATTTGTATATCCGCTCTACGTAGTTAGGCAATTCTATTGCAGCCGTGTCTCGCGCAGAATCATCCAATCGACATAACAAGGAGCGTGGCATGACTCGGAAAACGGCTTTGGTGCTTGGCGCAACCGGCGGCATCGGCGGCGAGGTTGCGCGGCAGTTGCGCGATGCAGGCTGGCACGTGCGCGGCTTGCGGCGTTCCGCTGCGGCAAGCGAGCAGACGGACGGCATCGAATGGATGCACGGCAATGCGATGAATCGCGCCGACGTGACGCGCGCGGCGAAGGGAGCGACGGTCATCGTGCATGCGGTGAACCCGCCCGGCTACCGGCGCTGGGCCGATCTCGTGCTGCCGATGCTCGACAACACGATCGCGGCAGCGAAGACCGAGCGCGCGACGATCGTGCTGCCGGGCACGGTGTACAACTTCGGACCGGACGCGTTTCCCGTTATCGCCGAAGATGCGCCGCAACATCCGCTCACGAAGAAAGGCGCGATTCGCGTGGAGATGGAAGCGCGGCTCGAACGTGCAAGCCGCGACGGCGTGCAGACGTTGATTGTGCGCGCGGGCGATTTCTTCGGGCCGAAAGCGGGTAACAACTGGTTCTCGCAAGGGCTCGTCAAGCCGGGAAAGCCGGTCGAAAAGATCGTCTATCCGGGGACGGCCGGTGTCGGACACGCATGGTCGTATCTGCCGGACGTGGCGCGCACCATGGTCGAACTGCTCGAGCGCCGCGATACGCTGGATCGTTTCGCGCGCTTTCATATGGGCGGCCACTGGGATGAGGACGGCACGCAATTCGCCGCAGCCATTCAGCGCGTGATCGCGCGACAGACCGGGCGAGCGCCTGCGATCGGCGCCTTTCCGTGGTGGCTGCTGACGCTTGCATCGCCATTCAACGTGACCTTTCGCGAAATGCGCGAAATGCGTTATTTATGGCGAACGCCGGTGCGCATGATCAACACACGGCTGCTCGATGCGCTCGGTCATGAGCCGCATACGCCGCTCGACGATGCAATCAAAGCGACGCTTCTGGGTCTGGGCTGCGTTGAGTCTTGAACGAGAGGCGTAAGCAGACAGGGATTGCGCATAGCCGCTCGTCGTCGTAACGTGAGTCATCCGGCGTCGCGATTGCCGAGGGCAATGATCATGTCAACCGAGTGGAAGCGTCGCGTCCGATTGTTCGTGCAGCGTTTCTGGCAGCCGACGAGTGCATGCATGACCTGCATGCCGGGTAGCTGGAGCAATGTGATGAGTCTCGCGCACTGGACTATCGCATTCAAAACCGGTCTCCTGACCGGATTGCTCGCGGTGCTGCTGACTTTCACGCCGGCGACGAAACTCTATGGAAATCGATATGGCAATGCGTTGCTGGTCGGCCTGCTGACTGCGTTAGGCGACGCGTATTCACACGCAAGTCATTACTCCAATCCGTACGTCGAACATATTCTGACGGGCGTGGTATCAGGAATCTTCGCGCTCATCGCTTCATTTCTATTCGAGGATCGCGCTCGCCGCATTCGTGACATTTGGGCGCGTATCTTCGGCTAGCGTGCGTTTAGCCGCTTAATTCGCCCCGCAAAAATCGTCAAATTGCGTTTGATTCGATCGATGTCGGCCATTGTGTCACGCGATGAATGTGTTTCGCAGGCAACGCATATGGCATAGTGCGGGCATTGCAATCGAAAAGGGGAGTCCTATGGCAACGCTCAAAGACATTCAGACGAAGATAGCCAAGCTACAGGCGCAAGCCGAAGCAATAGCGAAGAAAGAGTCGGCCGGCGTGATCGCCCGAATTCATTCGTTGATGGATGAATATGGTTTGACTGTCGACGACTTGCGTGCGGACGCTGCCGGCAAGAACACTAGTACGAAACGCGGCGCGAGCACCGGGTCGCAGAAAGGCGGCGCGTCGAATGCGAAATATCGCGATCCGAAGACCGGGGCGACATGGAGCGGTCACGGCCGCGCGCCCGGATGGATTGCAAACGCGAAGAACCGCAACAGGTTCCTCATCGACGCTGGCGCGAGCACGGCCTCGTCCGCCGATGCGAAGTCGGCAAAGCCTCTCGGCAATTACGTACGCGGCAAGCAGCCCGCGAAGTATCGCGATCCGAGGTCAGGCGCGGAATGGAGTGGCCGAGGCAAGGCGCCGGCGTGGCTCGCGTCCGCGAAAGACAGGACCAAATTTCTGATCGATGCAACAGCGGCGAACGGCGCGTCAGAGAGAAAGACCGCAACCAAAAAAGCCGCAACGAAAAAGGCCGCGACCAAAAAAACGGCGACAAAGAAGGCTGCAAAGAAGGCTTCCGCCAAGCGCGCTTCGGTCTCAGAGGCCGCGCAGAATGGCAGCGCGAATGCAGCTGAAGCCAGTTAAGTCACGCAAGCGCCGGTTCGTCATGTCAATGACTCCGGCGCATCTTTAAGCACGGCAAAGAAGCGTGCTACTCGCTCGCCTTCGATGGCGAGCGATGAATCATCGGCTCAATTCGCCAACCCATGCGAGCGCAAGGGACGCATACGGCCTTCCGCCAATCGCAAAGTCAATCCAAAGCAAACGCGGGTCGATGAGCCATTCATCGACGAGGTAAAGCCTACCTTCGCAACTCTCTCCTATTTCCGCCGAAGCAGTAAGTCTTATTGAATTGATTGCCATCCCACGCGTTGGTACACGCCCCGCTTGACTTCCATCGCGCCGCCGTCAACGATTCTTACGCGGACGCAAAAAAGCGCACCGCACGACGCGGCACGACAAAGCCGTTCACAAGAGCCGTTCACGAGAGCGATTCAATTGCCAGGAGGAAGGAGACATGCCCGAAGCATTCTGCAGGCCTCGCATTATTCGATACGTCAACAAGGCAGCGGTGGCGGCTGCACCGTTTGCCGCGCTGGCGCTTGCCGCGTGTCATGGCGGAAACGACGATAACAATAACGGCACGCCGCCGACCGCTGCGCTCAGTTGTGCGCAACTCGCGGGAATGAGCGTGCCTGCGAACGCGATCGGGTTGCCGACGACGGGCGCGACCGTCGCGGCCGCCGCGATCGTGCCCGCTTCGGGAACGGGCGTCGCGGCGACGCCCGAGTATTGCCTCGTGAGCGGATCGATTGCGCCCGTCGATCAGACCGCGCCGAAGATCAACTTCCAGGTCGCGATGCCGACGCAGTGGAACAGCAAGGCGATGATGTTCGGCGGTGGCGGCTACGATGGCACCGTACCGGCCGTGACGGGCAACGTCCCGGCCGGCCCGACGACACAGCCCGCGCCGCTCGCTCGCGGCTATGCGGTATTCGCGAGCGATTCGGGCCATCAGGCCGGCGCGCTCGGCAGCCGCGACGGTTCGTTCGGCACCAACGACGAAGCCGTCGCGAACTTCTCCGGCGATGCGCTCAAGAAGACGCGCGATGCAGCGGTCTATCTGATCGGCAAGCGTTATGCGGTGGACAAGCCCAAGCGCGCCTACTTCGCCGGCGGCTCGTCCGGCGGACGCGAGGCGCTGGCGGTCGTGCAGCGTTGGCCGCAAGACTGGGACGGCTCCATCGTCCTATATCCGGCATGGAATGCGGCGAGCCTCGACCTGCAATTCGGCCGCATCACGCGCGCACTCGCGCAGCCGGGCGCGTATCCGAATCAGGCGAAGCGCAAGGTGCTGCTCAATGCCGCGGTGTCCGCCTGCGATGCGCTCGACGGCGTGGCCGACGGTCTCATCAGCAACGTGGCCGCCTGCAATGCGAGCTTCGATCCGGCGACCGCGACGGTGAACGGCACGCCGCTCAGATGCGCAAACGGCGCGGACACGGGCGACACCTGCCTCTCCGATGCGCAGATCGCGGCGCTGAAGGTGTACGCGACGCCGATCACATTCAACTATCAGCTCGGCAGCGGAGAGACGCAGTATCCCGGCTTCAACGTGTGGGGCGCGGACCTGGGCGTCGTGAATGCATCGGCGGTGCAGCCGACCGTCATCGCCCTCGCCTTGAATCTGCTGCAGCCGGCGAGCCCGATGCCTGCCACCGCGCCTTACTTCAGCGTCTTCTGGGACCAGTGGATTCGCTACTTCGTGGCGCGCGATCCGAGCGTCAACTCGCTCACGGTCGATCCGCAAAACCCGGGCGCGTATCAGGCACGCATCAGCGCGCTGACGGCCGAGCAGGACGTGAACAAGACGGACCTGTCCGCGTTCAATGCGAAGGGCGGCAAGATCCTGATGGCGCACGGCATGGCCGATGCACTGGTGAGCACGCAGGCCACCGAGCAGTATTACCAGCGTTTGCGTCAGACGATGGGCGCGTCCACGGTCAGCAATTTCGTGCGCTATTATGAGATTCCGGGCTACGGGCACTCGACCAGCAGCATCTTCAACGCGGGATGGGACTCGCTGACGACGCTCGAGAACTGGGTCGAGAAGGGCGTGACGCCGCCTGCGCAAGTGGTCGCGGACAAGACCGGCGTGCCGGGCCGCACGCGCCCGCTGTGCGAGTACCCGACCTTCCCGCGCTATAACGGTTCGGGCGATGTGAACGTCGCGTCGAGCTTCACGTGCGCGGCGCAGTAATGGCGTGTTGATGGCCGGTGCCGCGGGCTTGCATCATGCTCGCGGCATCGGTTTTATCGGCGGGGCGGGGAAGTTGAGTAACGCTCGGGCATCGGCCAAGCGCGTTCAATGCGCGGTGGCCGCGCGCATCGCGCGATATTCACGCCGCACGATATCCATCAGCTCGGCCACCGACGTATTCGCGCTGCGCTGCTCATACGTGACGCGCCCGCGCTGCATCAACATGATGCGATCCGCGATGTCGAGCGTCTGCGCGTAGTTGTGCATGATCATGATGATCGACAGCCCGCCTTTCTCCTTCAGCCGCAGCACGAGGTCGATGATGAGTCCCGCTTCGCGCGCGCCCATCGCGGCGAGCGGTTCGTCGAGCAGCAGAATGCGCGCGTTCGAATTGACGGCGCGGGCCACGGCGATCGCCTGACGCTGACCGCCCGACAGACGCTCCACCGGCAAATCGACGGACGGCACATGCACGCCGATATCATCGAGACATTGCGCCGCGCGCTCGCGCATCTGCTTGTGATCCACGAGCCGCATGAGACTGAGCGGCCCGCGCCGCACGATCTCGCGGTTCAGAAACATGTTGTGGTAGATGCTGAGCGAATTGGCGAGCGCGAGGTCCTGATACACGCATTCGATGCCGAGCGAGCGCGCATGATCGACGGAACGGATCAGCGTTTCCTCTCCGTGCACGTGCAGCGTGCCGCTCGTCTGCTGATGAAAGCCCGTAAGAATCTTGACGAGCGTGGACTTGCCCGCGCCGTTGTCGCCGAGCACGCCGAGAATTTCGCCCTTGCCGAGCGTAAGCGAGACGCCGTCGAGCGCGGTCACCGCGCCGAAGCGTTTCACGAGGTTGTCGCCGCGCAAGGCCAGATCGGGCGCGGCGGTCTGCGCTTCAGCCATTACCGTGCTCCCTTGCGGCGAATGCGCCCGACGTGAATGTTGAAGATCATCGCGGCGAGAATCGCGGCGCCGAGAATGATGTTGAACGTGAACGCGTTGATGCCGATGAGCGTGAAGCCGTCGTTCAGAATGCCGAGCACCGCCGCGCCGATCACGCCGCCGACGATCGTGCCCGAGCCGCCCGTCAGCGGCGTGCCGCCGATCACGGCAGCCGCGACCGCGAGGAACATGATCTGATTGCCGCCCGCCTGCGGATCGATCGACGTGATGCGAAAGCCTTCGAGTATGCCCGTAAGGCCCGCGAGCACCGCCGCGAGTACGAAGTTACCCAGACGCAGCCGGTTCACGAGAATGCCCGCTTCGCCCGCGCCGAGCGGGTTCGCGCCCGCCGCCTGCGTATGCAGGCCCCAGCGGGTGTGCCGCAACAGCACATGCATGATGATCGCGAGCCCGACCGTCCAGATGATCTCGCTGTAGCCCCACGCGCCCATGACGGCGGCGAACTCCGGCGAGCCGGGCGTCGCGACCGGCGTGCCGCGCGACACCGTGAGCGTGATGCCGTTGATGAGGAACAGCGTGCCGAGCGTCGTGACGAAGGAGGGCAGGCGCAGATACACGGTCACCGCGCCGTTCACGAAGCCGATGATGGCCGCCGCGACGAGGCCCGCGATAACCGCAAGCCACATCGGCGCGCCGGCATCGTTGGCGAAGACCATCATGAACGGCGCGAACGCGAACACCATGCCCGCCGACAGATCGATATCGCCGCCGATCATCAGCATGATCTCGCCCAGCGCGATGATCGCCACCGGCGCGATGAACTGCGACAGGTTGACGAGACTCGCGTTGGAGAGCAGGAAGTCGTGATTGACGATCTGAAAGTACGCGGCGAGCAGCACCGCGACGAGCAGTATCCGCAACTCGGGCGCCCATTGGGCGAAGAGCGCGCCGCGCGGTCTCGCGACCGGCGCGGCGCCGTGTGTTTTGCCCGGCTCGTTCAGCGTATTCATCAGGACTTGATCGCGCCGCTCATCGGAACGATTTGCGGCTTGGTGGTCTTGCCTTCATAACGCGTCGACGTATTCAGGTACGGCTCGACGGTCGCCTTGGTCACGAACTTGAGACCCGTGTTGATGTTCGCCGGTCCGACGAGTCCGCCCGACGCGAGGAACGTGAACGCTTCCACCACGGTATAGAAGCCCTGCACATACGGCTGCTGGTCGATGGTGAAATCGAGGAAGCCTTCGTGAATCAGCTGGACGGTTTGCGGCAACAGGTCGAAGCCGCCGCCATGCACGCCCTTCGACGGCAGGTTCGATTCCTTCATTACTTGCGCGACGCCTTGCGTGCTGCCTGCATCGACGGCGAACATGCCTTTGAGGTTCTGGTGTCCCAGATAGAACGACTTGATCTTGGACAGTTCTTCGTTGACCGTCGCGCCCGTCGCCACGGTCTGAATGTCGATCTTCTTGCCGGACTTCTTGATGGCGTCGCTCGCGCCGTCCAGACGCGGCTGAATGTTCAACTGACCCGGCGTCGAGATGAAAAGCGCCACCATGCCGCTATCGACGAGACTCGCAATGCGCTCGCCCATCTGATAACCGGAGAGATACAGCTCCTGCCCGATATACGCGAGACGCGGACTCGTCTTGCCGCGCGGTGCGTCGGCGTTATAGGCGAACACCGGAATGCCGGCATCGAGCGCGGCCTGTATCGGCTTGTCGAAGGCAGTCGGATCGACGATCGGCACGGCGATGGCATCGGCTTTCGCGGCGATCGCGGAGTTCACCGCGCGCACCATTTCGCCGGCATCGGACGTGGCGGAGCCGGTCCACTGATAGTCCATGCCGAAGAGCGAGCATGCGTCCTGTATGCCGTATTGCGTCGGCACGAAAAACGGATTCGTGGTGACGTGATTGACGAACACGATCTTCCACTTCTTGTGCTGCGGAAATGCGGATTCGGCAGCCTGAGCGCTCGAAATGAGTCCGCCGGCGCCCGTGACGCCGCCCAGCAGCGAGAGCGCCGCGCCGAGCCCCGCGCCCTGCATCAGGCCGCGCCGCGCGGTGCTGATGCCGTTGTTATCGTCTTTCGTCTTGTCGTCCCGGTTCTGCGTCATGTCCACCTCCGTTTCTTGATCGATGCGAGTCGACGTGTCGTCGATTGCGTCCAGATAATGGGTGATCGCTTGCTAATCACTTCAGAGCGGCTTTCACATTGGAAAGACGTCGATGATGATTTTCTTTCGATGCGTTTCGATGAAGCTGTGAAGGCTTATTTATTCGCGTCTTGGCGCTCAGAAACGGGAATCGCGGCGGGCATGACGCACTGAATCGCGCGGTTGTCTCATATTCTGGTTTATGCAGCGCACAGGCGGGAAAAAGAACAGAGCCACTATATGCAGGTATTTTCGGCGCTTCGATTAGAGCTTTCCCGATGAAACGCACGCACGGACTCATGCGGTGAATGAGTCCGCGAAAAGCGTGGCGATGCGGGCGGCGGCGAGGACCTGCGCTAACGTCCGAAAAGGTTCTCGCGAATCTGAAGCAGGTGCGCGGTCAGTAGCTCGCAAGCCAGCTCGGCGTCGCGATCCCGAAGCGCATCGACGATGGCGCGGTGTTGCGCCTCGTACTGACTGCGACGCTCGGGCGTGAGCGACTTGCGCTTCAGGCGTCCCCATTCGCCTTGCTCGCGCACTTCGTTCGTCAATTCCAGCACGCGCAGAAAGAAGCTGTTATGCGTCGCCACCGCGAACGCGCGATGCAACTCGCCATCCCAGTGTTCGAATTCTTCGATGCTTGCCGCCGCTTCCGAACGCTCGATGCACTCGGTCATGTGCGTGAAGTCGGCGACCGTCGCATAGCGCACGATCAAGCCGGGCATCAGCGGTTCGATCAAAAGCCGCGCTTCCATCAGTTCGGCAGGGCTCGTCTGCACGACGCCGTTCTTTGGCTCCGCTTGCGGCTCGGGCGGCGTTAGCGGCGTTAGCGGCGTTAGCGGTGCCACGGGGCTTGCCGACATCCCGCCCGGCATCACGAACGTGCCGCTGCCGACTGCCTGGCGAATGAGCCCGCGTTCCTTGAGATCCGCGAGCACCCGGCGCACCGCGCCGCGCGACGCGCCGAACTCTTCGCTCAACTCGCGCTCCGGCGGTAGACGCACGCCCACGCCCAGCCGGCCGCTGCGAATCGCCTCTTCGAGATAGTGGGCGAGTTCGCGCGCTCCTTTGGACCTGACTGTCAGCCTGATTTCGTCGACGCTGCTCATGACTTTTCCTGCTCATCCTAATAGACCAATTGGTATCGATGATTGGTTAACCCTAGTTCTCTTTGTCCTTTTTTGGTCCTAGAGTGGCTCCAGATTCACCGACAAGTCTAGATTAAAGGCCCACCATGAAATTAGCAACTTTGCGGGTAGATGGCGCGAAAACAGTCGCTGTCGTGGATTCGGAAGGCGGCAAGTACTGGCCGGTTTCCGAGCTTTGCGACGGCTTCTGCGGCGACATGGTCCAATTGGTCCAACAGTTCGCCGACCTGCGCGAAACGCTCAAGCCGCGCGGCGAAGGCAGGCCGCTCGCCTCGGCGCAAGTGCTCGCGCCAATCGACCAGCCGCGCCGCAACGTGTTCTGTGTCGGCAAGAACTATCACGATCACGCCGAAGAGTTCAGCAAGTCGGGCTTCGACAAGAGCGCGCAGGCGGGCGAGCACATTCCGGAAGCGCCGGTCGTGTTTACCAAGCCCGTCTCGACGATCATCGCGACCGGCGAGCGCATTCCGCGCCACGCCGACGTGACGCAGCAGATGGACTACGAAGTGGAGATCGGCGTCGTGATCGGCAAGGCCGGGCGCGGCATCAAGAAGGCCGACGCGATGAACCACGTCTTCGGCTACACGATCATCAACGACGTGACCGCGCGCGATCTGCAAAAGCTGCATCGCCAATGGTTCATCGGCAAGTCGCTCGACGGCTTCTGCCCGATGGGTCCGTTTCTCGTCACGGCCGACGAGATCGACGCCGAGAACATCGACGTGCGTTGCTGGATCAACGGCGAGCTGCGTCAGGAATCGAACTCGAAGCTTTTGATCTTCGATATCCCGACGATCATCGAGACGCTTTCGGCCGGCATGGAGCTTCAGCCGGGCGACGTCATCGCGACGGGCACGCCCGCGGGCGTGGGCATCGGCTTCAATCCTCCGAAATTCCTGCAAAGCGGCGACGTCGTGCGCATGGAGATTCCGGGCATCGGCATTCTTGAAAACGAGGTGGCGTGAACATGGCAACGACGCAAGTGCAAGGCGTATTCATCGAAACCGAAGGCGTAGGCGCGCCGGTCGTGTGCATTCACGGTCTCGGCGGATCGTCGAACAACTGGACGCCGGTGCTGCCGGCATTCGAGGGCAAGAAGGTCATTCGCATCGATCTGCCGGGCAGCGCGCGTTCGCCGTTGCCGGAGCAGAAGCTGTCGATCGATCTGTACGTGGACACGATCGCCTCGGTCCTGCGCGAACTGCAAGTCACGCAGGCCGATGTCGTCGCGCATTCGATGGGCACCATCGTCGCGCAGCATCTCGCCGTGAAGCATCCGGAACTGGTGAAGAGCCTCGCGCTCTTCGGGCCGCTCGTCGCGCCGCCGGATGCGGGCCGCGAAGGCATGCGCCAGCGCGCCGGAATCGCGCGCGAGAAGGGCGTGCCGGGCGTGCAGGAAATCGCCGATGCCATCGTGAAGGGCGCGACCAGCGACGAGACGAAGTCGCAGCGACCGGTGACGCTCGCGCTCGTGCGCGAAAGCGTGATGCGGCAGTCGCCCGAAGGCTACGCGCAAAGTTGCGAGGCGCTCGCGGGCGCGCAGGCCGCCGAGATCGAGCGCATCGAAGTGCCGACGCTGCTCGTCACCGGCGATCAGGACGGCGTCGGCAAGCCGGATGCCGTCAAGGCGATGGGCGAGCGCATCAAAGGCGCGAAGGTCGTCGTGCTGAACGGCTGCGGCCACTGGACGACGTTCGAGAAGCCCGCCGAATCGACGGCGGAACTCAAGCGCTTCTACGAGGCGGCGCAGTGAAGAACTGAACGAGCCGGCACGCCGCGTCGAAGAAGCGCCGCACAGACGGCCGCGACCGGCGCCGGAAGAACACCAACCAGGTCAGACCGTAATCAACCGGCGGCCCGCGCGCGAATGCGCCGGGTCCGCGTGGAGGAGACAGACATGAGTTCGATCCTGTTCGACAACGTATCCGTTTTCGATGGCAGCGGCGCGCAGCCGTTCAAGGGCCAGGTGCTCGTGGATGGCCGCCGCATCGTGCGCGTGGCGCGCGAGGAAGCGCCGATCAGCGCGCCCGACGCGCGGCGCATCGACGGCCGCGGCGCGTTTCTGATGCCCGGCATGACCGAAGCGCATACGCATTTCTCGTGGAATGACCAGCCGTCGCTGTCCGCCATCCAGTTCATGCCGCCGGAGGAGCACATGCTGTGGTGCGTGCGCGTGGCGAAGCGTTACCTCGAAATGGGCTGGACGTCCGCGCTCGGCGCGGCCGCCGCGAAGCCGCGGCTCGATGTGGTGCTGCGCAATGCCGTGAATGCCGGCGAGTTTCCGGGGCCGCGCTATCTCGCGGGCAGTCAGGAAATCACGATTCTCGGCGGCCTCGCCGACAACACGCTGCCGCACATGCCCTTCAAGGAGCTGAACTTCGGCGCGGTCGTGAGCGGTCCGGAAGAGATGCGCGCGACCACGCGCATGTTCGTCAAGTACGGCGTCGATCACCTGAAGATCAATCTCTCGGGTGAGTACATCGCCGGCATTTCGGCGGAATCGTCGCCGTTCTCGGAAGAAGAAATCGCGATGCTCGCGGCCGAAGCGAAGCGCGCCGGCAAGCGCGTGGCGGCGCATGCGCGGTCGAGCGAATCGGTCAAGCAGTGCGTGCGGCACGGGCTCGAACTGATCTTCCACGCGAGCTTCGCCGACGAAGAAGCGCTCGACATGCTCGAAGACAACAAGGAGAAGCACTTCGTCGCGCCGGGCATCGGCTGGCTCATCAGCACGCTGTATCACGCGGAGAAGTGGGGCATCACGGAGGAAATGGCGACGAAGATGGGCTACAAGCGCGAGCTGGAGACCGCCGCCGAAACGCTGCGCAAGATGCACAAGCGCGGCATCCGCGTTCTGCCGGGCGGCGATTACGGCTTCGCATGGATGCCGCACGGCACCAACGCGCGCGACCTTCAGTACTTCGTCGATTACATCGGCATGACGCCGATCGAAGTGCTCGTTTCCGCGACGCGCTACGGCGGCGAACTGATGATGATGCCCGACGAGCTCGGCCAGATTCGCGAAGGCTATCTCGCCGACATCATCCTCGTGGACGGCAATCCGCTCGCGGACCTGACCATCTTGCAGGACCCGAAGAAGATCACGCTCGTGATGAAAGACGGCGACATCTTCAAGACGACGCACGACTCGCTGCCGCCGCGCGGGGAACTGCATATCGGCACGCCGCTGCCGGCCGATGCAGGCGTCGAGCAAGCGGCGCCCGCGCCGGTGCACTGAACGCTCGCAGACGCGTTGCATGGCGCCGGCCGTTCCTTGCGGCCGGCGCCTTCGCTTACGAAAAAATCAGGAGACGACCACATGACACCGCGCACTTTGCTCGCCGCGCTGGCGACCAGCCTCGCGTGCGCATCGGCGTTCGCCGCCGCGCCGACCATCGGGCTATCCAACGGTTACTTCGGCACCGAATGGCGCAACCAGATGATCGACGGCGCGAACCAGCAGTTCGAGACCTATAAGGCGAAGGGCATGGCCGACAAGCTGGTCATCCAGCAGTCGGGCGCGAACACCGGCCAGCAGATACAGGACATGCGCAACATGATCCGCCAGAAAGTCGGCGCGATCATGGTCGATGCCAACTCCGCGACCGCACTCAACGGCGTCATCAACGAAGCGGAGCGCAGCAAGATTCCGGTCGTCTCGTTCGATCAGGCCGTGTCGAACCGCTATGCGACCAACGTGACGGTCGATCACTACAAGTGGGGCCAGCGCTACGCCGAATGGATCGCGGAGCAACTGCACGGCACGGGCAACGTCGTGGTGCTCGACGGCATTCCCGGACACCCGGCGGCCGAAGCGCGCAAGAAAGCCGCGCTCGATACGTTCGCGAAGTATCCCGGCATCAAGGTCGTATGGTCCGGCTACGGCGAATGGGACGAGGCGAAGGCGCAGTCCGTGATGGCGACGGTCATCGCCGCGCAGCCGAAAATCGACGCCGTGTTCACTGAAGACGCGATGGCGCTCGGCGTGCTGCGCGCCTTCGAGAACGCAAACCGCCGCGTGCCGGTCATGACCGGCGAGGCGCAGAAGGGCTTTCTCACCGAATGGAAGAAGCAGCGCGACGCGGGCAATCCGATGAAGGTCTTCGTGCAGGTGAATCCGCCCGATATCAGCCGCACGGCGCTCGGCATTGCGGTGCGTCTTGCGCAGGGCCGCAAGCTCAAAGCGCTGCCGGACAACACGTACTACTTCCCGATCACGAAGACGGTGACGAGCGACACGCTCGATGCCACGCTCGCGTCGATGAACGGCAAGCCGGACAGCTACTTCCTCGGGCAATGGCTCTCCGAAGCCGAGCTCGACGCGCTGTTCGCGCAGTGACGGCGGCGCCATGTCCTTATTGATCGCGAAGGGGCTCACGAAACGCTACGACGGCGTGCTGGCGCTCGACGACGCGAGCCTGACGCTCGAAGCGGGCGAAGTGCTTGGCTTGCTCGGCGCGAACGGCTCGGGAAAATCGACGCTCTCCAGCATTCTCGCGGGCGACAGGATGCCGGACCACGGTACCATCGAACTCGACGGCGCGCCGCTCGCCGTGGGCTCGCCGAAAGCGGCGCGGGCGGCGGGCATCGCGATCGCGCATCAGCATCCGGGGCTCGCGCCCGACTTGCCGGTCTGGGAGAACGTGTTTCTGGGCGCGGAGCTATGCCGCGCGGCGCGCTTTCTGAATCAGCCGCGCACGCGCGATCGCGCGCTGCAATTGCTCGAAAGCCTGCGGCCGGGCTGGAACGTCGATGCCGCTGCGGGCAGCCTGACCGCGGCGGATCAGCAACTAGTCGAGATCGCGCGGGCGCTCGCGCTCGCGCCCCGCGTGCTGATTCTCGACGAGCCGACCGCCGCGCTCGCCGCAGCCGAAGTCGATAGCCTGATGCGCGCCGTGCGCGGCCTGACGGCGCGGGGCACGGCGGTCGTGTTCATCTCGCATCGCATGGCTGAGATCGAGTCGCTATGCGATCGCGTGATGGTGCTGTGCAACGGCCGCGCGGTCGGCGAGTTGCCGGTGCGCGGCCACTTGGATGAGCCCCGCGTGCTCGAACTGATGGGCGGCGTGGCGGGCGGCGCGGCGGCCGCGCATCTGCACGATGACGCGCACGAAACGGCGCAAACGAACCGCGTGTCGCGCAACGGCGCATCCGTCGCGATGACGGTGCGCGGCCTGCGAGCGGGCGCGCGGCTGCGCGGCGTCGATCTCGAGTTGAAGCGTGGCGAGATTCTCGGCATCGCGGGCTTGCAGGGCCACGGCCAGGAAGAACTGCTCGACGCGCTTGCCGGCTTCCGCGTGCCGGACGGCGGCACGGTGACGCTCGCAGGACCGGACGGCCCGAAGACGGTCGAACCGCGCTCGCCACGCCAGATGATCGCGGCGGGCGTCTGCCTCGTGCCGAACGACCGGCATCGTCAGGGCTTGTGGCTCGATCATTCGGTCGAGTTCAACCTCGCGCAGGTCGGCGTGAACTTCGCGCAAAGCCCGTGGCGGCTGCATCGCGCGCCGATTCGCCGCTTCGTCGACGACGTCGTGAAGCGCCTGCGCATCAAGACAACCGACGCGCGGCAGCCGGTGCGCGATCTGTCGGGCGGCAATCAGCAGAAGGTCGTCATCGGCCGCTGGCTGAACCGGCAGGTCGATGTGCTGCTTCTCAGCGATCCGACCAAGGGCGTGGATGTCATCGCCCGCAAGGACATATACGAAGCGATCGGCGCGCTCGCGGCGGCAGGAACCGCGGTGCTCGTTCATGCTTCGGACACCGAAGAATTGCTTGCGGTGTGCGACCGGCTCGTCGTCATGTACGAAGGCCGGATCGTCGCGCTGCTCGAAGGAGATGAGATGAACGAATCGCGCGTGACCAGCGCGCTCTTTGGCCGGAGCGCGGCATGAAAGCGCACTTGAGCGAAGGGCTTCCCGGCACGAAAGCCGTGCCGATGAAACGCACCGGCGCGGGGCTGAAGGCGACGCTTGCGCGCGCCGCGAGCGCATTGCCGGCGCTCGTCATGCTGTTGGCCGTGATCGTGTGCAATGCATGGCTTCAGCCCGACTTTATGACGCTCGATTCGCTCGCGAGCAATATGCAGAACGCCGCGCCGGTGATTCTCGTCTGCATGGCGCAGGCGGTCGTCGTGTTGATGGGCGAGCTGGATTTGTCGGTGGGCGCGGGCATTTCGCTCGTCAATTGCGTGCTCGCCGCCGCGCCCGGTCTCATGGGCTGGGGCACGGGCGCGACGTGTCTCGCTGCATTGGTCGCCGCGCTCGCGGCCGGTGCGTGCAACGGCTTTCTCGTCGGCTATGCGAAGCAGAGCGCGCTCATCGCCACCTTTGCGACAGGCGCGGTGTGGTTCGGCTGCGCGCTGCTCTTGATGCCGCAGCCGGGCGGCACCGTTCCGGAGGCGCTCGGCGAATGGTTCGCGGCGCGCATCGGCGTGGTGCCGGTCGCGGCGCTGCCCGTGCTTGCGGCTGTCGTGATCTGGGCCGTGCTGCAACGGCACCGTTTCGGGCGGCGGCTGATTGCAACCGGCAGCAACGCCGACGCCATGTTCAAGGTCGGCGTCGACGTGCGGCTCGTCAAGCTGCTCGGCTACATGCTCGCGTGGCTGTTCGTATTCGCGGCGGCGGTGTGCCTCTCGGCGCAGACTGCATCCGGCGATGCGCGCCTCGGCCTGCCGTACACGCTGAACTCGGTGGCGGCCGTGGTGATCGGCGGCATCTCGCTCGCGGGCGGCCGCGGCGCCATGCTCGGCGCGATCTGCGGCTCGCTCGTGCTCGCGCTGATCGGCAACGTCGTCTACTTCGCGGGCATTCCGAGCAACTATCAGGAAGTGTTCAAGGGCGCGGTGATCGTGATCGCGCTCGGCTTCACGTTCGTCGGCGCGAAAAGGAGAGCTTGATGATGAATACGCAATCGCGCCGCCTCTTCCTGCTCGCGCTCGCGATCATCGTGCTCGTCGGCGGGCAGTTCGCGGTGCCGGGTTTCGCGAGTCCGGGGCAGGTCGCCAATCAATTGAAGATCGCGACGTTTCTCGGTCTTTTCGGCATCGCGCAATCGCTCGTGATGATCGCGGGCGAACAGGGGCTGGACCTGTCGGTCGGCGCGGCGGCCACGCTCGGCGGCATGCTCGGCGCGGCGCTGCTCGGGCCCGCGTCGCCGGGTCTGGGCGCGGCCTTTGCCGTTGCTGCGGCGAGCGGCGCGCTGGTGGGCGCGGTGAACGGCGTCGGCATCACGCTCTTGCGGATACCACCGCTCGTCATGACGCTCGCGATGGCGAGTCTCGTGGATGGCGGCCTGATCGTGTGGTCATCGGTGATGCATGTGAACACGGCGGCGAGTCCGGCGCTCGCGGCGCTTTCCGGCAGAGCGCTCGCGGGCGTGCCGACCGTCGCGCTGATCTGGCTCGTGGCCGGCGCGCTCGTGTGGCGCTTCCTCGATCATTCCGCGTGGGGGCGACGGCTACTCGCGAGCGGCGCGAACCCGACGGCGGCGGCCATCGCCGGGACGCGCGTGCGTGCCATTCGCATCGCGGTCTATACGGCGAGCGGCGTCATCGCGGCCCTGACGGGCGTGCTGCTGGTCGGCTATGTCGGTCAGGCGTTTCTCGGGCTCGGCACCACGTATGTGCTGCCGAGCGTGGTCGTCGCGGTGATCGGCGGCGTGTCGCTCGCAGGCGGACGCGGCGACTACATCGCGGTGGCGATGGCCGCGCTGCTGCTCACCGCGCTCACGAGTCTCTTGACCGCGCTGCAGATCGGCGAAGCAGGGCGGCAGTGCATCTTCGGGGCGACGCTGCTCGCGTTTCTCGCGCTCAACAAGTGGTCGTTCAAAGGCATGCTGCGTCGCGCGCAGGCTTGACCGCGATGTGTGCGCCGTTACTGACCTCTCCCAAAGTCCTTAGCAGAACATAACGATGCCGCAAGCGCGAGCTTCGTTTCGTCCTCTCCGCGAAGCCGGGCGAGCCATCGGGTCGTGCTCGCCTTCATCGCCGTGACCGGTGACGTCAAGCGCTGCAGCCATGCAGTCGTCGGCGATACCACGGCCACGTTCTCCATCATGCCGCGGTCTTCGTGATCGAGGATATGGCAGTGCATCACGAATTCGCCGGTGAAGTCCTCATAAGCCGTGCGCATTTGCAGCGTGTAACCCGCCTTGATGAAGAGCGTGTCGCGTATCACGCCTTGCAGGTTGCAGTACTCCGTGTCGCCGGTTGCCAGTTCCTCCTGCGTGCAGTTGCCCGAACCGTCGAAGATCGAATGATTCGCCGCGTTCTTGATGTCCATGATCTTGAACGGGTTCGTATGGATATGGAACACGTGCGTCGCGAAGTTTGAGGCGGACACGTTCCACTGATCAACGGTGCCCAGCGTGCCGGTCACGCGTATAACGGACGGATCATACGACGCGCCTTCGATCTGAAAAGTCAGCGGCTGATTCGGTCCCGTCGGCAGATTGATCTGGAATTGCTGATTGACCGTCTGCTTGATGGGGCCGTCGACGGGCACGGTCGGCGCGAAAGCGCGCAGGCTGAGCGACTGGAGATCGGACCTCGCGGGTTGCGCGAGCGAAGGATTGGCGGCCACCAGTTGATCGCGGATGAACTGCCAGTACTTCGAATGGCTGCCCACGGTCGTATTGGGAATGTTCATGCCGGGGCCCACTCGTGCGAACGACAACAGCCGGCGGTCCTTGACCTTGCTTGCGCCAGCGCGGAAGTTGATAGTGGCGGAAGCAGATGCCGCTTCGTCGAGGATGCAGTACAAGCCAGGCGACGGGAACGCCACCAGCACGTCGCTTCGATAACCCGGGTTCATCGAGTTGACGTCTTTCTCCACCATCGTCTGCATGGTGATGCCGTCTTCCGCGAACTCCAGTTGCTTCACCGTCTCGCCGCTGCACAGCGCGTCGAGCGTGACGACTTGCGAAGACTTCGTGCGGTCGTTCGCCAGTGCGGACGTCGCGGCGTTGGTCGCCGTGTTCACCTGCGCGGTGCTGAGCGATTGTGAATCGGCGAGGCCGAGCGCCGACAGGTTCGCCCGCACGATCTTCACGTTGATGGTGTCGCGGTTGCCGCCGTGCACCATGCGCAGACGCCGGATGTCGCCGGCCGGCACGAAGCCGATCGCGCTCGGAAAGATGGGCTGCACCACGCCGTTGATCTGCGTATAGCGTCCAGAGATGATCCACGACGAATTCACCGCGCCGGCGGGCGCCCCCGTCCGCGTATCGGGAACGAACCCTAACTGATTGTTATACCCCCGGATCTCGCCTACTTTGCCCGATGGGCAGATCCACTCGCCCGTGGTCGAGTCGAGCAGCGGCACGGTGGAAGTTGCATCGCTAAAGCATGCGTATTCGATCTGCTGGAAGAGCATGACATGCTCGGTCAGCGGCAAGCCGAATGTCCTGCGTTTGAGGATCGTATCGATGTCCGCGCTGCCGTTCGCGACGCCGGCGCGCGCCTGACGCGAGCCACGCACGATAAGCACGCCCGCCATGCCGCTCGCCACGTCGATGGCGGTGGACCCGTGCAGATGCGAGTGATACCAGAAGGTGCCCGACGGATGGTTCGACGGAATCTCGTAGACGTAGTGATGCGTGCTGTCGCTCGTGGACTTTCCGCCGCTCGGCGGCACGGTGATCAGCACGTTGTCGGCATTACCGGACGGCGATACGTGCAGCCCGTGCGTGTGGATGTTCGTGTTGTTGAAGCAATGCGGCGTGACGTGATCGGGCTGGCTGGGGCAGGTCGCGTCGTTCGGATTCAGCGGAAGATTGTTCGTGAAGTTCAACTTCAGCGTGGCGCCCGGCTTGATGCTGATGGTCGGGCCCGATGGACAGCCGTTGTACGAACGCATGTTGACGGTATCGAATACGTTCGTGGATGGGTTGTAGATCTTATAGGACGTCATCTTCGCCGTGAGCGAGACGGTCGCCGAGTTGCCTGACGGATTCAGCCCCGAGGCGCATTGCAGCCGCTGCAACAGCGAGGCGAGACTTCCGGCTGTGGATACGGCCGAATTGCCGGCGGCGGCATCGGCGGTGTCGTCTACATCGGTGAAGGATCGCGCGGTCAGCGTGCTCTGCGCGAAAGACAGCGCAGGTGCCAGGACCAGCATGACAAGCAACGCGCGCAATGCAGCGCCGATCTCTTTCAGCGACGTTTTCATGTGTGCTCCTCTGTCCACGGACGGCGTCGGGTCGCCGCAAGGAGACATTAGGGCATTGGAAAAACCGTCGTATCCCTAATCGTTTTGTATGTGTGTGATTCCACACAAAGGCGACGCGCTGAATCGGTAAGTTAAACCGGATGCCTATTCGTTAGCTGAATTACGGATGGCTAAGTAGTTGGAGGCGGCGCGGCGGTAATCGTCGAAGGAATGAATTGGGTAAATAGCGTCTTGCATGTCAATGCGCGCTTACCCTTTGGCGGCGCGAATGGCGGCCGTTTGATCTGACGAAGCGTAATGCTGCAAAGACGAATTCGGCTTGGACCACTAACGATACTGGCGCACGCTCATGCTCCAGGACGGTGCGTCCTGATCAGCCGCCTCCCCGCTGTATCGTTGGCCCACATAGCCCGAGCGCGGTGTTGATGACAGCGAGATGCGTGAGCGTCTGCGGAAAGTTGCCGGCCAGCTCGCGGCGCTCCGCGTTGTATTGCTCCGAGAGCAGGCCGAGGTCGTTGGCCACGGCAAGCACGCGTTCGAACTGCTGCCGGGCCTCGTCAGTGCGTCCCTGCATTTGCAGGCAGTCGGCCATCCAGCACGAGCACGCGAGAAAGGTGCCTTCGTTCGGACCTTCGGGCCGCTTCTTGCGGCGTCGGATGAGTCCGTTCTCGCTCAATTCGCGGCGTATTGTTTCAATGGTCGATGCCATGCGCGGCTCGTCGGCGGGCAGAAAGCCGACGAGCGGCATCAACAGCAGGCTGGCGTCCAGTCCGTCCGCGCCGTAGTATTGCGTAAAACTGCCCATGCCTTCGTTCCATCCCTCGCGACAGACCTCCTCGCGGACCGTCTCTCGCAGCAAGGCAACGCGTTCGACGAGCGCGGCGCACGCGGCGTCGCCCGACCGGTTCTTCACGAAGCGATCGAGCGCTACCCATACCATGACGCGTGAATAGGTGTAGTGGCGCGGCGTGGATCGAGACTCCCAGATACCCGAGCCCGGCGTATTCCAGACCTGTTCCAGATGCTCGACGATGCGCGTCTCGACGAAGTTCTCGCTGCTCGCAGGCTTGAGCCCGCCGCGCCGGCCTACGTCGAGACAGTCGATGATCTCGCCGAGGACATCGACCTGATGCTGATGCGCCGCAGCGTTGCCCACGCGCACGGGCAGTGCATAGCGGTGGCCCGGCAGCCAGTCCACGTTCCATTCGGACAGGTGACGCCCGCCATCGACGCGATACATGATGCGGATATGCTCCGGCGACGCGCCGATCGAACGCAGCAGCCAGTCGCGCCATGCACTCGCTTCGTCGTTGAAGCCCGCGTTCAGCAAGGCGACCATGGCGAAGCTCGTATCGCGCAGCCACCCGTAACGGTAGTCCCAATTCATCCGGCCGCCCGGCGCCTCGGGCAGTGACGTCGTGGGCGCGGCGACGATCGCGCCGGTGCGGCCGTGCGTGAGCGCCCTGAGCGTCAGCAGCGAGCGCCTGACGGCTTCCGGCCAGGCCGTTCTGCCGTTATCGAAGCGGTCTATCCAGTCGCGCCAGAACTGCTGCGTGCGTCGCAATGCGGCTTGCGCGTCCACGGGCGGGGGCGGCGTCTCGTTCGGCGCGCCATAGCTCAACGCGAAGGTGACGGATTCGCCGGCATGCACGGCAAATGACGCCTGCGCGGTGCCTTTGTCCATCGTCAGCGCGATGTCCGCTCGCAGCACGACGCGGTCAGGTCCTATGCACGAATGAAACGCGCCGTCGACGCAATCGCTCCACGGACGCAGCGCGCCATAGTTAAAGCGCAGGCAGAGGTTCATGTTCATCTGCACGACGCCGCGCAGGCCCACGACCATGCGCACCATGGAACTCGATGCTTCGCCCACAGGCATGAAGTCGATCAGGCGAACGGCGCCGTCGCGCAGTTCGAAGTCTGTCTCCATGATGAGCGTGTCTTCCTGATAGCGTCGCGCTCTATGCTCTATGCTGCCCGCAGGCGCAAGCGACCAGCATCCGTTGTCGGCCGTGCCGAGCAGCGCGGCGAAGCACGCGTCGTCGTCGAAGCGTGGCCAGCATAGCCAGTCGATGGAGCCATCGCGGCTCAGGAGCGCTGCGGTCTGGCCGTCGCCCAGCAGCGCATAGTCTTCGATGGGCCGGCTCACCGCCGCCCGCTCCATCGTTTAGATAGAAGTCCGAATAAACTGACGGTGCCGATGCCCGCCAGTCCCCACAACAACGCGCGGTGACGATCGGTGAACAATTCGACGCTGCGTTGCCGCGATTCGTCGTCGAAGCGCCCGTGGGCGCTGTAATCGCCGGGAACAGGCTCGAACAGATTGCTCGGCGCGTCATGCGGGAGCGGTTCGTCGGTAAGCTGCCCGCTATAACCGCTGCGCGCCAGATAGCGGTCGATCAGATTAGGCGCGATGCGATTTGCAAGAATTGCCTTGACGCTCGAAAATCCCACCCACACCTCGCGCCGGCGGTGAGTCGCGGCGAAGTAGATGGCGCGCGCGGCGACCTCCGGTTCGAAAATCGGCGCGACCGGTCGCGCGCGCTTCCCCATTTTGTTGAGCGCCCAGTCGAACTGAGGCGTGTTCAGAGCGGGCAGCGCGACCATCGTGAGATGGATCTTCAGCCGGTCATGAATGATCTCGGAGCGAAGCGAGTCCGTGAAGCCGCGAATGGCGAACTTCGCGCCGCAATATACGGACTGCAGCGGCACCGAGCGGTAGCCCAACGCGGAGCCGACATTCACGATGGCGCCGCGATTGCGCGTGCGCATGCGCGCGAGGGCGGCCATCATGCCGTGGACCTGCCCGAGATAGGTGACCTTCGTGCCGCGCTCGATCTCTTCTGCAGTGAGTTCGGAGACCGGCGCGAATGCGGTCGCCATCGCGACGTTCACCCAAACTTCGATCGGTCCCAGTGTCTCTTCGACATGCGATGCCGCGCGCTCAACCGCCTGCGCATCCGCTACATCCGTCGGAATGGGCAGCGCGCGCACGCCGTAGGTCTCGCGGACTTGCGATGCCGCCCGCTCCAGCCGCTCGGCGTCGCGTGAGAGAAGGGCGACGTCGTAGCCTTGCCGCGCAAATTCATCTACGGTCGCGCGACCTACGCCGGCACCCGCGCCTGTGATTACGACTACCTTTGGCATTCGGAGCCTCCTCGTCGACGCATAGGGCGATGTCAGGAACAACGGTTGGAAGAACGACAGTCGAACGCCTCAGAGCAGCAGCCGTGCCAATAGGTCACGCGATGCCGTTTTATCGTGGGCGGAGTCGCTCATGCGCAGACGACGCCATGGAAGCATCAAACACTGTTTGCCAGCCAGCCGAAGGTTTGCATCTCGGTGAGATGCATTGCAGCGAGCTTCAACAAGCATCGCTCGCCTTTGGGCGTTAAATGCACTTCCACTTGGCGCCGATCACTCTCTCCCGGCTTTCGGACGACGAGTCCTGCGCGCTCGCACCGGCTTACGAGTGCGGCCGTCCCGTTGGGCGCGGCCTGAAGGCGTTCGGCCAGTTCACCGACACTCGCCCACGTTCGTCCCGGCATGCCGCGAACATGCAAAAGGAGTTGATACTGGAGAGGCGTGATGCCGGCCGCGTGAGTGATTTCTTCGGAGTAGCGAAGGAACTTGCGGAGCTGATAGCGGAAATTCGAAAGCGATTCGAGATCCGTCTTGCTCGGCAGGCCCTTGGTCCCGCGGTTATTCGGTTGCTTCATTTTCTGCGCACGGATCTTCGGTTCGGTGGGTCGGTAAATGCATTGCGTTTCGGCCGGACGTGCCATTCATGGTAGCAGATGCATCCGGGCATGCTAGCGGCCTGAAGTCGCGCGGGGCGGCGCTCAGGAACAATTTGCAATCGGCATGAAAAAAGCACAATGTGATACAAATCGATGCTCGATGCGGTCTCTGGCGTATGACGGATCGCCCGGGCCGCGTGCGCGGAAGATCACCCGGAATGCGGCTTGCTTGGTGCAAGCCCCCAGATGAGTCCCTTTTCTCGATCAGCTTTCAAAGGCGTGCGAGCGCGAGCAGGTCGACCGTGAACACCGCAGGAGAACCGAGATGCCGGCACACTGGTCGGTCGTGATGCCAACGGCATGGCTGGCGTTATCGGTGCTTTCCGCATGTGCAGTGGTGGTCGACATAGCAATGCTCGGACATCGGCAACCGATGGCGATCATGTCCGTGGTATGGCCGTTGACGATGCTGTACTGGGGCCCAATAGGCTTGGTTTTCTATTTCGCGTTCGGGCGCGCGACGCCCGGCGCAAAGCAGCGCGAAGCGCCGATGTGGCAAGCCACATTTCTGGGCGCGACGCATTGCGGCGCAGGTTGCGCGTTGGGAGATTTCATTGGGGAATGGCTCGCCTTTCTGCTTGCCTTCAGCATCGCGGGCTCGGAACTGATCGGGCGGCTCGCGCTGGCGTTCGTGCTGGCTTACCTGATCGGCGTGGCTTTCCAGTATTTCTCGATCGCGCCGATGCGAGGCCTTGGCTTTCGCGATGGCGTGATTGCGGCAGTCAAGGCGGACACGCTTTCTCTCGTTGCGTACGAGGTGGGCATGTTCGGCGTGATGATCGCTTTCGCGAAGCCTGCCACGCCGCTCGAGCCGACTGACTCAGCGTACTGGGTGCGCATGCAACTTGCGATGGTGGCGGGCTTCCTGACGACATACCCGGTCAACTACTGGCTCATCCGGCGAGGCATCAAGGAGAAGATGTGATCTGTGTGCGTCGGTTTTTCGTATCTATCTTGCGAACGGGGCTGGCGCTCGCGGTCTCGCTTCGTCAGATCACGGCATCTGCGAACGAGGCAGCGCCCGACACATCCGATTCACTCACGAGCGGACCGACGCCGCTTGCCTATTTCCTCCACAGCAGGGGACCGGCGGCGCATCCCGTCCTGCATCTGGACTGGGTGCTGACGGCCATATGCAGTCTTGTCTGCATCATCATCGCGGTGATGCTGCTGATAGCGACCTTCCGTCATCGCAAGAAAGAAGATCACCGTGCGCTCGGCAAGGGTGGCGGCCTGAGTTTTATCTATGTCGGCACGGCCATATCGACTGTGGCGTTGTTCGGCATCGCCATCTACATGCTGACGGTGCTGGCCGAGGTCGCCGATCCGCCCAGAACGCCGGCTCTTACTGTCACGGTCACCGCCTACGACTGGTGGTGGAAAGTGGACTACGGACAGGGCCCGAGCGCCTTCACGACCGCCAACGAACTGCATATTCCGGTGGGCGTGCCGGTGCTCGTGCTGCTAAAGAGTGCAGACGTCATTCATGCGTTCTGGGTGCCGCAATTGTCCGGCAAGACGCAGACCATACCCGGCAACACCAACCGTCAGTGGATACAGGCCGACAAGCCCGGCATTTTTCGCGGCCAGTGCACGCAGTACTGCGGCGTGCAACATGCTCACATGGCATTCGAAGTCTATGCGCAGCCGCAAGCCGACTATGACCGATGGTACGCCGCGCAGCAGCGCACGGTAGCCGCGCCGGCCACGACGCAGGCCGTGCACGGCAGGAAGCTCTTCGAGGAACGCTGCGCGGGCTGCCACGCGGTGCGTGGAAGCAACGCGGCCGGCGTGCAGGCGCCCGATCTCACGCATGTGCTGTCGCGCCGGCTATTGGCGGCGGGCACGGTCGTCAATACGCCGGAGAATCTGATGGACTGGATTCAGCATGCGCAGGAAATCAAGCCCGGCACGCTCATGCCCGACATGAAGCTTTCGCCCGTTGAATCAGGCGAGCTGTCGGCATACCTCGCTACTCTCAGGTAAGGACAAGACGATGGCCGTGACAGGGGATCGAAGCGCCGGGCACTCGCACCGCGTCGCGTTCAGACGCGAGCCGGAGTTCGGCAGCGTCCCGAAAGGATCGGAAGCCGAGAAGCGGCTGCTCGATCTATGGGAAGGCGAATCGGGATGGCGCGGCTTCATCACGACAGTCGATCACAAGAAGATCGGCCTGCGCTATATCGTGACCGCGTTCGTGTTTCTGCTGTTGGGCGGCGTCGAGGCGCTCATCATGCGCTTGCAACTCGCGCGGCCGAACGAGACGCTCGTCACGCCGGGACAGTTCGCGGAGCTGTTCACGATGCACGGCATCACGATGATCTTTCTCTACGCGCTGCCGGTGCTGAGCGGCTTCGCGAATTTTCTTTGGCCGCTCATGCTGGGCTCGCGCGACATGGCGTTCCCGCGTCTGAACGCGCTTTCGTATTGGATCTTTCTTTTTGCCGGCATTTTTCTGTATTGCAGCTTTCCGCTCGGCGAAGCGCCGAATGCGGGCTGGTTCAACTATGTGCCGCTTTCGTCGCTCGAATACAGCCGTGGAATAAACATCGACGTCTATTCGCTCGGCATGGTGTTGCTCGGCATTTCGACGACCGTTGGCGCCGTGAATTTCGTGGTCACGCTCTTTCGCATGCGCGCGGTGGGCATGTCGGTGGACCGGCTGCCGATCATCGTATGGGGCACGCTGACCATTTCCTTCGCGAACCTCTTTGCCGTGCCGTCCGTGAGTCTCGCGTTCTTTCTGTTATGGATGGACCGCAACATCGGCACGCATTTCTTCGACGTCGCGAGCGACGGCAGGCCGCTGCTCTGGCAGCACCTTTTCTGGATGTTCGCGCATCCGTGGGTGTATGTCGTGGTGCTGCCTGCGATGGGCATCGTCTCGGATGCATTGCCCACGTTTTGTCGGCGTCCGCTCGTCGGTTACGCGGCAGTAGCCATGTCGACGGTCGCGACGATGATCATCGGATTCGAAGTCTGGATTCATCACATGTTCGCGACCGGCATTCCGCCGCTTGCGCTCGCCTTTTTCGGCGCAGCGAGCGTGCTCATTACGATTCCGAGCGCGGTCGCCGTCTTCGCGTGGATCGCGACGATCTGGACGGGGCGCCCCGTGTTCTCCACGCCGTTCCTCTATTTCGCGAGCTTCGTGCTGATGTTCGTGATAGGCGGCGTCTCGGGCGTGATGACCGCAGCGGTGCCGCTCGACTGGCAACTCACTGACACTTACTTCGTCGTCGCGCATCTTCATTACGTGCTGCTCGGCATCAACGTATTCCCGGTATTCGGCGGCATTACTTATTGGTTTCCGAAATTCACCGGGCGTCTGATGAGCGAGCGGTGGGGCAAGATCGCGTTCTGGATCATTCTCGTCGGCTTCAATGTCGGCTTCTTCCCGATGCATATATCGGGGCTGCTCGGCATGCCGCGACGCATCTATACGTATCCGGAAGGCATGGGATGGGATACCTCCAATCTCATTACGACGATCGGCTCGTTCATCTTCGCAATTGGCATCGGCATCTTTTTAGTCAATGCACTCGTCTCGGCGAAGCGAGGAAAGAAGGCGCCGCAGAACCCCTGGGATGCGCCGGGCCTCGAATGGTCGACTGACTCGCCGCCCGCGGCCTACAACTTCGCGGTGCTGCCGATTGTCGAGTCGCGGCATCCTATGTGGGAAGATCGCTTGCAACCCAAAGGGCGGCAGTCGAGCCTGAAGTCCGGTTATCTGCTGCATCAGGGACGCGAGGCGCTCGGCGTGCATCCGTTCAACGGCAAGCCCGACGCGATACTCAAGATGCCGGAGGACGCATGGTCGCCATTCCTGCTGGCTCTTTTCGCTGCGCTCTGTTTCGCCGCGCTGCTGCTGCGCTCGCCGTGGTTCACTGCTCTCATGGTCGCGGGGTGCGGTGCGACACTGGTGGCGTGGATGTGGCCGCGCCGCTCGCTCGGGCAACGTGAACCGCCTACGCCCGAAGAAACCATTCCGGCGCAGGCCGCGAAAAAGAAGGACGTGCTGCCAGTCGGAAGCACGGGCGAGCATTCGGGCGGATGGTGGGGCGTGCTCGCGCTGGTCGCCACCGAAGCGAGTCTCTTCGGCTATCTCATCTTCTGCTATTTCTATTCGCAGTCGCAAACCACGTTGCCGTGGCCGCCCGAGGGCATGCCGAAGATCGGCACCGGCGCAATGAGTACCGGCGTGCTTATCATGAGTAGCGTGCTGGCGTGGATGTCGGAGCGAACGCTGAAGAAGGGCAAGCGCTGGCCGGCATTCGCGTGGATGCTCGGCGCCATTGCCCTCGGCTGCGTGTTCTCCGGCATGCAGTTGAAGGAATGGCACGACCATCCCTACGGCATCACGGCGCATCTCTATGGCTCGCTGTATTTCACGATCACCGGCTTTCACATGGCGCACGTCATGGTCGGCATCGTGATTCTCGTGTTGCTTGCCGTGTGGATCGCGCTCGGCTATTTCGACGAGGAACGCAATGCACCGATGCGTATCGGCGGCCTGTACTGGCACTTCGTCGACGTAGTGTGGCTCTTCATCTTCACGTCGCTCTACGTGACGCCTTTCTGGATGCGGGGTCACTGATGCAAACGTCCGCGCTGCCCGAGCAGCATCTCACGAAAGAAGAAAAGCGACGTCTCGTCGTCTGCGCGTGCGCGGGCTTTTTCCTCTCGCCAGGCGCGTGGCTGCTGCAGGTGATGATCTCCGAGACGATCTCGGCGCAGGCCTGCTATGCCGAGTCGATTCGCCGTGCGGAGCCGGTTTTCAGGCATTTTCATGCGTGGCTGTACGGTACCTCGGCTGCGGCTGTGATCGTGTCGCTTGTCTGCGCGAGCATGGCGGTCTACGGCTTTCGCTTCTTGCAGAAGAAAGAGCAGCAGGCCAAAGCGAGCGCTTCTTCGTCGGATAAGCCTTCGCGCTTCGAAGAACAGTTGGCCCGCAAGCGCTTCATTGCGCTGTGCAGTGCGTTGATCGGCTGTCTCTTCGTCCTCGCGCTGGTCTTCACCATTCTGGCCGAAGTGTTCCTCGATTCCTGCAATCAATGGCATTGAAATGAACGCGACGAGTTTGAAAAATCACATCGCCGCTGCACTGATGTCAGTCGTGCTCGCCACCCTGGGCGCATGCAGTGGCCGGGCGAACGACAATCTTCCCGACAACGTCACGGCGCAGTCGCCGATGACCAGCTCGCCGCAATTGATCGCTCGCGGCGAATATCTCGCGAAAGCGGGCGATTGCAGCGCGTGTCACGACGCGGCCGATCACACGCCGCTTGCAGGGGGCATGCCGGTGAACTCTCCCTTCGGCCCGATCTATTCGAGCAACATCACGCCGGACCCGGTCTTCGGTATCGGACGCTATACGTTGAAGGAGTTCTCGGACGCGATTCGCTATGGAAAGCGCCGCGACGGCAAGCGGCTTTATCCGGCCATGCCGTATCCGTCGCTCGCCAACATGACGGATGACGACGTGACCGCGCTCTATGCTTATCTGATGCACGGCGTGAAGCCGAGCGCGAAGCGCGCGCCGGAAACGCATCTGCCTTTTCCGTTCAATCAGCGATGGGGCATGTTGTTCTGGAGCTGGGCATTTGGGAATCGCGACCAGTACGAGCCCGATCCGAAGCGCAGCGCACAATGGAATCGCGGCGCGTACCTGGTGCAGGGATTGGGGCATTGCGGCGCGTGCCATACGCCGCGCGGTCCTGCTTATAACGAGCTCGGCTACAGTGAGAAGTCGCCGTGGTATCTCACGAGCGGCGTCAACGATCACTGGCTTGCACCCAACCTAACCGGCGATCCGGGCAGCGGATTAGGGCGCTGGACTGCGCAGGACATCGTCGATTTCCTGCGTACAGGTCACGGCGCAGGCGCGATTGCTTTCGGGGCCATGGCGCCGGTCATCGGGGACAGCACGCAGTACATGACCGATGCCGACCTGCATGCGATCGCAACTTATCTGAAGTCACTGCCTCCTCAGCAGACCTACGGCAGTTACGCCAACAACGAGCATGCGAAGGTACAGACGGCGCGCAGCATTCAGACCGGCGAAGCGGAGCGTCCGGGCGCGGGCGTCTATCTATCGTTCTGCGCGCGCTGTCATCAGGCGGACGGCAAAGGTCAGCCGGGCAAGGTGGCAGCGCTCGCCGGCAACCCGCTCGTGCTGGCGGAAGATCCGACATCGGTCATGCGCATCGTGATCGAGGGCAGCAAGAGCCCGGAGACGGACACAGGGCCTGCGCCGCAAAAGATGCCGGGCTTTCATGGCCAACTGACGAGCGCTCAGATCGCTCAGGTCGTCAGCTTCGTTCGTGGGACATGGGGCAATCACGCGGCGCCGGTCTCGGACCGCGAGGTCGAGCGCCTTCGCTCGAAGATCCATCAATGAGAAGCGGCCTGCGTGCGCGGTGACGCACGCGGGCCGCTCAGATCAGCGACGCCTGAATCAAACCTGATTCAAACAATACGCACCGGAATCGACTTCGCGCCCGGCACCTTGCTTTCCTCGGCGTAATGCCAGAGCGGCAGCAACACATTGCATTCCGGGTAATAGCCGCCGATGCAGCCTTCGGGAATCGCATACGCCTTGATCTTCAGCCCCGACAGCCGGCGGTCGATGCCGTCGTCTGCAATGGTCTGCAAGGTGATTTCCTGGCCTTCCTTCAGATGATGCTTCGTGATGTCGGCCTCGTTCATCAGGATAACCATGCGGGAATCCTTCACGCCTCTGAACCGGTCGTCGAGGTTATAGATGGTCGTGTTGAACTGGCTGTCGCTGCGCAAGGTCATGAGCCGCAATGCCTCCGGCGCCTTCTCGGGCATGTCAGGGTCCTCGACGAGCGAGTTCGGCGTCATGAATTCCGCTTTGCCCGACTTCGTTTGCCACACGCGTTCGCAAGCGGGTAGCGGCCGATGAAAGCCGCCCGGCTCCCACATGCGTTCGTTGAAGTCATGGAACGTCTCGGGATACGTCGTCGCAATCTCGTTTCGGACGAGCGAATAGTCGTCGCTCCACGCGTCCCAATCGACTGTCGAACGCGAGCCGAGCGTCGCCTTCGCGATGCCCGCGACGATGAATTGCTCGGCTCGCGCTTTCTCGCTTGCCGGTTCGGTCACGCCCTTCGAGCCGTGCATGCAGCCCGTGCTGTCTTCCATCGAGACCGCCTGATCGCCCAGTCGCGTGCGATGAAACTCGATACGGCTCAGGCACGGCAGCACATACGATATCTCGCCATGCACGAGGTGACTGCGGTTGAGCTTCGTGGCCACGTTGATCGTGAGGCGCAGGTTCGACCACGCGGGCTCCGTCTGCAACCGGTCCGGCACCGAACGCACGAGATTGCCGCCGAGATTGAAGACCGCCTTCACTTTGCCCTTCACCATCGCCTCGAATGCTTCGACGGTATTCATGCCTTTCTTTCGCGGCGGCTCGAACGAGAACTGCTTCGCGAGCTGATCGAGCGGCGCAAGTTCAGGCTTCTCCGTGATGCCGACCGTACGCTGCCCCTGCACGTTGGAGTGGCCGCGTATCGGCGAAGGCCCAGCACCCGGCTTACCGACGTTGCCGCGCAGAAAGAGGAGGTTGCATAGCATGCGTACGTTCTGCACGCCGAGCCTGTGCTGCGTGAGGCCCATGCCGTAGTGCGCCATCACGGCCTTCGCTTTCATGTACTCATTGGCCGCTTCGAGCAGCGCGGAGCGCGGCAGTCCGCTGATTCGTTCGATTTCGCTCCATTCGGTCTGACGCGCGCAGGCCGCGAATTCTTCGAAGCCGGTCGTGTGTTCCTCGATGAACGCGACATCGAGCACGCGTTCCGTGCCTTCGGCCTGTGCGCGGTCATCGGCCTCGATCACTGCCTTGCAGATGCCGAGAATGGCAGCCGTATCGCCGCCGGTCTTCAACTGATGATATTGCGTGCTGATCTGCGTTTCCTTGGGCGTCAGCATCTCCACGGGCGACTGAGGATTCGCGAAGGAGACGAGACCCGGCTCGCGAAGCGGATTGAACGTGATGATCGGCACGCCGCGTTTGCGCGCGTCCTGCAACTGGTGCAGCATGCGCGGGCTATTCGTGCCGACGTTCTGGCCGAAGAAGAACATGAGATCCGTCTTCTCGAAGTCTTCGAGCGTGATGGTCCCGACGCCGACACCGATCGCTTCCTTCAGACCGACGCTCGAACTCTCGTGACACATGTTCGAGCTATCCGGCAAATTGTTGCAGCCGTACATGCGCGCGAAAAGCTGGTACATGTATGCAGTTTCGAGCGAGGCGCGCCCTGACGCGTAGAAGACGACGGTCTCCGGGTCCAGCGCGTTCAGCTCCTTGCCGATCTCGTCGAACGCCTGCTGCCAGGTGACTTCCGTGTACTTGTCCGTGGCTGCGTCGTAGCGCATGGGCGCGGTCAGACGTCCTGCTTCTTCGAGATCGTGATCGTGCCAGTTGAGCAATTGCTTAACGGTGTGCAGTTCGAAGAACTCGGGCGTCATTCGCTTGGCGGTCGTATCCCAGGCAGTGGCCTTCGCGCCGCTTTCGCAGAATTCGAACGTATGCGGATCCGCGGGCTTCGCCCATGAGCAGCTCACGCACATGAAGCCGTCGGGCTTGTTCTGCTTGAGCAGGATCGCGCTGTCCTTGATCGGCACTTTCTCCTGCATGAGGATCGTGGCGACCGCTTTCATCGATCCCCACCCGCCAGAAGCGAAAGGATACGATGGGTTCTTGGCTTCTTTGCTCATCTGCGCGCTCCTGGGGGGACCAATATCACGTCGTGACATAAGCAAGCGTCGTTCCGCATCGCGGTCCGCGCAAGCCGTTCGCATTCGTCTTCTACTACTTCGTTTTCTGCTTCGACACGCTGATCTTTCCGCTGGGTTCGAGCGTGATTTTCTGCACGTCTTTCACGTCGTCGACGCCGTTCTCGCTCAGCGCCTCGTTGATGTCATTCTCGGACACGCCGTATCGCATGAGTGCTTTTTCGCATGGCTTGCCCTGCCAGAACAACGTAATGGGACTGCCCTCCGCAATGAACGTCCACAGCCGGTAGCGCGAGGCAAGATGGGCGACCACCCAGTGCGCCGCGATCATGAACGCCGTTGCGACGAGCGTGCCGGTGAGCGGCGCGTTTCCGGTGACGGCCCGGCTCAAGTTGGACCCGACGATGATCGCCACCACGATGTCGAGCGCCGCCCATCGTCCGAAGATTCTGCGCCCGGCGACTCGCACGAGAAACAATCCCCAGCAAAACACGATCGCCGCCCGGGCGCATTCCTGTAGCACCGTGACGTGTCCCTGCGTGCCGAAGATGTCCTTGAGCAGATCCATTGTCGTCTACAGTTCGCCGCGTGCCGCAAGCGCCTCGATCCTGTCGGCGGTGCGCATGGCGATGGCCTGTATCGTCAACGACGGGTTCACGCCGCCGACTGTCGGAAACACCGAGCCGTCGCATATCCAGAGATTGTCGATGTCCCAGCTTCGGCAGTCCGCGTTGACGACGCTCGTCGCGGGATCGTTGCCCATGCGCGCGGTGCCGTTCAGATGGCACGTGTCGTCCGTTTCGCGCCAGACATCGCGCGCGCCGGCCGCTTCGAGCGCGACACTCATGAAGTCGAGCGAATGCGCGACGAGGCGCTTGTCGTTATCGCACAGCGAATAGGTCACGCGCGCGACCGGCAAACCGTACTGGTCTTTTTCATCGGCGAGCGTCACGCGGTTGCGCTCTTGCGGCATGGTCTCGCCGACGATCTTCAACCCCGCTTGATGGTTGTACTTCTGCATTTCGTCGAGCAACTGTTGGCCCCAGAGCCCACGCCCGTTCTGCACCGACGCCCACGCGACGGGCAACGGGCCCTGACTCATGTAGCAATAGCCGCCGAAAAAGTCCTTGCCCTTGTCCTCGTAATTCCAGTGCTCGGTGAGCGCAAGCGAAGGCGGGCCCTTGTACCAGCGCACTTCTTCTTCCATCGTTCCCCAGACGGCCTGATTCATCTGCACCATGAGGTTCTTGCCGACGAGGCCGGAGCTGTTCGCGAGACCATCGGGATAACGGTCCGTGGCGGACATCAAGAGCAGGCGCGGCGTTTCGATCGCATAGCCCGCCACCACGACGTTGCGCGCGCGCTGGAACTGCCATTGTCCTTCGCGCATGTATTCGACGCCGGTCGCGCGTCCGTCGTCGCCCATCACGATACGCCCGACCATCGCGAGGTCGCGAATCTCCGCGCCTGCGCGCACGGCCCGCGGTATCCACGTGACGAGCGCGCTCTGCTTCGCGTTGGTGGCGCAACCCGACACGCAGAAGCCGCGATACACGCACGGATGCGCCTCGCCGCGCGGCGCGGACACGGTGGCGAGCGGCGTAGGCGACCAGTCGATGCCGAGCGCCTCGCAGCCGCGCGCGAGCACGAGCCCGGCTGCGTTCAGTTCGTGCGGCCGATACGGATAGCGCGGACGTTTCGGTCCCCACGGATAGTTCACCGGTCCCGCGATCTTCAGCGCGTCTTCCACCTGCGCGTAGTAGTGCCACATCTCGCGCCAGTCCACCGGCCAGTCCGCGCCGTAGCCGAGCAGCGTGCGCGACTTGAACCACTCCGGCCGAAAGCGCAGCGACACCATGGCGAAGTGGACGGTGCTGCCGCCAACCGCCTTGCCGCTGTTGTTGTTGCCGAGCTTGAGCGGGTTTTCGCCGTCGCAGATGCGGTCGTCGGTCCAGAAGAGCTTGCCCTGATGCGTCTCGTCGGATGCGAATTCTTCGAGCGGACGCCACCACGCGCCGGCATCGAACGCGACTACTTTGAAGCCTTTCTCCGCGAGACGACATGCGAGCGTGCCGCCGCCCGCGCCCGTGCCGACGATCGCGAAATCGACCGCTTCGTCTTGCGGATATTCGCGCATCGGAACCCATGCGCCGGAGTGGAATACGTCGGGCGCGCGCCCGTTTTTGCCGCGCGGAAAGTGCTCGGCGTCCTTCGGCGATTCAGCGGACACGGGCGTTCTCCTTGCGTGCATCGTCTTCGTGGCCGGGCTTTGCTTCGGCGGCTTCCCACGGATCGCGGCGGTTGGCCACCATGCGCACGTAGCCGCGTGGATTGGCCGGCCCGCCGAAGCCGATCTCGCTCCATGCGTGCGGATGCGCGTAATACATCCCGCAGATGTCGTGCAGCACGCGATCCGCGAAGAAGACAGCGGGCGGCATGCCTTGCCACTCGGCGCGGTCGAGCTTGCCGTGCTGCATGTCGTCGATCAGCGCGTGTTGCGCGTCATCGTCGATGCTCGCGAACGGCAGTTCATGGCGCGCGCGGCTTTCGGCATCGAGCGCATGCAGGCCGATGCGCCAGGCATCGCGCATCGGCGGCAGGCGCGCGTCGCGATAGCCGTCGCCGGTGTTCTCGGCCAAGCGCGCATCGACGAGCGAAGCCACCGGCACAGCGGGCCGCTCGCGGTCCTGCGGCACGATGCACGCGCACAACGCACAGAGCGCGCGCCATTCGACGGCATCGAAGAATCGCGGGCCGTGCGGCGTGGCGAGCCGCTTGTCGATGACCTGGCGCGTCACGTCGTCCCACGAGGGCGTGTCGCGCTTGTTCATCACGTCGTAGGCGGGATAGCGGGGCAGCGTGGTCATTTTTCGGTCTCCCGCAGTCGAAGCGCGGCGAGCCCCGCGAGCGCGAGCGCGGAGAAACTCGGCGGCGCGGGCAGCGGCGGCCCGTTGAACAGGTTCTGACTCCAGTTGCGCCAGCCGCCGCGATTGCGCGCGACGCCGCGTGCATGAAAGCCGACGCCGATGAAGCCGAGCGCCGTCGTGATGCGCAGCCATAGCCGCGTGAGCGGGCGTTCGCGCGGCGCGGCGAGCGCGGTATTGAGAAGCAGGGCGGAGGCGACCGGCGGAATGACGATCGGCGCATACATGACCGGGTTCTGGAACGAGCCGCGAAAATGCAGCAGCGCGACTTCGCCGAGCGTGCCGACGAGCCCCGCGCTCGTGACGAGCGCGAGCGCCTGTCCGGCCGGCATGCCGAAAAGACGCGGCTCGTGCGCGGGCTCGTCGCGCAATCGTTCGGACACCGCGCCGAGCGCGCCGGAAAGCAGAAGCGCCGTGGGCGCGCCGATGGGCGCGGCATAGAAGAGGTTGTGCCAGCTCCATCCGCCGGGACGCTTCGTGATGTTGTACAGATGGAACCCGGTCCCCGCGATGCCCGCGAGCGCCGCGCCGATATACACCGAATCGCGCACGGGATGCCGTGCTGGCTCGCGGTCGGATCCACCGTGCAGTCCGGCGAGCAGCGAAAGCGTCGAGACGACGAGCGGCGTGTACATGGCCGGGTTGTCGAAGGAGCCGCGATAGTGCTCCATCGCGCTATCCGCGAGGACGGAAAGGGCGAGCAGCGCCGAGCTATGGTTGAACGTGCGCGCCGTGTCGATGTGCGTCTGCTTTTTCGAGCGATGCATTTCGCGACCGCCGAGCCGCGCGATGGCAAGTCCCGCCGCCGCGACGCCGCAGCCGATGGCGATGTCGATCATTCTGGTTTGCGTCATTTGATGTCGAATGCCGTTCGTTCTAAACCGCATACCGGTGCGCGTCCGCATGCCTGAAATCGAGCCCGCAGCCCGGCCGCGACCAGTCCGGCGCAATGGCGCCTTCGTGGGCGCGCGGCGCGCCGTCGAACAGCATCGACTCGATGCGAACGTGATCGTGAAACCATTCCTGATGCCGCAAGCGCGGCGCGGCGCAGGCCGCGTGCAGATGCAGCGCGGGCGCGCAATGCGCGGACAGCGGCACATGAAAGGCATCGCATAGCGCGGCCACGCGCAAGAAGCCCGTGACGCCCCCGCAGCGCGTGAGATCGGCTTGCAGCACATCGACGGCGTGTTGCGCGAGCAGCGCGCGGAAGTCGTCGAGCGTGTAGCCGTATTCGCCCGCAGCCAGTTCCATGTGCGCGGGAAGCGCGTCTCTCAGCAACGCGAGGCCCGTGATATCGTCCGATGACACCGGCTCTTCGAACCATTCCACGCCGTATTGCGCGAACTGCTCGGCAAAGAAAAGCGCCTGCTTGCGATCGAATGCGCCGTTCGCATCGACGAAAAGGCCCGCTGCATCTCCGATGGCTTCACGTGCCACCGCCACGCGATGCGGGTCGCGCGAAGGCTCCGTGCCGATCTTGATCTTCACCCAGCGGCATCCGTCTTCGTGCACCCAGCCGCCGAGTTGCCCGCGAATCTCATCGTCCGTGTAGGTCGTGAACCCGCCGCTGCCGTAGATGGGAACGCGATCGCGCATGGCCCCGAGCAAACGCGCGAGCGGCATGTCGAGCAGGCGCGCCTTCACATCCCAAAGCGCGCAGTCCAGCGCGGAGATGGCGCTGGCCGCGAGCCCCGAACGCCCGATGTTGCGCACGCGCTGCTGCATGCGCAACCAGAGCGCATCGACATTCCACGCGTCTTCGCCGATGAGCGTCGGCGCGAGCGTCGCTTCTGCCAGCTTCGCCGCGCTCGCATCGTTATACGTGTAGCCGATGCCCGTCTTGCCCGCAGCGCTGACCTCGGCGACGACGAGCGTCGTCGAGTTCCACGCATAGGTGCCGTCTGCTTCAGGACGATCGGTCGGGATCGTATAGGCGCGTGCTCGAACGGCTTCGATCGGCGCTTCGCGTTTGGTGAGATGCATGGCGCGGCCCCGTCTACTCGTCCTTGTGCCCCGGCAGCACCGCGCCCAACACCTGCTTCGCCGTATCGACGATGATGCTGCGTTCGTTCGGATCGCCTTCGAAGAGCGTCGTGGCGAATGCCTTCGCCTGTTGCAGCGTGATGTGCGGCGGCAGCGGCGCGATGTTCGGGTCCGCCTTCACTTCGATCACGACAGGCCGGTCCGATGCCAGTGCGTCGTCCCACACGGCGGCCATGCGCTCGGCGTCGTCCACATAAAAGCCGCGCAAGCCGATCAACTCCGCGAAGCGGTGATAGGGCACGGACGGAATGTTCTGCGATGCTTCGAACTTCGGGTCGCCGTTCATCACGCGTTGTTCCCACGTGACCTGATTCAGGTCTTCGTTGTTGAGCACCATGCAGATCCAGCGCGGATCGGACCACTGCTTCCAGTACTTCGCGACCGTGATGAGCTCGGCCATGTTGTTCATCTGCATGGCGCCATCGCCGACGAGCGCGATCACGGGCCGCTCCGGATGCGCGAACTTCGCCGCGATCGCATACGGCACCGCCGCGCCCATCGAAGCGAGGCCGCCAGACAGCGAGCACATCATGCCGCGCTTGACCTTCAAATCGCGCGCATACCAATTTGCACAGGACCCCGAATCACTTGTGACGATGGCGTTGGCCGGCACGCGCGGCGACAGTTCCCACACCGTGCGCTGCGGATTCACGCCTGTCGTCGCCGGCTCCAGCGCGCGCTTTTCGAGCTTTTTCCACCAATCGGCCATCCAGCCTTCGATGCCTTCGCGCCATGCGCGATCCGCCTTCTGTTGCAGCATGGGCAAGAGCGCGCGCAGCGTTTCGGCGCTATCGCCGACGAGATTGACTTCCATCGGATAGCGGATGGAAAGCATGTCCGCCTTCAGGTCGATCTGCACGCCGCGCGCCGCGCCTTCCTTCGGCAGGAACTCCGAGTACGGAAAGCCCGAGCCAATCATGAGCAGCGTGTCGCATTCGGTCATCATCTTGTAGCTCGGCTCCGTGCCGAGCAGACCGATGGAGCCGGTCACGAAGGGAAGATCGTCGGGCAGCGCGGCCTTGCCGAGCAGCGCCTTCGCAACCCCCGCGCCGAGCTTTTCGGCGACGGCGATGACTTCGTCCGTGGCTTGCAGCGCGCCTGCGCCGACAAGGATCGCGACCTTCTTGCCCGCGTTGAGGACATCGGCGGCGCGTTGCAGATCGTCGGCGTAAGGCACCGTCTTCGGCGCGCGATAGCCGACGCCCGAATGCACCGTGCCGTGCTTGCGGCCGGGCGGTTCGTAATCGAGGTCTTGCAAATCGTTCGGCAGAATAAGCGCGGTCACCCTGCGTTCGCCGAGCGCGGTGCGAATCGCGCGATCGACGAGATGTCGGATTTGCGAGGGCACGCTCGCCTGCTGCACGAAGGCGCCCGCGACGTCCTTGAACATCGCGGACAAATCGAGCTCTTGTTGATAGTGACCGCCGAGCGAAGCGCGCGCCTGTTGCCCGCAAATGGCGAGCACGGGCATGTGATCCATGCGGGCATCATAGAGACCGGTGAGCAGGTGCGAGGCGCCCGGTCCCGAAGTCGCGATGCACACGCCGAGTTCGCCCGTGAACTTCGCGTGCGCGGAGGCCATGAAGGCGGCCATTTCCTCGTGGCGCGCCTGAATGAATTCGATCTTTCCGTTGGCGCGGTTCAGCGCGCCGAATACGCCGTTGATGCCGTCGCCGGGATAGCCGTATATGCGGCGCACGCCCCAGGCGTAGAGGCGGTCGACAAGGAAGTCACCCACCGTCGGGCTCGTCATTTGATTCTCCGGGAAAAGGATGCGATCGGTGTCACCTTACGTCGAGATTCGCCGGTGCGATGACGCGGTGACAGGGTTGGTGTCTAGCTGGACGCAACGAACGTGCCGTTGGCGCGTGGGGCTACCGAACGCGATTTACCGACGAGCACGGCGCGCGAGGATTCATCCGTTCGTGCATTGGACAGAAGAGGCGCCATTCTCTTCTTGATTCACACCGCGAGGATCGGAACAGCCCGTTGTGCGCTTTTTCAAAACGTTGAAAATTCGTCACAGTGTGATATATCCGGCACGGCAGCCTTAAGGCGTGAACGCGTCACCGGCTGAAGCGTCGTGAAAGACTTTTGACGGCAGCGAGCGCATTCAAACGTAATTTGAAGCGTGCAGACATTCCCTCGACGCGCCGTAGCGATGGACGTCTGCGATAGGTGTGTTGAGGAGGCGAGCGACTACGATTTATCGATTGGTCAGAATCGGCAAGCGTTGAGACATTCCATTTCAAGAACGAGCGTTCGAAACGCGGTTACGCATTGCCTTCTCACAGCGGTGACGCAACGTCGAACTCACTGCCGCTTCGCTGCCTCCTTCTTGAGCTTCTTCGCTTGCTTCTTTTCTTTTGGCGTTTTGGTGGCGGCTTTTTTCTGTGCCTTCTTGGCATCCTGCGTTTTGCTCATGATGTCCTCGCGGTGTCGGCGTATTCGATCAGTGTACGACGCGATGCGCTCGCGCATCACAGCAACGACACGCCGCGACGCGCTTTCGTCAGACACGTCCCGCACGCTGCGCGCCGTGTTGCGGGTCGGGGAAACACCATGCTCGACGCGCCGCCAATGATGCATACTGGATCCGGCCGATTGCGACACTGCGACTTTATGGACCGCATCGGCAAGTCAAAGCGTGCCCCGACTCACTCTGGGAGACTGCAATGAAACCGCTGTTGTTGAAGGCGTGTCTATGCGCGCTTACGCTGGGGTTTTTCGGGCTCGCGTACGCAGCAGGAACCGGCGATGCAGCGTCTTCCGTCGATACGGGCAAGGCGAGCGGTCGCGTCAGCGGGCAGGGATCAGCAGGCGGCATGCAGCCCGCCACGCCTGGCGGCACCGCCGACACTTCAGCAGGCAACGCGCGTCCGGCCGCGCAAGGCTCGGCAGGCGGCATGCAGCCGGTGACACCGGGCACCAGTCAAGGCACCGGTGACGGAAAAGCAAAAGCGGGAACCGAATAGCCAGTCTTTACAGCGATCTCCGCAAAGAGCGCCACCGCGCTTTGCGCATCATCGCGTTCTGGAAGTAGCTCGTTAAATTGCCTATGCTTTCTCCGGGTTCCGGGCGATTCATGAGGCCGCTCACGGCCGACACGGCCGACCCACACGCGAAGAACGAAAACGAATAGGGAGACGTCATGACAGGCTATTCCCGCGTTTTGCTTGGTTCGATAGCAGTCTGCATCGGCGCTTGGGGAACATCGACAGCGCTTCCCGCCCGCGCGGCGGACGAGATCCAGAACACCAACACGACGGAATCCGCGCCCGTTCCTGCTTCGTTACGGCCCATATCGCAAGCGCAGCTCGATGCCGCCGCGAACGACAGCGCATCGTGGCTGCATTCAAACGGATCGTATTCCGAAACGCGCTATGCGCCGGCCAGTCAGATCAATCGCTCGAACGTGGCGAAGCTGAGGCCCGCTTTCATCTTCCAGACGGCCGTCATGGAGTCGATGGAAACGGCGCCGATCGTGTCCAACGGCGTCATGTTCCTCACGACGTCGTATAACCACGTCTATGCCATCGACGCCGTCACCGGCAAGGAGTTCTGGCATTACAAGCACAAGATGGGACCGGTGACGACCTTCTGCTGCGGGCCGAATAATCGCGGCGTCGCGATATCGGGCGACCGGCTCTATATGGGCACGCTCGACGCCAAGCTCGTCGCGCTCGACGCGAAGACGGGCAATCTCGTCTGGTCGTCGCAGATTGCGGACCCTGAAGACGGCTACTCCGAAACGATGGCGCCCGTCGTCGTGGACGGCAAAGTGCTGATCGGCACGAACGGCGGCGAGTACGGCATACGCGGCTTCGTGAAAGCATTCGACGCGAATTCAGGTCAACTGCTCTGGACGTTCTACACGATTCCCGATTCCGGCAGCGAAGGTGTCTGGGCCGAGAACGACGCGGTTGGCCGCAACATGAAGCGCGATATCGACGCGGAGAAGAAGACGCTCGCGGACAAAGGCCGGGACTTCGAAAAGACGCTCGGCGGCGGCGTGTGGATGGCGCCCGCGGTGGATCGCGCGACGCGCACTGTGTATTTCGTTGCCGGCAATCCCTCGCCCGACCTCTATGGCGCGATTCGTCCCGGCGACAATCTCTATACCGATTCGCTCGTCGCCATCGATCTCGATACGGGCAAGTACAAGTGGCACTACCAGTACATTGCGCATGACGTATGGGATCTGGATGCAGTCAGCCCGCCCATTCTCATCGACGTGAAGGACAAGAACGGGCAGATGGTGCCCGCCATCATTCATGGCGGCAAGACAGGCTTCGTGTACGTGCATGATCGCCGCGACGGACACATCATTCGCATTTCCGAAGCGATGATCCCGCAAGAGGGCGTGTGGACGCTGCCGACTCCGACCGGCGCGCGCATGTTGCCCGGCGCGAACGGCGGTGTCGAATGGTCGCCCATGGCGTTCAATCCGCAGACGCGCATGGCCTATGCGGCGAACCTGCATCAGCCGATGACATATCAGGTCGAAGACGCAGCGTATCCCGGCGGCAAGCTGTGGCTCGGCGGCGCGTTCAAGACCATTCCGGGCGAGCAGCAATGGGGCAGGCTCGTCGCGGTGAATGTCGATACAGGCAAGATCGCGTGGGGATACAAGACGGATCAGCCATTGATCGGCGGCGTGCTCGCGACCGCGGGCGGGCTCGTGTTCAACGGCGAGGGCAATGGTCTTTTCCGCGCGTTCGACGCCTCCACGGGCCGCAAGCTGTGGGAGTTTCGGTGCGGCGCGGGCGTGAACGCGCCGGCCGTGTCGTACATGGTGAACGGCAAGCAATACATCGCGGTCGCGGCGGGCGGCAATACGCAACTCGACTTCAAGCGCGGCAACAGCCTGCTCGTGTTTGCGTTGCCTTGAGCGTGTTGCCGATGATGATGCTTCCGAGGATGTGCAAGACCGCCGCGATCGTCGCGTGCGTGGCGCTTTCGCTGCCTAGTCTCGCGCATGCGGATGCGCAGGCGGGCGCAGCGAAAGCCGCCGTGTGCGCGGCGTGTCATGGTCAGAACGGCAATTCGACGAGCGGCGATTATCCGTCGCTCGCGGGGCAGTCGTCGCGCTATATCTTTCTGCAACTGCGCGACTTCAAGGCGGGCCGCCGCAGCGACCCGCGCATGTCGCCGATGGCGGCGAATCTTTCATCGGAAGACATGCATGATCTCGCCGACTACTTTGCCGCGCAGACGCTCGCGCCAACCGACTTCAAGGCGGACCCGGTGAAAGTGGAAGCAGGCAAGAAGAAGTCCGACGAAGTGCTCTGCACCATGTGTCATCTCGGCGGCTTCAAAGGCCAGAACGAGATACCGCGCGTGGCCGGCCAGCAGTATGCGTATATCGTGAAGCAGTTGCAGGACTTCCGCGAAAAGAAGCGCACGAACGATGCAGGCAACATGACGAGCGTGACCAAGAACCTGACCGACGCGGATATCGAGAATCTCGCGAACTACGTCGCCAATCTGCAATGACGCTGCGATTCACAGGCAACTTCCTTCTGGCGTGCGCGGCGCTCACGGTCATGCCGCAAGCGCGCGCCGACACCGACGTCTACGCGCTCAACGAACGGCTGCTGATCGCGACGCGCAATGGCGATGCGCAGGCCGTCGCGCAGATGCTCGATCAGGGCGCGAAGATCGATTCACGCAACCGCATCGGCGACACGCCACTTATCAGCGCATGCAAGCGAGGCATGACGCCGCTTGCGCGCATGCTGATCGAGCGCGGCGCGAACGTGAATCAGGCCGACGTGCAAGGCATTACGCCAATGATGGCCGTCGCGTTCGACGGCAACGATGAAATCGCGGCGCTGCTCATCGCGCATCACGCCGATACGGCAGCGACCGATCGCGTCGGCAAGACCGCAATGGAATATGCTGCGGGGCGCGGACAGACGGCGATTGTGCAGCGTCTGCTCGATGCGGGTGTCGACGTCAACGCCGCGTATCACAACCATCTGACCGCGCTCATGTGGGCAGCGGGCTACGATCAGGCGGCCACCGCATCGATGCTGCTTGCGCGCGGCGCGAATCGCGATCTGCGCGATGATCGCGGCAAGACGGCGCTCGATATCGCGGAAGAGACGCGTTCGGTGCATGTGTCCGCGTTGCTCAGGGCGCAGTGAGGACAGGTTTCAGGAGACCGAGACCCCGAGTAGATGTCCGACGCCGAATGTGAATGCAGCGGCGGCAAGCCCGATCAGGATCTGACGCGCGGCGGAGAAGACGGTGCTTCGGCCATTGAATAGAGACGTGAACATGCCGATGGCCGCGAGCGCCAGTATGCTCAGTGCGATGCATTGAACGATCGCAGGGCGTCCCGAGGACCACAGGAACGGCATCGCGGGAAACACGGCTCCCGCCGAGAACAGGCAGAACGATACGGCGGCCGCGGACCACGGATTGCCGCCGAGTTCGGCCGGGTCGAGGCCGAGTTCTTCGCGCGTGAGCGCATCGAGCGCCTTGTCTTTGTCGCGCATGATCTGTGACGCGACGCGGCTTGCTTCCTCGCCATCCAGCCCCTTCGCCCGATAGATCATGCGAAGCTCATGCTCTTCGGCTTCCGGCGTGTGTTCGAGTTCGTCCGCTTCGCGTTGCATTTGTGTCCGGGCGAGTTCACGCGCGTTCGTGACCGATAGCCACTCGCCGAGCGCCATCGAACACGCGCCCGCGATAATGCCCGCCAGCGCAGTCAACAGAATGGCCCGGTTGGGCGCGCTCGCGCCGGCCACGCCCATGATGAGGCAGAAGTTGGACACGAGACCGTCGTTTGCGCCGAGCACCGCTGCGCGCAGATCGTTGCCGGATGAGACGCCCCGGTGCCACGACTCCGCATCCGCGATTTCAGCGCCTTTCGTCGCGGCTTTCTTACCCTCATTCGCTAGCGACTGCACGACGTTCGCGTGACGGTGTTCGTCGGCTGACATGGTTGCGGTATCGGGGTTGCCCGCGTATTTGTTTCGGTCCGCGAACTCGGATGCAGCCAGCGTCGGCAGCACAAAGCGCGCGCCGAACACATGAACCAGCCCCTGCATCAAGGCGGTTTTCAGCGCCGGTCCCGTGCGAGCGCGTTCGTGATTGGCTCTGAGCTTGTCCGCCCACACTTGCGCGTGCTGCTTTTCAGAGGCCGCGAGTTCCGCGAAAATGCGCTTGCGGTCGGCTCGCGCTTCGACGCGCGCGAGCGTCTCGTAGAGTGCCGCGCTGTGCAGTTCATCGGCAAGATTGGCGCGATACCGCTTCAATTCTTGTTTTGATGCCATGACGGAGTGCCTGCGGATCAGAAGCACAACTGTATCGCCAGCGCGCGACGCGGGCGCGAAAAGCCCTCAAGTGCGCGCTGACCAAGAATGGCAATGGTTTGCATTCGTGCGTGCAGCCACGGCGTTAAGCGAGCCTTAAGCAGCGGCGTAACAGACTCTGAGGCTCATTCGCGCAGTCGCGGGAGTTTCACAGCTTATCTGTTATCTTGCGATCCCGAGGGCGTCGCCGTCTGACGAACTCGCCAGTCTTCCCTTATCTCTTTGCCGAACATTGAACGATGCAACGCAAGCAACCTTCGAATCCCGCCATGACGGCAACGCGAATCGCGGCCGGCGACGACAGAACCTCGTACGACCGCGTGTCCATCACGCTGCACTGGCTGACCGCCGTTCTCGTGCTGGCTCAGTTCATTCTCTCTCAGGTGTGGGGTTTCACGCCCCGGCCGACACGGCATCTTTTGATCGTCGCGCATATGTCCTTCGGCATTACGTTGTCGGCGGTGATCATCGCGCGCATTCTGTGGCGCGTGTCGCCCGGACATCAGGCGCCCATTGCCTCGTCAGGATGGGCGGAACTCGCGGCCAAGGGCGTGCACTATCTGCTGTATGCGTTGCTGGTTTCCGAAGCCGTGCTGGGCTTCGTGTTGAGATGGTCGGCAGACGAGTCGATGAGCTTCTTCGGCCTTCTGATCCTGCCGCCGTTCGAACCGTTCAGCAAAGTGGCGCATCACAACATCGGCGAAGCGCACGAGTTCATCGGCTGGGCGATCATCGTGCTCGCGGCGGCGCATGCGGCCGCCGCGTTGTTCCATCACTGGGTCGTGCGCGATGCGGTATTGACGCGCATGCTGCCGGGGCTAAAGCGGCGTGACCTTTGAGCTATTTCAAATAGCCAACGCTCAATGCACGCTCGCCTTCGAAAAGACATTGATGATGACGACGCCCACTACGATCAGCGCAAGACCGAGAAAGGCGGCCGCGTCCAGCTTGTGATGGAACACGAAGATGCTGATGCACGAAATGAGCACGATGCCTAGCCCGCTCCAGATGGCGTAAGCCAGTCCGACGGGAATCGTCTTCAGCACGATCGAGAGAAAATAGAACGCGCCCAGATAAAGGCAAGCCATTGCGAACGTCGGGACGAGCTTGGTGAACTGTTCGGACCTCTGCAGGCAAGTCGTTGCGCCGATCTCGAGCAGTATCGCTACGAACAATGCGCCATAGGCCGACGCCTTTTCATGGGTCATGAGTTGCTCAGGGCTTGGTCGTCGAATGCAAGCTGCTGGCGAATCGAATCGCCAGCAGCACTCATTGTTTTAGTCCGCAGTCGAACTGCCGCTTCTGGGCGATGAGTCTGTTCGCGTCTCAGTGGTTCGCCAGATAAGCCTTGACCGCGGGCAGTCCCGGCTTTCCGTCGATCGTCGTCACGCCCGCGAGCCAGCCGTCGAGAATGGAAGGGTTGGCCTTCAGCCAATCGAGCGTGGCCTTGTTCGGGTCTTCCTTGTCCATGATGTGAGTCATGATCTGATTCTCCATCGCGGTACTGAAGCGAAGGTTCGAAAAGAGCTTCGCCGCGTTCGGGCATCGCGTCGCGTAGTCGGTCGGCTGCACCGTGTACACCTTCGCTTCACCGTAGTTTGGGCCGAACACGTCATCACCGCCCGATAAGTAGTTGATCTTCATTCGCACATTCATCGGATGCGGTTCCCAGCCGAGGAAAACGATCCACTCCTTGTTCTGAATCGCCCGGTTCACCTGCACGAGCATGCCCGCCTCGCTGGATTCCACGAGCTTGAACTTGCCGAGACCGTACTGATTGGCCTTGATCATCTTGTCGATGAGAATATTCGCGTCGTTGCCCGGCTCGATTCCATAGATCTTGTATTGCAGCTTGTCCGCGTTCTTCGCGATATCGGAGAAGCTTTTGATGCCCGCTTGATAAACATAGTCAGGAACGGCCAACGTATATTTCGCGCCGGTCAGGTTAGGCGGGTTCACGACCTTGACAGACCCGGACTTGACGAACGGCTCGATGACCGGGTCCATGGAAGGCGACCAATAGCCGAGAAAGGCGTCGATCTGTTTCGACTTCACGCCGGCGAACGTGATGGGAACCGAGGCGATCATCTTCGACGGCGCATAGCCTAAGCCCTGCAAGACGTTGGTCGTGAGCCCGGTCGTCGCGGCGATGTCGGTCCAGCCGATGTCGGCCATGCGAACAGTGCGGCAGCTCGCCGGATCTGCCGCCTGCGCATTCACGGCGAAGCTGCTGGCAAAAGCAATAGCGAACGTGCATGTCAATCCGGCTACGAAGTGTCTCATCGCTGCTCCAGTTGGATGGGTTGATCGTGGAATTGCCGTTTCTTGGCGCTGTCAGCAACAAAATAAGGAGTATTGACTTTAGGAAGCGGCGGGATGCCCCGGATGCGGTCCGCGATCTTCTCCGCGAGCATGATGGTCGGCGCGTTCAGGTTCCCCGTCGTGATCTGCGGCATGATCGATGCGTCCACGACGCGCAGGCCGGTCATGCCATGCACGCGTCCCTCGGCGTCGACGACCGCCATGTCGTCATAGCCCATCTTGCACGAGCAAGAAGGGTGATATGCCGTTTCCGCCTTCGCGCGCACGAAGGCATCGAGTTCGCTATCGCTCATTGCATCGGCGCCGGGATGCAGCTCTTCTCCGCGATAGCGCGCGAGCGCCGGCTGCCGCATGATGTCCCGCGTGATGCGGATTCCGTCGCGGAACTCGCGCCAGTCCAGCGGATCGGCCATATAGTTGAACAGGATGCTCGGATGCGCGTTTGGATCGCGCGACTTGAGCTTCACGCGGCCGCGGCTCGGCGAACGCATGGAGCCGACGTGCGCCTGAAAGCCGTGCATCTCGATGGGATTCGAGCCGTTGTAATTGATCGCGACGGGCAGGAAGTGGTACTGAATGTTCGGCCAGAGATCGTCGTCGCGCGTGCGGATGAAGCCGCCCGCTTCGAAATGATTCGTCGCGCCGATGCCGGTTCCCTTGACCATCCATTCGAGTCCGATAGCCGGCTGGTTCCACCACTTCAGCGCAGGGTAGAGCGTCACCGGTTCCTTGCATGCGTACTGCATGTACATCTCCAGATGATCCTGAAGGTTCTCGCCGACGCCCGGCAAGTGATGCACCAACGGGATCTCCAGTTCCTTCAGCCACGAAGACGGCCCTACGCCGGAGCGTTGCAACAACTGAGGCGACGCAATCGCACCGCAGCATACGAGCACTTCGCGACGCACATGCGCCGTCTCGCGCTGCCCGCCATGCAGATACGCGACGCCGATTGCGCGCTTGCCCGAAAAGAGCACGCGGTCCGTTGCGGCATGCGTCACGATGGTGAGATTGGCCCGATGCCTCGCGCGGTCGAGATAGCCACGCGCGGTGCTCGCGCGCCGGCCGTTCGCCGTGACGGTGCGATCCATCGGGCCGAAGCCTTCTTGCTGATAGCCGTTGAGATCGTCCGTGCGCGGATAGCCCGCCTGTACGCCGGCTTCGACCATCGCGGCGAAGAGCGGATTGTTGCCGGGCTTGCTCGTCGTCACGTGCACCGGGCCGTCCCCACCGTGGTATTCGTTCGGGCCGATATCGCGCGTCTCGGCCTTGCGGAAATACGGCAGGCAATCGAGGTAGCTCCAGTTTTCGAGCCCCGGCATCGACGCCCAGTTGTCGTAATCGAGCGCATTGCCGCGGATATAGCACATGCCGTTGATGAGCGACGATCCGCCGAGCCCCTTGCCGCGTCCGCATTCCATGCGGCGGTTGTTCATGTGCGGCTCAGGCTCCGTTTCGTAGGCCCAGTTATAACGGCGCCCTTGCAGCGGATACGCGAGCGCGGCCGGCATCTGCGTGCGGAAATCGAAGCGGTAATCGGGACCGCCTGCTTCCAGCAGCAGCACAGTCACGTCTTCGTCTTCGGTTAGACGGGACGCGAGCACGTTGCCCGCCGAACCCGCGCCGACGATGATGTAGTCGAACTCTTTCGCGCTCATCGGCATGCTCCTCAAAACACGGGTTGATACGGTCCGAGTTCCACTTGAACCGACTTGATGCGCGTATAGGCGTGCAGGGTGACGATGCCGTTCTCGCGACCGATGCCGGACTGCTTGTATCCGCCAACAGGCATCTCGGCAGGCGATTCGCCCCACGTATTGATCCAGCAGATGCCCGCATGCAGCCGATGCACCACGCGGTGCGCGCGCGACAGGTTCTCGGTCACGACGCCCGCCGCGAGGCCATAGACCGTATCGTTCGCGCGGGCGATGACTTCGGCCTCGTCGTCGAAGGGGAGAATGCACATGACCGGTCCGAATATCTCTTCCTGCACGATGCGCATGTCGTCGCGGCAATCCGCGAAGACGGTCGGCGCGACGTAATTGCCGCGAGCGAATGCGCCATCGGTCAGACGCTCGCCGCCTGCAACGAGCCGCGCGCCTTCGCGCTTGCCTTCGTCGATGTAGCCGAGCACCTTGTGCATCTGCGCGGCGCTCACAAGCGGTCCGAAGTTGGTATCCGGACTTTCCGGCGCGCCGATACGAATGCGCTTCACGCGTTCTTGCACCAGGCGTTCGAACTGCTCGACGACACCGCGCTCGACGAACACGCGCGTGCCGTTGGTGCATACCTGGCCCGAGCTGAAGAAGTTCGCGCTCATCGCGATATCGGCGGCGCGTTCGAGGTTCGAGTCGGCGAAGACGATCAGCGGCGACTTGCCGCCGAGCTCCATCGTCACGTCCTTGAGCGTGGAACCGCCCGCGCGCGCCATCACCTTCTTGCCGGTCTCGATGCCGCCGGTGAACGATATCTTGTCGATGCCCGCGTGCTCCGCTAGCATCGCGCCGACGCGGGCATCGCCTTGCACCACGTTGAACAAGCCCGGCGGCGCGCCCGCTTCCGTGTAGATTTCCGCGAGCTTCAACGCACTCAAGGGCGTGACTTCGCTCGGCTTGAAGATCATCGCGTTGCCGGCCGCGAGCGCGGGCCCCGACTTCCAGCACGCGATCTGTATCGGATAGTTCCACGCGCCGATGCCCGCGCACACGCCGATAGGCTCGCGCCGCGTATAGACGAAGGACGCTTCGCGCAGCGGTATCTGCTCGCCTTCTATGGCCGTCGCGAGCCCCGCGTAATACTCGATCACATCCGCGCCCGTGACGATATCCACGGCGCGCGTCTCGGCGATCGGCTTGCCCGTATCACGCGTTTCGAGGGCGGCGAGTTCGTCGTTGCGCGCGCGTAGCAAGTCCACCGCGCGACGCAGAATGCGCGAGCGTTGCATCGCCGTCAACGCGGCCCATTCCTGCTGCGCGGCCTGCGCTGACCGCACCGCCCGGTCGATGTCGGCCTGCGATGCCTGCTGCACGCGCGCGAGGCTTTCACCCGTGGCGGGATCGAACGTCTCGAAGGTTTCGCCGCTCGTCGCATCGACATATTCGCCGCCGATGTAAAGCCGTTGCTCGTCGAAAAGGGGCATCGCCTGCGTCTCCTGAGTGCGTTGTGGGGATCAGTCGCGTGGCTGGATCATGAGATCGATGTAGTCGTACGAGACGCGCAGCGCGCTCTTCGTATCGAACGGTTCGCCCGCGAGCGCGCCACGCAACCACAGACCGTCGATCAGCGCCGCGAGTCCCGTCGCGGCGCGGCGCGCGGCGGTGCGGCTCAGCACGCGCGAGAAATCGGCGCAAAGGTTCGAGTAAAGACGACGCGTATTCACGTATTGCAAGCGCCGCAGTTGTTCCTTGTGCATGCTCTCGGACCAGAACGCGAGCCACGTCTTCATGACCGGTCCGTTGACTTGCTCGACGTCGAAGTTCGCGGCGACGACCGCGCGCAGCTTCGAACGCGCATCGGGCTTCGCGGCCTTGCGCCGGCGCGATGTGCCTTGCCATAAGGATCGCAACACATGGCGCATGGTGGCCTCCAGCAGTCCGTCCTTATCGCCGAAGTAATGGCTCACGATGCCCGTCGAAATCGACGCGCGCTGCGCCACGGTCGCGAGCGTGGCGCCTGTGAGTCCGACTTCGTCGATGGTCAGCAACGTGGCATCGATAAGTTGCGCGCGACGAAGCTCGCGCATTCCAAGCTTGGGCATGGTTGATCGACCTGTGAGAGCACGGCCGCCCTTGGCATTTACCAGAGCGTCGGCAGATGCTACTTTTTTTATATTGAACGGTCAATCAACAAAAACGGCAAGAAGAAAGGCGAGCCGTTTGCGTCAGACGATTGCGTCGCACTCGTCCAGCAGCCAGTCCTGAAACGCGCGCACGGCGGGTGGTTCTTCGCGTCGGGTAAGCAGCATGTAGCCGCGATCGGTGACGAGCGAGGTCTCACTCAACGCGACGAGCTGGCCCGTAGCGACCAGTTCGTCGATGAGCGGCGACCAGCCGAGCGCGACGCCCTGACCCATGACTGCCGCATGCGCCACCAGCGCGTAGCTGTTGAAGGTCAGCCCGCCGTGCATCGGCGGCGCGGCCTGTCCGTGCGCGTCGAACCACGCGTGCCACGAGAGCCACCGCTCCGGCTGCGTGCGCTCGACGTGCAATAGCGGCAGCCGCGAGAGATCGGACGTGTCGTGCGTCGCCGCGAACGTGGGGCTGCATACGGGCGTGACACGTTCCGGGAACAGCTTCACGGCCCGGCGCGCGCCCCAGTCGGCGTGCATGTCGCCGAACACGATGGCCACGTCCGCGCCGTCGCCGGACGCACTCGGCATCTGTTGCGACGTGATGATCTTCACGTCGACATCGGGCATCAGCGCCTTGAATTGCGGCAGGCGCGGCATGAGCCAGTAGGTGGCGAAGCCGAAGTCGGTCGACAAGGTGAGCGCGCGCTGGGCACGGCGCGAGCGGATATCGCCCGTGGCCTGGCGGATGACGTCGAGGCCCTGACGCACCGCGTCGAAGAGGCGCGTGCCGTCTTCGGTGAGCGTCACGCCGCGATGGCCGCGCTCGAAAAGCGCCGTCCCGAGCGCTTCTTCCAGTTGCACGACGCGCTGGCTCACCGCGGGCTGCGTCGAGCCGAGTTCGCGCGCAGCGGCCGTGAAGCTCGCGAGCCGCGCGGCGGATTCGAACATCAGCAGCGCCTGCATGGGCGGCAGGCGGTCTTGTCGCGGCATAACGGCTCCTTATGAGCGCATAACGAAATGTCGTCTTCACAGACGAAAATCGGACGGCAATAGTGGCGTTGCGCGAACACCCCCGGCGCGCGGATTCCGGCATCCGATTCTATTCGAGGCGTGCTCCATGCTTGAAGCGAAACAAAATATCCTTGTTTTGATGGCCGATCAACTCACGCCGTTCGCGCTCGCCGCGTACGGCAATCGCGTCACGAAGACGCCGCATATCGACGCGCTCGCGCGCCGCGGCGTGGTGTTCGAATCGGCGTACTGCGCGAGTCCGCTGTGCGCGCCGTCGCGTTTCTCCTTGCTGGCGGGAAAGCTGCCCTCGAAGATCGGCGCTTATGACAACGCCGCCGAGTTTCCGTCCGAGACGCTGACCTTCGCGCATTATCTGCGCGCCGAGGGTTATCGCACGATCCTGTCGGGCAAGATGCACTTCTGCGGCGCGGATCAGTTGCACGGCTTCGAAGAGCGTCTCACTACCGATATCTATCCCGCCGATTTCGGCTGGACGCCCGACTGGCGCGACTTCGACACGCGCCCATCGTGGTATCACAACATGAGTTCCGTCATCGATGCGGGTCCGTGCGTGCGCACCAATCAACTCGACTTCGACGACGAAGTGACGTTCACCACTCGCCAGAAGCTCTTCGACATCGCCCGCGAGCGGCAAGCGGGCAAGGACGCGCGGCCCTTTCTGATGGTGGCGTCGCTGACGCATCCACACGATCCGTACGCGATACCGCGCAAATACTGGGACATGTACCGCGATGAGGATGTGGACATGCCGCTTCATCGCGACTCGCTAGAAGCGAGCGATCCGCATTCGCGGCGTCTGCGTCACGTGTACGAAGCCGATCGCACGCCGCCGACCGACCAGCAAATCCGCAACGCGCGGCGCGCGTACTACGGCGCGGTGTCGTATGTCGATGACCAGTTCGGCGCCATTCTGGAAGCGCTGGAACAGGCCGGACTCGCGGACGACACCACGATCATCGTCACCTCCGACCACGGCGAGATGCTCGGACAGCGCAACCTCTGGTACAAGATGACCTTCTTCGAAGGCGGCTGCCGCGTGCCGCTCATCGTGCATCGGCCGGGGCGGTTCGACGCGCATCGCGTCGCCGACTCGGTCTCGCATCTCGATCTGCTGCCGACGCTCGTCGAGCTCGCGAGCAACGCGCAGCCGCACGACTGGCCCGACGCCATCGACGGACGCAGCCTCATGCCGCATCTGACGGGAACGGGCGGTCATGACGAAGCGATCGGCGAGTATCTGGCCGAAGGCGCCATCGCGCCGATCGTCATGATCCGGCGCGGGGCGTACAAGTTCATTCATACGAAGGTCGATCCCGACCAGCTTTATGACCTGGACGCTGATCCGTTCGAGCGCAGCAATCTCGCGGAGGACGAACGGCACCGCGAGCTCGTTGCCGCGTTTCGCGAGGAAGTGGCGCGCCGCTGGGACCTCGACGCGTTGCATCGCGACGTGCTGGCGAGCCAGCGCCGCCGTCACTTCCATTTCGCGTCGACCACGCGCGGGGCGATTCAATCGTGGGACTGGCAGCCTCGCGTCGATGCGAGCCAGCGTTACATGCGCAATCATCTCGACCTCGACGATCTCGAAGCGATGGCGCGCTTTCCCGCCGTCGAGCACTGAAGCCGCTTGACCATCAACCGCACTCACCGACAGGAACGCAGATGAAAACAGTCCTATTTCAGGCAGTTTTATATACCGCGCTCGGCTGCGCGGCGTCGGCCGCATTCGCTGCCGATCCGCCGTCCTGCACGCAGGTGCGCATGGCCGATCCCGGCTGGACCGACATCGACGCGACCAACGCGATGAGCGGCATCGTGCTGAAGGCGCTCGGCTATCGGCAGGACGTCGCGAATCTCTCGGTGCCGATCACGTATCAGGGCTTGAAGAAAGGGCAGATCGACGTGTTTCTGGGCAACTGGATGCCCGCGCAGGCGCCGCTCGTGAAGCCGTTCGTCGACGAGAAATCCATCGACGTGATGCGGCCGAACCTGACCAACGCCAAGTTCACGCTCGCCGTGCCGGATTATGTGGCGGCGGCCGGCGTGCACTCATTCGCGGACCTGGAGAAGAACGCCGACAAGTTCGACAAGCGCATCTACGGCATCGAGCCGGGCGCGCCGGCCAATCAGAACCTCAAGAAGATGGTGGACGACAAAGCCTTCGGTCTGGGCGACTGGAAGGTCGTGGAATCGAGCGAAACCGGCATGCTGACGCAAGTCGAGCGCGCGATACGCGACAAGAAGTTCATCGTTTTCCTCGCGTGGGAGCCGCATCTGATGAACACGAAGTTCAAGCTCGTCTATCTGGATGGCGGCGACAAGTATCTCGGTCCCAACTTCGGCGGCGCGACGGTGAACACGGTCTCGCGCAGCGGCTATGAACAGCAATGCCCGAACGTCGGGCGCCTGTTCCGGCAGATGGCGTTCAACGTCGATCTGGAGAACGGCGTCATCTCCGATGTGCTGGACAAGAAGCGGAAGATCGATTCGGCTGCAACCGATGCGCTCAGGCGCAATCCCGCGCTCCTGAAAACATGGCTCGAAGGCGTGACCACGGCTAACGGCGGCAACGGACTGGAAGCGGTGCAAAGCGCGCTGGGCGTGAAGTAACAGACTCACTGCGCCGACGCATGCAGCGCGATCTCGTCGCAACTGAACACATTTGCGTCGCAATTAGTCGAGCCACCACGTATATGGCAATTTACTTTACGTGTCGATCCACAATAAAAAGGACACGCTGATGAACACACCGAATGCCGTAAAACGCCACGCACGACGCCATGCACGACGCGCGTCGTGCATCACCGGTTTCGTCCTCGCAGCAAGCGCGTCCATCGCGCCTCTTCAAGCACAAGCACAAAGCAGCGTGACGCTCTACGGCATTCTCGACGCGGGCATTACCTATGTGAACAACACCGGCGGATCGCATGTCGTGAAGTTCGACGACGGCATCTCTTACGGCAACCGTATCGGCTTTCGCGGAACGGAAGATCTGGGCGGCGGTCTGCAGGCGGTCTTTGCGCTGGAGTCGGGCTTCCATCTCGGCAACGGGAGCTACGCATTCGGCGGCGCGGAGTTCGGCCGTCAGGCGTACGTGGGTCTCGCAAGCAAGGAGTGGGGCCAGGTGTCGTTCGGTAATCAACTCGACATGACCGAAGAGTTCGTCTATCTGTACAACATCTCCGCGTGGGCGAGCGGCTATGCGATTCACCAGGGAGACTTCGACCGCATGAACGGCGACCGGCTGCCGAACTCGGTCAAGTTCCTGTCGAGCAACTATGGCGGCTTCACGTTCGGCGGCATGTATTCGTTCGGCAACGTCGCGGGCAATTTCCATCGCAATAGCGCATGGAGCGTGGGCGGGCACTATGCCGCGAATACGTTTAACCTCGGCGTCGCCTATACGCAATTGAATAACCCCAATGGGATCTATGCGTTCGATCCGTACGCGATGATCGGCGCGCATACGTTCCTCGGGCAGCCTGTCGTCAGCATCGATCCCGTGACGGGCGCGCGCACGGACCTCTACAGCACGAACGCGTTTCCGACCGACAAGCAAGGCGCGTTGGCAATGGGCGCCGCGTGGACGATCGGCGATCTCATGGTGTCGGGCAATTTCACGTGGACGAGCATCAAGGGGCTGGGCGTGACGTCCTACATGCGAGTCTACGAGGCGGGCGCTTCCTATAACTTCAGGCCGGATATCGCGCTCTACGGCGGCTACCAGCACACGCGCTTCGAGGGCAATCACTGGAACCAGGGATCGCTCGGGCTGCACTATCTCTTGTCGAAGCGCACCGACGTCTATATCTCCGGCGATTACCTGCGTTCTTCCGGCCCGGTCGACGCGGTCATCGGCTACAGCTTCACGCCGTCGACGTCGAACACGCAGGCCGATGTGCGCGTCGGCATGCGGCACTCCTTCTAACGTCACGCAGCCCGGGCGGTGATCGCGGCGCGCACGGCGCTGCGGTCCTCTCGCGGGCTCGCGTTGAAACGCGCCCGGTACGTCCGCGAAAAATGCGAAGGCGATTCGAAGCCGCATGCGACACAGACCGCGAGTATCGACATGTCGGTTTGCTGAAGCAGTTCGCGGGCGCGCGCGAGACGCAGGCCGAGATAGAAATGCGTCGGCGTGTCCTTCAGCGCTGAGCAGAATAGGCGCTCCAGCTGTCGCCGCGTGACGCCGATGGATTCGGCCAGCGCATCGGGCGCAAGCGGCTCTTCCATGTGCTGCTCCATCACGCCGATCACCTGAATCAGCTTGCGGTTATGAATGCCGTAACGCGCGGCGATCTTCATGCGCTGATGATCGCTGCGCTGACGGATGCGCCCGAGCACGAACTGCTCGGAGACTTGCGCGGCGAGTTCCGCGCCGTGATCGCGGGCGATCAGATCGAGCATCAGGTCGATGGATGCCGTGCCGCCCGCGCAAGTGATGCGTCGCGCGTCGATCTCGAAGATCTCCTGGCTCGTTTCGATGGACGGATACTGCTCCGCGAATGCCGCCAGCGCCTCCCAGTGCAAGGTCACGCGCTTGCCCGCGAGCAGCCCCGCTTCGGCAAGAATGAAACTCCCCGTATCGATGCCGCCGAGCGTCGCGCCTGCGCGATCCAGCTTGCGCAGCCACTCGCCGATGCCGCGCGTGTACGCGGCGAGCGGGTCGAATCCCGATACGACGATGAGCGTGCGCGCATCGGCGGCTTCGTCGATGGAACGCTCCGCATTGAGCGAAATGCCGTTGCTCGCGACGACCGGCCCGCCATCGACCGAAACAATGTGCCAGCGATACAGCTCGCCCCTGAAGCGGTTCGCCACGCGCAGCGGCTCGATCGCCGACATGAAGCCGATCGACGAGAACTGCGGCAGCAGCAGGAAGTGGAAGTCTTGAGGGACGGGCATCGAATGAAGGGCCACCAGTCAGCGATCCGTCACGCTATCAAGTGCAAAAAGCGCGCGCAATCGGGCGTGTCCCTGTAAACCCGCACGTCGCTCGCGGTCAATTCGTGGTCGCAATGAGGCGTTCCGGTGGTTTAATGCAGCGGTACTTTCTACACACGTTCTTTCGACGGTCACGCCACCATGAAAATTCGCCTGCTCTCGGTTCTCGTAGCATCCGCATGTGCCGCGCACGTCGCCTACGCGAATGACGATGCGACCTGCCGCACCGTGCGCTTCGTCGACATCGGCTGGACCGACATCACCTCGACGACGGCGCTCGCGTCCGTGCTGTTCGAAGGGCTCGGCTATACGCCGCGCACCACGGTCGCATCGGTGCCCATCTCGCTCGCGGGCCTGAAGAACAAACAGATCGACGTGTCGCTCGGCTACTGGTGGCCGGTGCAGGAAAAGGCGGTGCAGCCGTTTCTGGATGCCAAGAGCATCGACAAGATCGAGCCGCCCAATCTCTCGGGCGCCAAGGCGACGCTCGCTGTGCCGAGCTATGCGTACGACGCGGGCATCAAGAGCTTTGCCGATATCGCGAAGCACAAGGACGAGCTCGATGGCACGATCTACGGCATAGAACCGGGCAGCAGCGCGAACGCCAAGATTCAGAAGATGATCGACACGAACCAGTTCGGTCTCGGCGGCTTCAAGCTGGTTCAATCGAGCGAAGCAGGGATGCTCGTCACAGTGGAACGCGCGATCCGCGAGAAGAAGCCGGTGGTGTTTCTCGCGTGGGAGCCGCATCCCATGAACATTCAGATGAAGATCAATTATCTGGCGGGTGGAGACGACGTGTTCGGCCCGAACTACGGCGAGGCGCGCGTCTATACGCTGACCAACCCGGACTTTCTCGCGCGCTGCCCGAACGCCGGCAAGCTCGTGAAGAACCTGCGCTTCACGACCGACCTCGAGAACCGCCTCATGCAGCGGGTAATGAACAAGGAACGCCCCGCGGATGCAGCAAAGGCGTATCTCAAGGAGAACCCGCAACTGCTCGACTCGTGGCTTGCGGGCGTAAAGACTGTCGATGGAAAAGACGGTCTGCCCGCCGTCAAACAGTATCTCGGCCTCTGATTTCCGCCCCGGTGACGCGTTCACCGGTCTTTCGAAGTACTTAGGTATCCATACAGACATGAACTACGAAGTCATCGTTACTTGCGCAGTCACCGGAGCGGGCGACACGACCACCAGGCATCCCGCGATTCCGGTGACGCCCAAGCAGATTGCCGACGCAGCCATCGAAGCCGCGCGCGCCGGCGCGACCGTCGCGCATTGCCATGTGCGCGATCCTCACACCGGACGAGGCAGCCGCGATCCCGCGCTCTACCGCGAGGTGGTGGACCGCATCCGTTCTTCGGACGTGGATGTCATCATCAACCTGACGGCGGGCATGGGCGGTGATCTGGAGATCGGTCCGGGCGAAGAGCCGATGCGCTTCGGCAAGGGCACGGATCTGGTCGGTGGCCTCACGCGTCTTGCGCATGTCGAGGAGTTGCTGCCCGAGATATGCACGCTCGATTGCGGCACGCTCAACTTCGGCGATGGCGACTACATCTACGTTTCGACGCCCGCGCAACTGCGAGCGGGCGCGAAGCGGATACAGGAATTGGGCGTGAAGCCCGAACTCGAAATATTCGATACGGGCCACCTGTGGTTCGCCAATCAACTGCTCAAAGAGGGTCTGCTCGATGCGCCGCCGCTCTTCCAGCTGTGCATGGGCATTCCGTGGGGCGCGCCGCCCGACACGGGCACGATGAAGGCGATGGTCGACAACTTGCCGCCCGGCGCGCATTGGGCCGGCTTCGGCATCGGCCGGATGCAGATGCCGATGGTCGCGCAGGCGATGCTGCTCGGCGGCCATGTGCGCGTCGGCCTCGAAGACAATCTGTGGCTGGATCGCGGCGTGCCGGCGAGCAACGGAACGCTGGTGCAGCGGGCCGTCGAGATCATCGAACGCTTGGGGGGCCGCGCGCTGACGCCCGCCGAAGGGCGCAGAAAACTGGGCCTGCCGGCGCGCGGCGAGCGTCCGCTGGAAAAGCGCGCAGTCGAACAATTCGCGTGAGCACCGAAGGAGCGAGCAGATGCAAGTCAAGCAATTCGCCGCGCTGGGCGTGGGCGTCATCGGTAGTGGATGGGTTTCGCGCGCCCTCGCGCATGGTCTCGATGTCACCGTGTGGGACCCGGCGCCGAACGCCGAAGCGGTGGTCCGCGCGAATGTCGCGAACGCATGGCCCGCGCTGGAGCGCGTCGGGCTGGCGGCGGGCGCCTCGCAGGGACGGCTGCGCGTGGTGTCGAGCGTGGAAGAGTGCGTCGCCAACGCGGACTTCATACAGGAGAGCGCGCCCGAGCGCGAAGACCTGAAGCTCGCGCTGCATGAACGCGTGAGCCGCGCGGCGAAACCCGAGGCGATCATTGCGTCGTCGACATCGGGACTCTTGCCGAGCGACTTCTATGCGAGCGCGGTTCGCCCCGAGCGATGCGTCGTCGGCCATCCGTTCAACCCGGTGTATCTGCTGCCCCTCGTGGAAGTGCTGGGCGGCGGCAGCACATCGGAAGAATCGATCGACGCCGCCATGACGTTCTATGCTTCAATCGGCATGCGGCCGTTACGCGTGCGTGCCGAGGTGCCCGGTTTCATCGCCGACAGACTGCTCGAAGCGTTGTGGCGCGAGGCCCTTCATCTGGTGAATGAAGGCGTGGCGACGACAGGCGAGATCGACGACGCCATTCGCTACGGCGCGGGAATTCGCTGGTCGTTCATGGGAACGTTTCTGACCTACACGCTCGCGGGCGGCGAAGCGGGCATGCGGCATTTCATGCAGCAGTTCGGGCCGGCACTGCAACTGCCGTGGACGAAGCTCGTCGCGCCCGATCTGACCGATGAACTTATCGACCGCGTGGTGGACGGCACCGCGAAGCAGACGAAGGGACGCAGCACCAAGGATCTGGAACGGTATCGCGACGACTGCATCACCAGCGTGATCGAGGCGATCGCAGCGGCCAAGGCGCGTCACGGCATCGAGGACTGACAGATGATTTACCGCGACACGGTCAGGCCCGAGTGGGTCGACTATAACGGGCATCTGCGCGATGCGTTCTACATGCTGATCTACAGTCTCGCGACGGATGCTTTCATGGACGACATCGGCCTTGGAGACGCGGCGCGGCGCGCGCGGCATCGCACGCTCTACACGCTGGAGGCGCATGTCAGCTATCTGCGCGAACTGAAAGAAGGCGCGGCCGTGCGCGTCGATGCGCGCGTCATTGCGCACGACAGGAAGCGCATACATCTGTATTTGCAGATGTTCGAGGGAGAGAGCGTTGAGCCGGCGTCCGCTTGCGAACAGATGCTGATGCATATCGACACGAGCGGCGCGCCGAAGGCCGCTTCGTTCGATGAAGACATCGCGGCGAACATTGCGGCACAGGCGACGATCGCCGCGACGGACGCGGTCTATGCGGGCAGGGTCATCGGCTTGCCTCGATAGCAGTCGTTAGGCATCCTTCGAATCAAGGCAAGCGAGTCACGTGCTCGCTTCCCCTAACCCTAACTTCGCCGCATGGTGCTTCGCCATGACACTGTGAATGGATCGCTGCAGCAATTTGAGATCGATCGGCTTGACGAAGACATCGTCGAAGCCGCTTTCGATGGCGCGCTCGCTCACTTCGGGGCCGCTGTAGCCGCTCAGCGCGATCAGATGCGGACGCTTGATTCCGAGCATGTCCTTCGCGCGCCGCGCCACCTCGAATCCGTCGATGCCGGGCAAGCCGATATCGACGATGGCCACCATCGGCGTCTGGGCCACCATCGCGTCCACGCCGCGCGTGCCGTCGGACGCAGTCGCGACCGTGTAGCCGAGCGACTCCAGCATTGCGGCAGTCGCCGCCCGCACGTCGTCGTTGTCTTCCACGAGCAGAATGGAGACGTCCTGATCGCCGTGAAAGACCAGCTGCTCGGGCGCCGGAACGAGCCGCTGCGCTTCCATCAAGAGCGGAAGATCGACGATGAACTGACTGCCTTTGCCCTCGCCCTCGGACCGCGCCACGAGCGTGCCGTCGTGCAGTTCCACCAGCCGGCGCGCGAGATTCAGACCAATGCCGAGACCTCCCTCGGCGCGGTCGAGCGTTGTATTGACTTGCGCGAACAGCTCGAAGATGGACTCGAGATGGCGCGCCGGAATGCCACGCCCGTTGTCCTCGACGATGAGCACGGCCCGGCGTTCTTCGTTCGCCTTGCTCGCGGACAAACGCATGCCGATGTTGCCGCCCGGGTCCGTGAACTTGACCGCGTTCGAGAGCAGGTTGGCGACCACTTGCTGCAAGCGCGTCGCGTCGCCGTTCATCGCGTAATCGCCCGGCGCGAGGTCGATGACGAGAGAATGTCCTTTGGCCTCGAATTCTTTTCGCACCGAGTAGGCGGCCGTTTCGATGACCATGCGCAAATCGATCGGCTCACGATGCAGCCGGATGGTGCCACGCGAAACACGCGACGCATCGAGCAGATCGTCCACGAGACGCGTGAGCGTGCCGATCTGGCGGTTGATCAGCGAGCCGATTTCCTGCGGCACGCCTTGCTCCGCATCGGTCCTGTCGATAAGCTGAAACGCCGATGCGAGACCCGCCAGCGGGTTGCGTAACTCATGACCGAGCATCGCGAGGAACTCGTCCTTTCTGATGCTCTCGTCCTTCAGCCGGGCCGCGAGCGCGAACGCCTCTTCGCTCAGTCTGCGTAGTTCCTGATTTGAATTCGATAACTGCCGGCTTCGACGGATCAGTTCCGATTCGCTCTCGAGCTGTTTGTTTCCGCGATCGCTTGCCGGAATTTGCAGCGCCGTCGTTCGGCTGTGCACGTCCATCACGAAGTCGGTGACGTTCTCGACGCGATGAATGATGAATCCCACCGAGCCATCCGGATTCAAGAGCGGAATATTGATCGGACTCCAGTACCGCACGATGAACGCGCCGGTATCGCTCGATCTGTCCGGCACGTCGTAACGCTGCAAGGCCATTGCATCCGTGCGGCGCAGCCGGATCACGCGTTCCAGCGACTCGCCGAGAATTCTGGTTGCCTGCGTCTTCTGATCTTCGGGGTTGTCGGGAAACGCGTCGAACACCGGGCGGCCGACCAGATGCTCGCGTTCGCTGACGGTCTCGCGCAGGTACGCCTCGTTCGCATCCAGGATCGTGTAGCCCTCGTCGACCGAGAGCAGCAGACAAGGGCTCGGCAGCAGCCTGAAGACGATCCGGTACGCGTCGGCTGGTAAGTCGCGGTCGATGTTCATGTGTCAGCGTCCTCCGGAGCCCACGTAGTTGCGCGGCGCAACGCGCCAACCGGAGTCTGCTAGCAGCGGACGTGCCTCCTCTTCGCGGCCGCTGTGATTGAGTCGCTTAGGCGCAGGGTCGAGCCTGATTGCTCCCTTGTATGGCTCTCCCTTAGCTTCCGGATCGTTCGCAGGGATGTGTGGAACGGGTCGCATTCGATGCCGACTTCGCACCGGCAAGTGCGCGATCAACCGGCGATAGAGTCAGCCGTATTACTATTCGGCAAAGCATGAACGCGCTGTACGCCAAAGGCATGCTTCAAGTGCGGCGGCCTCACGGCACTATCGTGCTGCTGGTTTGCGCGGGCGTGGTGCACGACGATGATTCGCATTCAATGCGATGCATCGGGCCGTCGCGGGGCAGGGCAGCTGCGTGCGCGGATCTCGGGTTCAACGGCGCCATACTCACGGCGTGCGACAGCCCGTTCGTTCATCAGACGCAGCATGCGGTCTTCCGTTATTGTCCGCAGTAGGAGGCCGACCACCGCGCTCCGCTCATCGAACGTGCGCAGAAAGAGTTCGACGAGCGCGCGGCGCTGCGCCGCGCCGGGGCGATACTTTCTCCGAGCAAGCGCTATCGTTACAGCGCCGCGAAGATGGCAGGCCTTTCGGACCCGCCTCGGCGCATGTGCGTCCATCATAAGGAAACAGCAATGAACAAGTTGTTCGATCTGAGCGGCCGCACGGCGCTCGTCACGGGTTCGGCGCGCGGCATCGGCTATGCGCTCGCGGAGGGCTTCGCGGCGGCTGGCGCGCGCGTCATCGTCAACGGGACGAAGGCCGAGACTGTCGATGCCGCCGTGAGCCGGCTGCTCGCGCAAGGCTTCGACGCATGCGGCCAGGCCTTCGACGTCACCGACGAGGCATCCGTTGCGGCGGCATTCGCAGCGTGGGACGCGCAAGGCATAGAAGTCGACATCGTCGTGAACAACGCGGGCATTCAATTCCGCAAGCCGATGATCGAACTCGCGCTCGCCGACTGGCAACGCGTCATCGACACCAATCTGACGAGCGCGTTCATCGTCGCGAAAGAAGCGGCGCGGCGCATGATCGAGCGCAAGCGCGGCGGCAAGATCATCAATATCGGCTCATTGACGAGCGAAGGGGCACGCGCGACGGTGGCGCCCTATACGGCTGCCAAGGGCGGCATCAAGATGCTCACACGCGCCATGAGCGCCGAGTGGGCGCCGTTCGATATCCAGGCCAACGCGATCGGCCCCGGCTATATCCTCACCGACATGAATCAGGCGCTTGTCGACAACGCCGACTTCGACCGGTGGGTCAAGAGCAGCAACCCGTCGGGGCGCTGGGGCAAGCCGGAAGAACTCGTCGGCACGGCGGTCTATCTCGCGTCGCCCGCATCGAGCTATGTGAACGGACAGATCATCTATGTCGACGGCGGCTGGCTCGCCGTGCTCTGACGCTCGCGCAACCCCGACGCCTACCCGCGCCACGCCGAATGGCGGATCACCGAGCAGAAGTTGCCCGGCCGGAAGCGCGGTTCCTTGTCCGCGATGACGTCGGCCTTGACGTTCCCGAACGTCGTGTGAGGCTTGTGTTTGATGCCGTCGTAGAACGCCTGAATGATGTCTTCCTTGAAGTGCTCGGTCCGTGGATACGCACTGACGACAGCGGTTCTTTCCGCCTCGCTGTACTCCGGGTAAGCGAGACCGAGCACGTCCATCTCGACTCCCGCGGTGACGAGCGCGATCACCGGATGCATATGTTGCGGCACGCCCGGTGTCGTATGAAGCGCGATGGCGGTCCACACGAGGTCGATGTCGGCGGGTGCGATGCCGTGCTGCCTCAGAAAGTCGCGCGCGGCGTTCGCGCCGTCCACTTCGAAACGCTCGGTCTGGCTGCTGTGCGAAGGCATGAGGCCCATGTCGTGGAACATGGCGCCGGCGTAGAGCAGTTCCGCGTCGAACTTCACGCCGCGCCGCTGGCCGGCAAGCGCGCCGAAGCAATACACGCGGCTCGAATGATTGAAAAGAAGCTCCGTCTCCGTATCGCGGACGAACTCCGTGATCGCTCGGGCAAGCTGGCTATCCGGAATCGCAACGGTATTCGCGCTAGTGCTCATGATGTTCTCCTGAGGTTGATGAGCACTATTGTCAGGCGTGGTATCGTTGGCACCGTTACGCGTGAAACGCCGAATCCTGCCATTTCGCGCGACATTCGGACCTGGAGAGTCATGCTGTCATGGCCAAGACAATTGCCATCCTTGCGGTGCCCGGCGTGCAGATGCTCGACGTATGCGGACCGCTCGACGTGTTCGCGCAAGCCAACGTCGAGACGGGGCGCCACGAGTACGAGCTGAAGATCGTCGGCACTCGGAGAGGGCATTTGAAAAGCTCGTCGGGCGCGCGGCTGCTGCCGGACGAGGTAGTCGGCGACGACTTCGTTGCACTGCATACGCTGCTCGTGGCGGGCGCGCCTCACGCGTCGAGCATGACGATCTCGAACACATTGCGCGAGTGGCTCAGGACGGTTGCGAAGCGATCGAAACGCTTTGGCTCCGTATGCACCGGCGCGTTCATTCTTGCCGAAGCAGGCTTGCTGGAGAAGCGGCGCGTCACGACTCACTGGTCTTGCATCGACGAGTTGTCGCGCCGCTATCCGACAGTGACCGCGGAGCCGGACGCGCTCTATGTGCGGGATGGCAAGCTGCGCACGGCTGCGGGCGTGACGGCCGGCCTTGATCTGGCGCTCGCGCTCGTCGAGGAAGATCTCGGGCGCGAGATCGCGATGCGCGTCGCCAGTCAGCTCGTCATGTTCTTCAAGCGCCCCGGCGGACAATTGCAGTTCAGCCGAAAAGGCCGCGCGCAGCCAGCGGGCCGCTCGGTCTTGCAGGAAGTGCAGCGGCTCGTCGCGGCGCGGCCCGAGCTCGACCATAGCGTGGCCAGCATGGCCGCGCATGCCCGTTTGAGCCCGCGCCATTTTGCCCGGCTCTTTCAGGCAGAAGTGGGCGTGACGCCGGCGGTCTGGGTGGAAACTGCGCGTGTGGCGGCCGCGCGCAATCTCATCGAGACGCGCGGCGATGCGCCGAAACAGCTCGCTGCGAACTGCGGGTTCGCGAATGCGGACGTGTTGCGGCGCACCTTCGTCAAGCACGTGGGCGTGACGCCTTCTGAGTACCGGAAGCGGTTCATGACCCTGGCACGCGCTGACGAAACAGCGGATCAGATCTCGGCGCGTTCAGTCAGGCAGCCGAGACCCTGAGCCTGCTTCAGCTAGCCGGCATGGCGTCCTTATATTCGACGAGCACTTCGCGATACGGCCGCGCGCCGTCATTGCGCGCCTTGTGCGTGGCCGGCACGCGGGCGCCCTTGCCGAGTTCCGACAGCACTTCGAGATAGCCGCCCTCGCATTTGAGCGAATACACGGCGCCCGTCGGTACTTCGAAGATGCCTAAGTCCGCGCCGTCCTTGGTCATAGATATGGAGCGGCGCGCCTTCTATTGCGTACCACATGTACGAGTGCTCATGCGTATGAACCGGCGTCTCTTCGCCCGGTTGGAGCACGATGTTCCATACGATGACTTTGTCGTTCTCGATACCTTTTCGCTTCCTACGCCAGCCATGGTTGTCTCCTGAGATGTCCACCTGTTTAGACAGCGTATGTCGGCCTGTATGAGGCAGTTCGTTGCTGCGGCCGCTGCGGCGGATTGATCAGAGCACCGCCGTTTCCTCCAATTGCTCGTAGAGCGCGTGGACGGCGACGCACGCGCGCTTCGGCCGCGTCGTCTCTTGCGCGTTTAGACAGTCTTCCTTGACGGAGATGGACACCTGGGCATAAGTAACGCTATTCCTCCGCTCAATGGAAGGCGTCGCGCCGGCCCGGCTGATGGCGCTGGCGTAAGGCTTTTTCGGCAATAACGCAATGTCGACAGCTTGCGTCGCATGCTTCTCGCAGACGGCTGCGAGCACTGTCGTGACGTGTCGAACCTAACGCGCATTCGCTCTGAAGTAAATGCTGCAGGGCATATAGACGCGCGCGTTTTTCGAGGACTAGTATCGTTTCGAAGCCAGCTTTCGCATGACCCGAGGATTCAGGTTTTCTGTCGGTAGTCCACCAAGGAGACATGTCATGAGAAGGGCTGGCCATTTGCGAACCTTGATCGCGGCGCTGATTGCATCGACTTCGTTGCTATCCGCGTGCGGTCACGACCACGACTCCGGCATCACGCCGGCCAACGCGGCGGACGCGCCGCTCGCGTCCGATCCCGCGTGTCAGAGTCTCGTTCCCGCATCGCAAGGCGGGCCGCTTCCGCAAGGCGATACCGCAGTGCTGCGCTGGCTCGGCACCGCGAACTACGAGCTCGCGTATCACGGCGTGGTCGTCATCATGGACACGTACTACGAGCGGCCCGCGCGCACGGCGCCGCTCGGCTTCACCGTGTCGCAGGTGCAAAAGGCGAATGTGATACTGATCGGCCACGCGCATTCCGATCACATCAGCGATGTCGCCGCGGTCGCGGCGCAGACGAAGGCACAGGTCATCGGCTCCGCGATCACGACGAAGGAAGCGCAGGTGCTCGGCGTGCCCGTCGCGCAGACCACCACGGTGACGGGCAACAACACCGAGAAGTTCACGTATGGCGATATCAGCATCACGCCGACGCATATCATCCACAGCACGATCGAAGCCGGATTGACGACTCAGCTCGCCGCGCTCTACGCACTCGATGCGCCACCGCTGACCGCCGCCGAACAGCAGCAACACGATGCGGTTTCGGCGCGCGGATCGAGCGATCCGAACATCGTCACGCAAGGCACGATGGGCTTCACGTTCACGTTCCCGAACGGCTTCAAGATCGTGTGGTTCGACAGCGTGAGCAATCCCAGCCCCGAAGAGTTGCAGCTTGCGACGAGCGTGGCGCCGGGCGTGGATGTCGGCATCTTTCCGTGGACGCCGCATCCGATCGCGGAAACGCAATTGAGCTTCACGTTCCAGCATCTTCAGTTGTTCAAACCGAAGCTCTTCCTGCCCGACCATCACGATGCGATCTGGGGCTTGTGGTTAGACAACGGCCTCGCGCCGCTCTTCACGAAGATACGCGACGAACTGCCGGGGACGAAGTATGCCGAGCCGCTGTATCGGTCGCCGATCTGCATTCGGACGAGCGGCAATAACCGTGACGAGTTTTACATGGGCGGCACCTGAAGGGCGCGCCGTCCGAGTTCCCGCTATGTCATTGCGACACGCTAATGAGCGTGCCGCCCGTGGCGTACTGAACTGCCTTCGACGAACGTTGTCTCACTGCGGCTCGATCGCTCACAAGAGGCGACATCCGACGCAGAAGACATGCTTCGTTCACGATGCGAGACGTCAGTAAGAACGTGACGTACGGAACCTGCCTATTCGGTCAAATCGACCAGCCGCACGTCCAGCCCCCGCCTCAATTCTTCGCGCGATTGTTCGCCCGCCCCGGATTGTCAATTCGAGGCTCCGGCCTTTTTCGTGATCGCGTATACCCCTACAGTGTGGCATTCGTCGCGCCGGCCGTTCGATGTCGAACGCTACGCCGAAGCGTTGCTCCCTATTCGCCTCGATCCCCATGCACCTCGACACCACTACGAACTCCGGAACATCGAACGGCCAGACAACCACGCTGCGTCAATGGCTCGCGGTGCTCGCCGTCGCAGTGAGCGCATTTGCGTTCGTGACGGCGGAATTCCTGCCGGTCGGCCTGCTGCCGCAAATCGCGCACGACCTGGGCGTGAGTCCGGGCGTCGCGGGCCTGATGGTGACGACGCCCGGCGTGATGGCCGCCATCTTCGCCCCGACGCTGCTCGTCGGTGCGGGCCGCATGGACCGTCGATACGTCTTTCTGCTGCTCACGGCGGTGCTCTTCGTCTCCAACGTCGTCTGCGCGATGGCGCCGGGCCTTACTACGATGCTCGTCGGTCGCGCGCTACTCGGCGCGGCGCTCGGCGGATTCTGGACGCTCGCGACGGCTGCGGCCCCGCGACTCGTGCAAGGCAACGATGCGGCGAAAGCCACGGCGATCATCCTCACGGGCGTGACGTTCGCCACGGTCATCGGCGTGCCGCTCGGCATCTTCATCGCATCGTTCGCGTCGTGGCGTCTTTCGTTCGCAGCGACCGCGGGCCTCGTCGCGGTGGCGCTGATCGCTCAGGCGCTGCTCGTGCCGCGGCTGCCGTCCGCATCCGCGCTGCGTCTTCAGGACTTCCGGGCGCTGCTCGCGCGGCCGCACGCGCGGCTCAGCATGGTGATGGTCGCGTTCGCTTTCGGCGCGCATTTTTCGACCTACACGTATATCGCGCCGTTGCTGGAGCAGGACTTCTCGCTGAATGCCATCACCTTGCTATTGCTGGGCTTCGGCATCATCGGCTTCTTCTCGAACGCGCTCATGTCGATGATCGTGGCGAAACATCTCGTCAAATCCGTCGGGGCCATGATCGTGCTGCTTCTCGCCGCAATCATGTCGATGCTGCTTCTCGGGCATTCGCACATCGGCGAGACTGCCGCCATGCTGATCTGGGGCATTGCCTTCGGCGCGCTGCCGCTGTGCTTTAGCGTGTGGATTCAAAGCGGGACGGCGGATTATCCGGAAGCCGGCTCCGCGATGTTCGTGAGCATCATTCAGGTGGCCATTGCGACGGGGTCGGCCGTCGGCGGCGCGATTGTCGACCATGCGGGAGTGGAAACCGACTTCATGCTCGGCGCGGTGCTGGCGGTGCTCGGTCTTGTGACGTTGCATCGCGTGACGGCGCTGGGGCGCTCGGGCATGGCGATGGCGGCGAAGCCGTCGCTCGATTGATGTTCGACCGGTTTGGGTGAGGTTGCGGTTGGGTCTGAGAACGATCGCGGGCGGTCTACCGGTTGCAATTGGCCGACGGCGAGGGCTCTCGCCTGTGCTCGATCACGGCGACGCGCCGCTCGTTGTCATGGAGCCCGCGCCCCGGACCCGTCAGCGAAATTGAGTCACCGCGTGCCGCACGTACTCGCCCCTTCGTCTCGCCAAGCGCATTGACTCTTGATTCAAGTCAATAGGTCTACTCCTTCGAGCGCGTATCGTCCGGAGCCCAGTAGCAGTCTTCGCCATCACGCCACCACGACTCCCATGGCCGGATCCGATATGAGGTCCTTGCCATTTTCGATTCGCCCAGCGAATCGGCGCTTGAAAGCAGTAGATGCGTTGCTGGTTACACTAAAGTCATACCAGTTTCCACTGTTAGTCACCGCCCAACTGAGTTCGCTCACCGAGTTCGCGGGAACCGGCACGGTCCACGGGCCGTCGTTGCGGTAGGCGAGCGCTTCGACGGTGAACGTGCACGCCTGGGTGCCGCGGTTATGCAGCTTGACCATTACCCATGACGAGTCGCACGGTTGGTAGCAAACCTGGATCTCTGGGTTCGCCGCCGAACTGACGTCACGCAAATCGCCGGAGAATTGACGATGATAGCCGTTTGGTCCGACTATCCATAGGTCATACCGGCCGCTGTCCCCAGCGGGTATCGTCCACGTGCCAGCGAGCGTCTTCCCGGCCTCCACGACATAGCGGCGCGGCGGCACGTCGAGATGATTCTTGTCGTACACGTGGAACACGGCGCCCGCAGCATTCGTGCTTCCATTCGCGAATTCCAACGTCACCGACTGTCTGCCTGCGGCGATATGCGCTGTCGTGTGCAGTTCATACGGCAGCGCCCGCGATGGCCGCGTGCCGGTTGCCTGGCGAGGCAGTGTTGAGTGCTCTGTTGCACTCGGAATCTCGATGGCGGACGCCTTGGCTTGCGTTGTCGCAAGCGCGTCGGCCGCCGCCTTTGTGGTGCGTCCTGCTAGCGTCGGCAGGCTGGCGTTGTTGGGATCGACGAAGTCGAAACAGGACGTCAGATCGCCGCAGATCGCGCGACGGTAACGGCTGATCTGAGGCTCGACTACGCCAAAGCGCCGTTCGAGGAACATGAGCGTGGACGTGTGATCGAAAACCTGCGAATTCACGAAGCCCCCGCGGCTCCACGGTGATATGACCAACATTGGTACGCGCGTTCCGGGCCCGTACGGTCTGCCGTCGACGGGCGGCTGACTGCTCGTTGCGGGTTGGAAATTGTGGTACTCATAGGCCATGTCGCTATCGGATAGGGTGCTTCCGCCGGCGAGCGTGCCATCAGCGAAATGCGAGGGCGCACTCGGCGGTGGAACGTGATCGAACAAGCCGTCGTTCTCGTCATAGTTGACGAGAAGTACTGTTTTGCTCCACACGTCCGGGTTCGATGTCAGCGCGTCAAGCACTTCTTGTACATACCAGCTTCCCTGCACCGGACTGGAAGGAGCGGGATGCTCGCTGTACATCGAGGGAGGGATGATCCATGACACCGACGGCAGGGTGCCTTTCTGTATGTCGTCCCTAAACGTCTCGAGGAAGCCCTGCGGCATCGTGTTCCCGAAGCCCTTCGCGAGGGGGCTCAGCGCGTTGTCGATTGCGGGATCGTAGGCGGGTCCGGCGGCGGTGGACGGCTGCTGGAGGTTGGCGACAGGGACGAAAGCCGGACGGCGCGCCTCGGGCATTCGCTCGATCGCCGCTCTCCAGTGGCGAAAGCCTAACATCTGGTTGCAGCCCATGTTGTCGAGCAGGCTCTGATACACCTTCCACGTCACGCCCGCACGCTCCAGCCGGTCGGCGTATGTCGTCCACGTCCAGCCGTCAGTGGACGGTCCAATACCGTTTCCCACGTTGAACTCATTGTTCAGTGCGGCCACCGTCACCGGTGTGTCGTCAGAAGGCCTCAGTCCTCGGGGCCCGTTCGTTCCGCTCCAATAGAACAGACGATTGGAGATTGTGCCCGCATGCATAGAACAGTGATAGGCCTCGCATAACGTGAACGCGTCGGCGAGAGCGCGTTGGAAGGGCACCTCTGCTGCCTCGTAATAGCCCATCGACAAGGGACTCTTGGCGGTTGGCCACGCAGCCATCCTTCCGTTATCCCATGCGGCCTGAGTGTCGAGCCATGTGTGAAGTGTGCTTCCTGGCCGGAGTGCATTGCCGGCCGCCTCGTCGAGATGATAAGGAATGAGAGTCTTTTTGGTGCCGGCCTGGGTGAACTCTTGGTAGAAGATATTCCGGGCGATGGGTGAAGGAATAGCGAAGCGATCGCCGTAGCCTCGAACACCCTTGAAAGTGCCGAAGTAGCTGTCGAATGAACGATTCTCCAGCATCAGCAGAACGACGTGCTCGACGTCCTTTATTGTCCCGGTCTTATTGTTCGCATCTATGGCCAGAGCTCGCCGAATTGCCGGAGGGAAAGTGGACAGCATCGTTGCCGCGGCAGCTGTATTAAGAGACGCTTTAAGGAATCGCCGCTTGGACTGATCAGTCATGCTTGCCTGTAGTTGTATTTTTCAGATGTACGATTTAGGGAGTCGGTGCGCAATGACTTGCGTTACAGCTCGACGCAGTGGACGCCGAAACGTTGGACGAGGAGCTGCTTCCGCCGCATGCGGAGAGTGTCAGCACTACGCACATACACCCGGCCAGAAATAGTGGTTTGCCCAGCAGAGGCCAGTGGCGCATGGAAGACTTCACCTAAGGTTAAGATAGTTGAGCGGACAGGATCATCGAAACGGCGATTAGCCGTTCATCAGAAAATACGCCGAGTTATTGGCAAAACTGTGAAGCGACGCGGCATATCCCAGAGTCACTTGCGCGCAAACGGTTGCGGATCGCTACCGCATCCTATTAGTAAGAAAAGGGCGTTCGAAAACGCGCGGTCGCCAGGATATGCAACATAGACGACCTAAAGTCACTCGACTGCCCGAGAAAACCCGCACTTCAGTGGCGCTTACGTGCCTTCGTCGTTGCGACGAAGCGACCTCGAAAAGAAAAGCCCGGCTCAAGCCGGGCAGAGTAGGCAGTTCACAGTCGGAGGCCGCACTTCGGCGGTTGAGGCATTCACTGCGAAGCAGCGCACCCCGGTTTTAGATCTCCATCGCTGAATCATCGAGCCCTCGTCCGCAACCTCCTGATGGGCGACAGGAGCGTCGAAATGGGATGTTTCGGTCTCTCTGCGGGCCGACGAGGCTTCAGTCGCAATGCAGGCTCTTCGACGCAATGCCATGAAAATGCTGCGAGCATGAGTGACAGCACCGTTGCCGACGCGAGGTACTGGCTAACCGACCATCGCCCGGATGTCGCCAAGATCAACGTTTGCTGAACCGGGAAGGCGAAGATGTAGACACCGTATGAAAAGTCTCCCAACCGGCCGAAATCACGAAGGATGGGTGTTGACGACGTTCCGAACGCCACGACAAGAAAAGGCCATGCAATCCACATGGCAATGAGCCGATGCCCATAAGCGACGAGTCCTCCTGCAAGCAGCGTTAGGCCGAGTGCGATAAGAAGCTTTCTGTCGGACCAATAGTCACGGAGGAAGAAGAGCGTTACGCCTGCACAGAAGAACAACCCGTATTCGTTGGTCCACTGCGGTACGTTTGTCTCCGCATGATAGACACCGAAGTGATAGGCAGCGAAAGCCAGCGTAGCAGCCGCCACGGCCCAGCGGTAGCGCAGCAATCCGACCAGTGCAATCAGAATGAATATCAGATACCAATGGACTTCGAGCGGAATGCTCCACAAAGAGCCATTGACTGCGTTCGGATAAGGCAGATTAGCGAAGACGCCAGGCAGATTGAACGTTGAGCGAAGCCGAAGCCATGAAAGATATGCGTATGTCTCATGCGATGTGAAATAGGCGCTGGCGGGCAGTGCGCTAACGAGCGGACCCAGTACGAACGCGCAGACGACTGTGGTCAAGATCAGTGCCGGCCAGATCCGTAGGACGCGCCTTGCTGCGAAGCGCCATGCGTGCGGGTCGACCGTCCAGCTTTGGGCGACCAGGAAGCCACTTATTGCAAAGAAGGTGGCGACGGCGATTGCACCGGGGTCCAGCCGCGCACCGAGCGAGGGTGGCTCGTGACCTAACAAGGCAAACTGGTGGGCGAACAGCACCATCATTGCTGCCGCGAGTCTTAAGAAGTCAAAGTTGTTCCTATGCATCTGGATCGTTTGTCGGCGCAGTTTCGTGTGCTCCATCCGACCGTATCGCGAGCGGAGCTGGGCGCTGCGTGATCCAGCCGAAAGTCGCAAAGCTGCGAGTATAGAGCAATGTCGTCACGCCCTCCGGCGCTCATCGGCCGCCTCGGCGGTCACCCAGCGAGCACGCTTCGGCCTTCACTTTCATGCTCTTCGCAGGAGGCGTCGCATCGTCGTGTAGCTTCAACGGTGTTGCGATCTCGTCGTTGGCAACTTCTCGACGATTTGCAACGCCGCCCGAACCGCGGGCCAACTTGGTCGTTGTGTTCCAAAGCAGACGGTGAGCCATCTTTGCTCACGAGTCGCGTTGGGCGTCCTCTGCGCCGCATATCGAGGCGCCGCTGAGGCGGCGTAATCATCGATGGATGGCTCAAGCTACTCGCACGTACTCGCGCACATTAAGAGCCCATTGCGGCACGACGATTGCGTCATCCTCATGTCGACAGGGGGAAAGCATGGAGACGACGATCGCACGAGTTTTTCGGTCTCTTGAAGAAACCGAGCAAGCGCGTGAAGCGCTTCTACAGGCCGGCGTCGACGCGGACGCGGTTGATATCGCGTTTCAGGCAGACGAAGCGGGCCCTGTGCGCGGCAATTTTCTCGCGGGCGACAGCGTGACATCGCTGAGTACGGAAGAGGAGTACGACAGGCGTTTCAGGCATCAGGGCGAAGTGTCACGCTACATTCTGACTGCGCGCGTCGATGAAGCTCGCGCTCAGGACGTCGAGGCCGCGCTTCAGCGGGCCGGTGGCCGCACCATCGACGCAGCCACGCCGACTCCGCCAGGCCCCGGCCAGCAGGGCTAGATCGGGACGCTTTGGCGAACCGCACGAGTGGCAACGGCTGAACGATGCCGCAACCACGACGCTGCGTCACACATCAGAACCGATACGTCACGCCGACTTTGACGATCGGATAGAACCGCAGCTTGTCAGCCTTGTCCTGTAATTTGCGCTCCTCGGCTTCGATGTTCGCCGCGCCGGCTTCGGCAACGATATCGGCCGGCACGTCGAAGTCGACGTGGGGACGGCCATAGGCGACGCCTGCATCGAAGAAAGCGGAAAAGCCCTTTTGCGCCATCGGCGTATGCCCGAACCCGATGCCGAGATACGGCCGCACCGTCGGAAAGCGGGCTTTAGCGTGAATGCTTTCGCCGAGCGTCGGATACGGCGTGCCGTTGATCGTGTAGGTGCCGCTCGGGCTGGTGGCGGTGGCATCGACATTATCGTTGCCGATCAGCGCGCCCGCCGTGAACCGGAAGCTCACGGTGTCCGGCGCGGGAAAGAAGTCGAGATAGAGGCCGCCGTGATAGATATGCGCGGTGCCGTCGTAGTGCAGATCGCCCGAGTTGAAGCTGTGCGAGAACTGCACGCCGTTGAACTCGGCGCGCACGTTGTCGCGGCTGCCGAGCGGCTGAGAAAAACCAATGCCTGCGCCTTCCGTGCCGATCTGGCCGTAGATTTCGCGTGCGTGAACGAGCGGGGCGGAGAGCGCGACAGCGCCTGCCGCGACAGCGAGCAACAACTTCATGATTGCGGGAGCTTCCTGGCTGAGGTGAACGCGTCGCGCTGAGTGGGCGACGCGCCGATGTCTTCTGATAGTTGTGTTTACGGAGCCGCTCGAACAATCTTGAGCTTGCGTGGTCGCGAGTGACTTCCGCGCGCGGTACGCGGATTCAGCGCGGCCGCGCTTGCTTTGCCGTTCACCGCCGCATCGCTGGCGTTCGCCGCCGAGACGGCCGGATCGCCCGCAAACGACCATTGGCCCAGCGCCTGGGGCACGGCGCTTCAATCGATTCCGCAACTTTCGAAGCTCGCTCGTTCCCGGTGGCTGCGCGTTCTGATCGAGGCTGCCGGATTCGCATTCCATCGCCCGACACGGCGCCAGCGAACGTGGCGCCGCGTTAGGTTTACACGCTCAAAGGCTTGCCCGGCGATGCGTCGCCATCAGCTGCCTGATCGCGTTGAATAGCGTTTCCGGATCGACGGGCTTGGCCAAATGCAGGTCGAACCCCGCCTGCATTGCGCGAGCCTTGTCTTCAGGCCTGCCGAACGCCGTCACGGCGATGGCCGGGAACGTGCAGCCCGCCTCGCGCAACGACCGCATCAGCACGTAGCCGTCTTCCCGAGGCATGCCGATGTCCGACAGCACGATATCGAACGCTTGCGCCGCGATGCACTGGCGGGCCTCGGCTGCCGACTCGGCATCGCGCACGACGGCGCCCGCTGATTCCAGCACGGCGCGCATCGCCTCGCGCGCGTCGGCTTCGTCTTCGACGAGTAGGATCGACAGGTCCGCGAGCGCCTCGTCGGAAGACGGCGCGACGTGCGCCGCGCCCGAGGCGGCTTGCAACGAGCGCTCCGCCGACGCCAGCGGAAGCTGAACCGTGAACGTGCTGCCACGTCCTTCGCCGTCGCTATGTGCCGTGATCGAGCCGCCGTGCAGCGTCACGATGCTGCGCGCAATCGCGAGCCCGATGCCGAGTCCGCCGAAGGTGCGCGTGGTCGCCTGCGACGCTTGCGCGAACGGCTCGAACACGCGGTCGATGAACGAAGCCGGAATGCCCGCGCCGTTGTCCGCAACCTGCACTTCCACGCGATTGCTTTTGCTCGTCGCGTGCACGCAGATGCGCCCGTTCTGTCCGTTGTACTTGAGCGCGTTGCTAAGCAGGTTCGAGAAGACCTGGCGCAGCCGCATCTGATCGCCTTCGATGATGAGCGTATCGGGCAGATCGGCCGTCACCGTGACGCGCTTCGCGCCAGCAGCGAGCTCGATGTCGCTGACCTCCGACTTGAGGAGCGGCACGAGATCGAACGGCTCCGCGCTGATGAGCATCTTGCCCGCCGCGATGCGGCTCAGGTCCAGCAGATCGTCGACGAGCCGCGATTGCAACTGAACGTTGCGCGCGATGGCTTCGATGCCGCGCGCCATCAGGCCGGGATTCGCGTTCTCCTGCTTGAGAAGAAAGAGCCACGATTGCATTGCGTTGAGCGGCGTGCGCAATTCGTGCGACACGGTCGCGAGAAACGTGTCCTTCAGCTGGTTCGTGTGTTGCGCTTCGAGGCGCAAGAGGCGCTCGTTGGTCAAGAGCCGGTCGCGTTCGAACTCCAGCGTCTTGTGGCGCGAGATGTCGATGGTGATGCCGTCGAAACGCAGCGGCTGGCCTTGCTCGTCCACGTGCGTGCGGCCTTTCGCGCGAATCCAGCGGATCTCGCCGGCGGGCGACACCGTGCGGAATTCCACGTCGTACGGAACGCCGTGCGTAATCGACTGCTCGACAGCCACGCGCGTCTTGTCGCGGTCATCGGGGTGCAGTCTCGCGTAGAACAGGTCCATGCTCACGCCCGCGTTCGCCGGCAGCCAGAAGTGCTCCTTGCACTTGGTGTTCCAGACGATGCGGTCGAGCGGCAGCGGGCAATGGAACGTGCCGATGTCGGCCGCTTCGATCGACAAATGCAGACGGTGGCGTTCGTCGCGCAGGCTTTGCGCCGTGCGCAGCGTTTCCTCCACGTCGGTGATCATGCCGACCCACTCGAATATCGCGCCCTGATCGTCGTGGCTGCCGGCCGCGCGCACCTGGCAGCGCCGGTACGTGGACGACGCGGCGTGCCACACGCGCACGTCCGCGCGATACGGCATGTCGGTCTGAAGCGACTGGTCGAGCGCCGCCTGAGCCGTCGCGCGGTCGTCCGGATGAATCATCTCGGCCCAGCCATAACCGCGGTGTTCTTCCCACGGCTGTCCCGTGTAGCGCTCCCAGGACGGCTGCGGCGCGATGAACCGGCCTTTCGCATCGCAGACATACGCCACCGCGCTCGCCACTGCCACGAGCGCGCGATACCGCGACTCGAGGCGCATGCGATCGAGTTCGATGTTGCCGGGATTCCCGACGTCGATGGTCGCGCCGACCCAGCGCACGATAGCGCCGTCGCCGTGGCGCATGGGACTCGCGAGCGAGCGCATCCAGCGATACGTGCCGTCCATCTGCCGGAAGCGATGGTCGATCTGGTAATCCGCGCCGCTCGCGACTGCTGCCGCCCAGCGCGCCAGCGTGTTCTCGCGGTCGTTCGGATGCAGGAGAGCTTCCCAGGCGCGCCCGAGCAAGTGCTGATCCGCGTCGGTGTGCTGGAACGCGACGCTCGACAGGTAATCCAGCGCGCCGTCGGGCCGCGCGGTCCAGACGATGATCGGCATGAATTCGGCGAGCAGCCGATAGTCGTCCGCCGTTCCGTTCGCGTCCGCTGAAGGTGCGTTTTCGTCGGAGCCGGCGCCGCGCTCGCCCGAGTCGGGCAACGCGCGCTCGGCCTCTGTGAGCGCGAGTCCTGCGTGCGGCTGCGCGATAAGGAGAAGGGCCGGCGCGGACGGTGCGGCATCGGCTGTGGCGAACGGGCGGAACTCGAAGCGCCACGTCCGGATGCCGACGGCTGTCGACTCGTCGGTCAAGGCTTCGGTGGTGCTGGCGACGCGGCGCTCGTCGAGCGCTTGCGTTGCCGCTGCCGTGAGCCGGGCGCACGACACATCGACAGAGGGGAAGGGCAGCCTGACGCGAATGACGGACAGAAACGGCTCGGCGTCGAGATCTGTCGGCGACCATCCGAACAGCTGCTTGAACCGCGTATTGGCCTGGACGACGCGGAGGTCTGCCCCGAGGATTGCGCACGACGCGGGGTTCGCGTCCAGCAGTGCAAGCGTCAATGCGTCTTCGTTAGCGTGCATGCGGTTACTGGAACTCAAGAGTGCGACGATGGTCCGGTCCGGGCTGGTTGGAACGATCGTCAGCGGGTTCTCGCATCGCACTCACGATGCAGCCGGGAACGGTTTATTTTAGACGAAAGGAGCGCATTGCGATGACGCACCGTTGTTCAGCGAGCCGGCCGCTGGTTACGGTGTTCGTCGAGGACGGGCAGCGACGGTCCAATGTTTGCGCGTGTCGACATCTGATTTCGCGTCGACGGTTCGGGCATCGGCGGCGGCGCGATGGATCGCATCGGCTCATGAAGCACGCGGGCTCGAGCGTCGAGTCCGCGCGAAGCTGCCGAGGTTGCAAGTAACAATTTCTGACTTCTGCAATGACGGTCGAGGGCCGCCTTGTCGGCTTGTCGAATGAATTAAAGAATCGGCGAAACCACGCCGATAACGGGGCTGCATGTCCGATCGAGACCAACCGGCCTCGCCACGAAATGCGACAGCAAGTGCGTAAGCGTATGCGCGCTCCGATGGACGTACGACCGTGTCCGAGGCATGGTGTGCCACGCCGACGACCGACTTATCTATGAGCATTCGAAATTTTCCGGTATCAAAGAAGCTGGCAATCGCTTTCGGCGCCGTGCTGGCGATCCTCGTGCTTCTCGCAAGCGTGAGCTACAGCAACCTGTCGCGCTTATCCGAAGCCGTCGCGTGGAACGACCACTCGTATAAGGTCCTCGCAGCGGCGGACGACGCGACGCTCTCCCTCGTCAATATGGAAACCGGTCTGCGCGCATTCGCGGTCAGCGGCGACGACGAGGTCCTCGCGCCGCTCAACTCGGGCAAGCAACGCTTCGCGGAGCGCTTCGAGGAACTGCGCTCGCTGACAAGCGACAACGCGCAGCAGCAGGCGCGCCTGAAGGTACTGGGCGAGCAGCAACGCGCCTGGTACGCGACCGTTGTTGAGCCGATGATGGCAACGCGCCGCGCGGTCGCTGCCGGCAACGGTTCGCTCGACGAGTTCGCCCGCAACTTCAAGTCGCAGTCCGGCAAGGCGGAGATGGACGGAATGCGGGGGACGCTGCGCGAGTTTCGCGACGCAGAGGCCGCGCTCTTGACTCAGCGCAGCGATGAAGTGCAGCACCTTCGTTCGGTGACGGTTGCCGTTCTCGCGGTCGGCACGTTGATCGCCGTGGCGCTCGCCTCGATGCTCGGCCTGTGGCTGACCCGCGCCATCTGCGTTCCGCTGCGTCGCGCAGTGGAGGCCGCCGACGGCATCGCGAAGGGCAACCTGACCGCGCGCATCGAAGCCGACAGTCAGGACGAACCCGGCCTGCTTCTGGCCGCGCTGGCTGCCATGCAAGCCAACCTCGTGAACCTGATGACCCAGATTCGCACGAGCTCCGATTCGATCGGCACGGCATCGAGCGAAGTGTCGGCCGGCAACACCGACTTGTCGCAACGCACGGAAGAGCAGGCTGCATCGCTCGAGCAGACGGCCTCGAGCCTCGCGGAACTGACGAGCACGGTTCAGCAAAGCGCGCAGAACGCGAGCCAGGGCGCGCAACTCGCAGAGAACGCGGCAGCGACCGCGCAAACGGGCGGCGAAGTCGTGGGGCAGGTCGTGTCGACGATGTCCGAGATCTCGGAGAGTTCGACGCGCGTGGCCGAGATCATCGCGGTCATCGAAGGTATCTCGTTCCAGACGAACATTCTCGCGCTCAACGCAGCGGTCGAGGCCGCGCGCGCCGGCGAGCAAGGCAGGGGCTTTGCGGTCGTCGCGACGGAAGTGCGTACGCTGGCTCAGCGCAGTGCATCGGCTGCGAAGGAGATCAAGGCGCTCATCGAGACGTCGGTCGACAAAGTGACGGCGGGCACGCAGCTCGTCGATCAGGCGGGAGACACCATGAAGGAAATCGTTACGTCGATTCAGCGTGTCAACGACATCATGAGCGAAATCTCCGCCGCGACGCACGAGCAAAGCCGGGGCATCGAGGAGATCAACCGGGCGGTCGCGCAGATGGACGACGTGACGCAGCAGAACGCTGCGCTCGTCGAGCAAGCGGCCGCGGCGGCCACGTCGCTCGACGATCAGGCGCGTCGGCTGGGATTGGCCGTGTCGGCGTTCAAGACGCACTGAGCGCGAAACAACCGTTGACTTAGGGCGACTGAGACGGGGCGCGCAACATGCGCCTGTGTCAGTCGCCCTTTTTCGTCGAGCGTCGAACGCGCCGCCGTGTTTGCGGCGACTCTTGCGCCACATCAGACTGGAGCATGTCACGCGAGGACGACGAATAGGCCGATCGAGCTCGCCTTATCTACCCACTTGCCATTGCAGTACCGGGTGCGATACGCCCGGAATGAACGTCCATGTCCCGCCCGGCGCGAAGTTCCACGTCGGCCCGAAGCTGGATGCCGTGCTCATCTGCGCGGTCGTGAGGCCGTTGGCTGCCGGGATCGGCGTCCCGTAAGCGGCACCGAGGCTCTGGCCCGACACTTCGCGGTCCCAGTAGACGTCCTTCGCGACGTTGCCTGCGTTGGTCGACGTGATGCCACCCGTACCGCCCGGCGGCAGAACGGGGGGAATGCTCATCGCGGCAAACGACTCCTCGATCCTGCCGCCGTTGTACTCGGTCAAGCCGCCGTCCGTCACGCCGCTTCCGACGCCGGTTGCGTAGGACTGCCGAATGATTCCGTCGGCCCCGTTCTCGGCCGCGATGCCACCCACGTGAGAATGCGACCCGCCGGTGTACTCACCATTCGACGACGACTGCACGATCAGGCCCGAGTTCGACAGCGCGATGCCGCCCATCCCGCCTTGCGCGTACATCGACACGCTGCTCGTCGCACGCGACACGGTGCCCGTGTTGTCGCCCACTACGCCGCCGATGGCGCCCGCGCCGATATCCTCGGTCAGCATTCGGCCTTTCACGCTGACGTTGGCGATCAAGCCGGCCGACGTCCCCGCGAGCAGCCCCGCGAGCGTTCCCCCCGGCGAAGCGTAAGCGTTCGTCAAGTTCACGTTGCGTACCACGCCGGATGCGCCGATCGTGGAGAAAGTGCCCAGAGGCGGGGACTCCGAGGCCTCGGTGGTGTAGAAGGAGTAGCCGTCGATGGTATGCCCGAAGCCGTCGAACTGGCCGGTGAAGCCGTTGGTGTTGCCAAGACCGATCGGCGTGAAAAAGCCCGTCGAGGACAAGTCCTTTCCTAGTGCGTAATTACCGGCGAGGTTCTGCGATATGTTCTCCAGTTCACTGATCGAGTTGACGAGCCGATAAGCGGTCACTTGCGTCTTGAGTCCGCTAAACGGCACGGCGGTCCACGCGGCGTTCGCGCGCACGGTGCCCGGCGTGTACTGACCGTTCGAATCGTAGAGCGCAGCGACGAAGCCGGTGCTTCGCGACCAGTCGATAGTGCCCGTGTTCGTGATACTGCCGTGGTTGTCGACACCTTTCGAATCGGCGCGCAGCGTCAGGTTGCCCGCGCCCGTGTTCGATAGCGTGGCGACGGGTCCGACCAGAATCGAGTGTCCGGCGTTCAGCGCGAGGGATGCGGCGCCCGTCCAGCGCAGGGTCGAAAACATATTGATGTCGCTGTCCGCGTTGATCGTCACGGACGTGCCGCTCGACAGGCTGCGGGACAGCGCCGCCGCGTTGTGCGGTCCCGCGTTCAGTTCGCTTACGCCGATGTTCCACTTCGACGCCGTCACCGTGCTGTGCTCGAACTCCATCGTCTTGCCGATGGTGTCGACTGTGCCGCCCGTGCCGTCGCTATTGCGCGCGTCGATGCTTTCATGCTGCTGCACATCGCCCTGACGAGCGACGAGCCACACGTGGCCATCGCGCGTGGCGGTGCCTGTCGCGCGCAAGGCGGCGTGACGTCCGGCGAGGGCGTAGACGTTGCCATCGGCCGCTTCTAGATGGACCTGCGCGGCGCGAATGCTGCCTCCGTTGACGACATCGCCCACGCTACCCGGCTGCACAAAGACTTGGGTGCCAGATGCCGAGTCCTTCAACAAGACTTGCTTGCCGGTGACGAGTTCGGCGGTTCCGTTGGGCGCAGCGATACGTCCTTCGTTTTCTGTGCGAGAAATCGAAATGAGGAACACATCGCCACCGCTCGAACTGATTCGGCCGAGATTGACCACGGATGCGTTGCTCGTGCCCGACAGAGTCAGCGGACCCCCCGCCATGAAGCCGGCGTTCGACGTATCGAGCGTAGAGGCGACGAAGCGGCCGCCGGTCGTGACGACGCCTTGCCGTCCGATCAGCACACCATGCGAATTGATGAGGTAAAAGCTGCCGGTCGCGCTCAGGTTCCCGTCGATGGTCGAGATGTTGGAGCCGGTCACCCGCGACAACGTAGCGCCGGAGCCATTGACGACCCTCACGCTATTGCCTGCGCCGATGGAAAAGCTGTTCCAGTCGATGACGCCCCGAGCGGAGTTTTGGGTAATGGTGATCTGATCAGGACACGACGCGATGCCGCCTGATCCCGCGACAAAGCGGCCGTTCTGCGGCAACGGGCCGGCCGCGAAGGCGACGGGCGACGACGCGCATGTCAGGAGAACCAGCATCGCAGTCCTGGACAGACGATGACGACAGCCGAACGCAGCGCGCATAAGACCTCCCGTTGCGTAGCACAACGAATCTAATGCATCATGGTTAAGCATAGGCCGCGATAAGGAGAATGCAATGCGCGCGTAAGCCCGTTCTATGCACGGACGTGCGCTTCTGATGTTGTAACGTCCGACGTTTGATCTGCGGCGAGCTGACGCGCGTCTTTGCTCGCGATTGTCAGTCGATGCGCAAACGTTCGCACGTATGCTTCGGCGTCCAGTCGTCGGCTGACAATCCACGCGGCATGGTCGCGTCCATGAGAATGAGCACCAGCCAGTGCCCTTGCTCTTTGCCGATGCCGGTGAGGAGCATGGGCTCTCCGGGCGCAACGATGACCGGCGGCGCGCCCGGCCGGCCGAGCTGTGCGCCATGCGGCGTTTCGAGGCACTGAGCGCCGCTCAGAACAAACCACGCTTCGGTGCCCGGATGGCGATGGATCGTGGACTGCATGCCGGGCTTGAAATTTCCTTCCATGTAGGTGGCCATCAAGGAACGGGCTTGGGGACGTTTCAGCGGGCCGACATCGGCAATGTGTTCGCCCGTTGATGATCGCCAGGACTCGTCAGCGATCGTGAAAAGCCAGATGGTCCCGAGAACTTCGACGACCGTTCCATTCGTAGTCTTCGCCGCTTGAGCCGATGAACGGTCCGTGAACCGATCGATATGCCAGAAGATCGGACCGTCCGGTAGCTTTTGCAGATGCTCTTCGGCATGGACAAAGCAACCGTACTCGGTAGTCCGTTCATTCACCGGGATGCACGCGCCGCCCGTTTGCGCGAACAGGTAAGCCGGCGCCGCCAGTCCGATCACAGCAACGCTGATTACGCTTGACACGACAGCCGCTGCTCTGACGATGCGCTTCTGGAATGTCGGCAAGCTTCGCATAGATGCCTCACTCCGCAAAAATAGTATGTACTACTGTGCGTATCTTAGACCGCAAATTTGTTTTCGCAAGCAGCGTGCGCGCGGTGTTCGATTCGTCAGTGCACCATGCGTGCGACGCCGTACGCAGGCATTCATCAGCGCGAATGCGTGCATTCAGCGCCAGACCACATCGGTTCAAAAAAATGCACGAAAAGGGCTAAAGATTCTACGTCGTGGGCCGATAATGCGACGAGGCAAACCCGGAGTGATCCGGCGACGCAAAGCTAAAGGGACTCACGCGTGACCACGAGTGAGTTTGCCAGTTGCCCGCCACGAAAGGCGGGCCAATCGACGGCGGCAGCAATGCCCGTGTCAGGAGGCGAAATGCAAATCAATCGGGCGTTCTTGAAGTGGGGGGCTGCTCTCGCAGCGGTCATGGTGAGCGGCACGGCGCTCGCGGCAGGCAGTACGGGCGGGTCGAGCACGTCCCTGAGCCTCGTCGTGCCATCCTATTTCTACCCGAGCAAAACATCAGCGGACTGGAACAGTCTCGCTGCGTCTGCGAGCAAAGTAACGACCACTGCGATTCTGAATCCGAATAGCGGACCGGGCACGAGCGCGGATGCCAATTACGCCGCCGCCGTCGCCAAACTCCACGCGGCGGGCGGGAAGGTCATAGGCTACGTATCGACGTCTTACGCGAAGCGGTCTTTGTCCGCGGTCGTGGCCGATATCAATATGTACGTGAGCCTCTATAACGTCGATGGGTTCTTCATCGACGAGATGACTTCAGATAGTCAGACCTCGAATGTTCAGTTCTATCAGTCTATCTATAACTACATCAAGGGACTAAAGTCTACTTATTCGGTCACGGGTAATCCGGGCACCACTATTCCCGAGATCTACGCGAGCTTGCCGACGGCGGACCAGTTCGTGGTCTTCGAAGGCAACGCAAAGAATTACGCGAAATTCCAGCCGATGGCCTGGCAAGCAGCGTATCCGAAAAGCCGCTTCGTGCACATCGTCTACAACGCAAGCGCGGCGCAAATGCCGGGCGTATTGGCGTATGCGAGGACGCATGGCGCAGGCGGCGTATATGTGACGTCGCTGACCTTGCCGAACCCTTATAAGGGCCTTCCTGCATACTGGAACGATGAAGTGTCCAACGCCGTGGCGCAGTGAGAGAGGCGCGGGGACGGGCGGAATACTCGCACGCGAATCCTCGTTCCTGCCGAAGTGGAGTGCGGCGTGATAGGCTGCGCTGTCCTCGCGGCTACCGCGCACGGACATGTCGCGCGTCTCGCGGATGCGGTCAGCGCCTTCGTCAAGTCCGAGAGCGAAGTGCAACCCGACCCGCGCGCAAGCGACAGGTACGATCGCATGACGCCCATTTTCGAGGGGCTGTACGCGTACGCGCAGCAGTTCCAGGACGATCTCCACGCGCTCGACGCACACGCGTTCGCAGCGCAAGCACGACAAGGACAATCAGGCTTTGATCAAGGCAATTCTGTGGGACATGGACGGCACGCTCATCGAGAGCGAGTCGCTGCATCTGGCGACGCTCGTCGAGGCGCTCGCGCATCACGGCGTGCAGGCGGGCCATGAGATGCATCCGCTCGTCTTCGGCAAGACCGGGCGCGAAGTGCATGCGCTCGTTCGCGAACGATTCGGGCTGACGGTCGATTTCGGCGAGTGGTCGGCGTTTCGGGCGCGGGCGTATCTGAACGGCGCACCGAAGCTCACGCCGCGTCCCGGCGCGCTCGAGGTGTATCGCGCGGCGAAGGCGGCCGGCATCACGCAGGCGATCGTATCGAACGCATCGCGCATGTTGCTCGAAGCGAACCTGCGCGCGCTCGGGATCGAAGATCCTTCGCTCATCACGGTCAGCGTCAACGACGTGCGTCAGGGCAAGCCGAGCCCGGAGCCCTACGAACGCGCAGCGTGGCTTTTGCGGCTCGCGCCGGAAGAGGTCGTCGCGGTCGAGGACAGCCCGACCGGCGCGCTCGGTGCGATCGCCGCGCACATGCGCGTGATCGGCTGGCCCGCCGATGATGAAGCCGCTGCGCTCTTTCCCTCCGAAGCGGACATCGTGCGCTCGCCGGATGAACTCGCGGCGAAGCTCGGGCTCCCCTCTGAGGCGTTGCGATAGAGCGGTGACGTCGGGCCGCAGTCCGCGCGGTCTCTAGGAAGCTTGCGTCATGACGGCCCATGTCCGCCAACATGGTCGATGCCGCTGGCATGGCTGCGCGGCATGAGCGCGTTCAAGCATGCCATGCTTAGCGAAGCGTCTGCGTGACGAAACGTCAGGCCTTCGTTGAAGTGCAATCGCTTGCATTGCGTCCGATACGGCTTCGGCGCTCGAAGACCTCAACGCCAGGCTCAGTGTCCACGCGCCCGGCATCATCAAGGCAGTCCGGATCGCAGCCGGATATGCGGCGCGGCCATCATCCTTCATCGTGTGAACCAACGTTAGTCGTTCGCCACTCCATTCTGTCCCTTCGGCGCCAGGCAACAACGTTCGCACGCTGCTCCCACGATCTTAAGCAGGGTTATCCCCCATCCGTCGAAACTCGGAAACATGCAATCATATATATGAATTCGACGGAGAAAGATCATGGAAGCCGATGACCGGTTGCCGCGTTATCAGCGCTTGCGCGACGAAATGGTAGCCCTGATTGCGGCTCGTCAGTGGCGACCGGGCGAAGCGATTCCCACCGAGCAGGCGCTTTCGCAAAGCTATGGCCTTGCCGTCGGTACGGTCAGAAAGGCCGTCGATCTGCTCGTGGCTGAAGGTCTTCTCGAACGATTCCAGGGCAGAGGGACGTTCGTGCGCCGCGCGAACTTCGACGGTTCCCTGTTTCGCTTCTTCCGCTTTCAGACGCGACAAGGCGAACGCCGCATCCCGGAGAGCCGGATCTTGCGCCGGGAGGTCGTCGATGCGCCGTCCGCCGTCGCCGCGACATTGCAAATATCACGGACGGCCCGCGTGATTCAGATGTCCCGTCTGCGGTTGATCGACGGCGTGCCGATGCTTGCCGAAGAAATATGGTTGCCCTACGCGCGCTTTGCCGCGTTCGCGAAGATGGACTTGCAGGAAATCGGTGATCTTCTGTACCCGGTGTACGAGACGCAGTGCAACCAGATCGTGGCGTCGGCCACGGAAACGCTGACGGTCGAAGCCATCGGCTCACGGCACGCGAGACTCCTGAACATCGAACCGGGCGCGCCGGCCGTCGTCATCGAACGTCTTGCATTCGGCTACGACCGGCAGCCGCTGGAATGGCGCCGTTCGCGTGGTCCCGCCAGCGAGTTCATCTATCAAGCCGAGATCCGCTAGTGATCGCGCGCTAACGCAAGCACGTTGTTCTGATTACAACCGGCGACGGAGACGGCATGTTCAACTGGTTCAAAGAAATTTCAGGCAATGAACGCAGGACGTTCTGGGCGTGCTTCGGCGGATGGGCGCTCGATTCGCTCGACGTGCAGATGTTCAGCCTCGTCATTCCCGCGATCATCGCCGAGTGGTCGATCAGCCGCACGCAAGCGGGACTGGTGAGCGGCGTCACGCTCGTTGCGTCGGCGCTGGGCGGATGGATCGCGGGCATGCTGTCCGACCGGTTCGGACGCGTCAGAACACTGCAATGGACTGTCGCGTTCTTCTCCGTTTTCACCTTCCTGTGCGCGTTCGCGCAGAACTATCCGCAGTTTCTCGTGCTGAAGACGTTGCAGGGTTTCGGCTTCGGTGGCGAGTGGGCGGCAGGCGCCGTGCTCATGGCCGAGACGATCCGCAACGAGCATCGCGGCAAGGCGATGGGCAGCGTGCAGAGCGCATGGTCCGTCGGCTGGGGCGCAGCCGTGCTGCTGTATGCGCTGATGTTCTCGCTCGTGCCCGCGGCCACGGCATGGCGCGTGATGTTCGCAATCGGCATCGTTCCTGCGCTTTTAATTCTGTACGTCCGGCGCGGCGTGCAGGAGCCGCAAGCGCCGGCGCGATCGTCATCATCGTCGCAAGCGACGCGTGACACCGGCATCTTCTCAGCGGGCATGCTTCGCATGACGTTGATCGGCGCGTTGCTAGGCGTCGGCGCGCACGGCGGTTATTACGCTCTGATGACGTGGTTGCCGACGTTCCTGAAGAGCGAGCGTCATCTGTCCGTGCTCGGTACTGGCGGCTATCTCGCCGTGGTGATCGTCGCGTTCTTTTGCGGATGCCTCGTCAGCGCGCAATTGCTGGATCGCATCGGTCGTCGAAGAACCATTCTCACGTTCGCGATCTGCTGCGTGATAACGGTCGTCGCCTATGTGTCCCTTCCGCTCGGCAATACCGCGATGTTGTTCTTCGGCTTTCCGCTCGGTTTCTTCGCGGCGGGCATTCCCGCGAGCATGGGTGCGCTGTTCAACGAGCTGTATCCGCGCGGCGTGCGCGGCACGGGCGTCGGGTTCTGCTACAACTTCGGTCGCGTCGTGTCCGCGGGATTCCCTGTGCTCGTCGGGCATATGTCGGCGAATATGTCGCTCGGCACGGCGATCGGCATCGATGCGGGCCTCGCCTACGCCATCGTCGTGCTGTCTGTGCTGATGCTGCCTGAGACGCGCGGCCGCGTGCTGGGCGAAGTCGCGCCCAGCGCGGATGACTCGCGTCCGCTCGCTCACGCTCCAAGGCACTGAATGGCCGGCCATTTACGCGCGGCGTCGAAACCATTGATGAGGAAAGACCCATGCTCCCCGAGTCGGAGACAGACGTGAGCCGTCGAAAGGATGCGCATCGTCGATCCGGGATCGCACCAGTGGACACGCATGCTCATGTCTTCAGGCGCGGTCTTCCGCTCGCCGAGCATCGCCGCTATGCGCCCGATTACGACGCGCCGTTGCATGCTTACCTCGCTCAACTCGACGCGCATGGGATAGCGCGCGGTGTGCTCGTGCAGCCCAGCTTTCTCGGCACCGATTGCGGCTATCTTATCGACGCATTGAATAGCGCGCGCGACAGGCTGCGTGGCGTCGCCGTGATCGCGCGCGATTGCGATTTGCCCACGCTGACCGATATGGCCGAAGCGGGCATCGTGGGCATCCGGCTGAATTTGATCGGGCACGCCGACAATTCGCTGGACCACTGGGTCAGCGGGCGCACGTTGGCTCATGTGCGGGAACTGGCGTGGCATGTCGAAGTGCACGCGGAAGCAGCAAGGCTCGAAGGCATCGTCGCGCCGCTTCTCGAAGCGGGCGTCAACGTCGTCGTCGATCATTTCGGCAGGCCCGATCCGGCTCTCGGCGCGAGCGATGCAGGCTTTCGCCGTCTGCTCGATTTCGCGCGATCAGAGCGCGTGTGGGTCAAGGTATCCGGGGAATACCGCAATTGGCCGGACCATGACGTCGTCGAGCGCGAGGCACGCGAGGCATTCGATCTCTTGAGAGATGCCTTCGGCCTGCATCGCCTGGTGTGGGGTAGCGACTGGCCTCATACGCAGTTCGAGAAGTCCGAGCAAATGTCGAGGTCGCTGGACCTATTGCACGCGCTGATCCCGGACCCGGAGGAACGCAACGTCGTCCTGACGCATACGCCGGCGAGCCTCTACATGTTCGACGACGAGGCCGCGAATCAGTAATCGCGCCTGACGTTCCCGACAAAGCCGCGCCGCTCCTCTGGCAACACACTTCGAACCGAAGATAGATTAAATGACTCCTCTAGACATCGATTTATTGCTTACTGCGCTTTTCAGCGTGCTCGTGTTGGTCGCGCTCATCGTGTCGCGCATCAAGATGCATCCGCTTCTCGCGTTGCTCGTCGTATCCATTGGCGTGGGCTTCGCCACCGGCATGGAGCCGGGAAGCATCGTCAAGCATCTGACGAACGGCGCAGGAAAGACATTGGGCGCGGTGGGCGTCGTCATCGCGCTGGGCGCGATGCTCGGCAAGATCCTCGCCGATGCGGGTATCACTGAGCAGATCGCCGAAGCCATGCTAAGGCGCGCCTCTGACCGGATGATTCCGTGGGCGATGACGCTCGTGGCGTTCGTCGTGGGCATTCCGATGTTCTTCGAAGTGGGGCTGGTCGTCATGCTGCCGCTGATCTTCAGCGTTGCGCGCAAGCTGGAAAGTCACGCCCGATTCAAGGGCTCGGCTTATGTGTACGTCGGTGTGCCGGTGATTTCGGCGCTGGCCGCCATGCACGGCATGGTCCCGCCCCATCCGGGGCCATTGACCGCTATCGCCACGCTCAAGACTTCGGTCGGCCCTACTATGGTGTACGGCTTTCTGGCGGCGATTCCAGCGATGGTGTTGGGAGGACCGCTCTATGGCGCGTTCATTTCGCCGCGCATGAGCACGAGGCCTGATCAGAGCTTGCTGGATCAATTCACTGTCGTCGAGGAGGGCGGCGCCGACCGGCGGCCTTCCGTCGGTCTCGGCGTGCTGGCGGCCTTGTTGCCTGCCATCTTGATGCTGGTTCATGCTGTCGCTGAAATGGTCTTGCCGAAGGGTTCGCCGACGCTGCATGTGGCGAGCTTCCTCGGCAATCCGCTGATCGCGATGTTGCTAGGCGTCCTGTTCGCCGTGACGACGTTGGTCCTCGCGCGAGGAGGCGATGCCGAGAAGCTGCGCCACGCGCTCGGCGCGAGTCTCAAGCCGATTGCGTCCATCATCATGATTATCGCGGGAGGCGGCGCATTCCAGGAGATGCTGACGAGCGCAAAGGTGGGCGAGGCTATCGTGCATCTGACGCAGCACTTCGCCTTTCCCCCGCTGATTCTGGGCTGGCTGATCGCCATGGCGCTTTCAGTCTCGACCGGGTCGGCGACGGTGGGTATCGTCGGCGCAGCGGGTTTGCTGGCCCCGCTTGCAGGAGCCGATCCGAGTCTCAACTTGCCGTTGCTGGCCTTGTCGATTGGCTGCGGTTCGCTGTTCTTCAACTATGCGAACCACGCCGGTTTCTGGATGGTCAAGGAATCGTTCGGCATGACGATGGGCGAAGCGACCAAAACGATCTCGGTGGTTCAGTCCATCGTGGCGGTGGTCGGTCTGATCATGGCGCTTGTATTCAATGCGGTCATCGGTAGTCACTGAGTTTGGCTCACGTGCAACACGCTACGCGAAAAGACGTAGCGTGAGTTCAACACCGCGCCGCTGTTTATAAGAAGTACGAAGCATCCAGGCTCGAACGAACACCATCGAAGGGTCGTGAGACGCTTAGGCTCGTGCATAGCGGGCTGGAGAAGCGCGGTGTTTCGTCTATTCATCCGCTCGCTCCACGTTTGATCGTCGTTCATCGTTCACTTGGTGCGGGCTCGCCGAGACGCACTCGATCACGAGACCGATCATTCGCCCGCAACGTCCACCGCAACGACGACCGTTTGCACGTCGCGAAAACCGCCCGCAAACAATCAAGCCCCATTTCAGCATTAATTACCGCACGAGAGCGTTTGCGCACGCTGTGATACCCTGCACTCCGTGCGACGGCCCTCTGTGAGCGTGAAGGATCGGGAACAAATTACCGGTCTCGTGTTTAGACATCAAGAAGGCCCGCCGCCCGCCGTAAAAAGAACTAGTGCCACGCGCGCCTCTCTTCTGCGGTCGTAGGTCAATCGTCGCGCCGTGTACGGCGGACATCACGCCACCGAAGCTCGCCTTTACAGACCGGGTGCTTTCGCCCCACACAAAGAACGGTCGCCATCTCGACGCGTTCCAGGATTTGCCAGATGAAACCGGTAAGGAACCTCCTTCGCTCACGCTTTGGCCGCTTCGTCGCTTACGGCGTCGCGGTCGCCGCGCTGATCGCCACTGCGGGCGCCATCGCGTGGCGTCAACACGTCGATGCCGCGCATCACGAACCGCTCGCGCTCGCGGGCGTCGCAAGCGCAATGCGCGCTGACGCGAAGCCGTGGACGCATCGCGAGAAAGACGTGTCGCAACTCATGGCCGATATGCGCGCGCGCGATGTGACCGCCATCGGCGTGAGCCGCGACGCGATCCTCGTATCGACGCAGCGCGGGGAGAAGTACTACGTCGCCGACCATGACGGCGCGTTCTCGAATGCGCTCTTGATCGGCGATATGAAGACCGGCGAAACCGCGCCCTATCAATTGGTCTGGCTGCCGGATGCAAACGTGCATACGGGCATGGCGCGATGGGACGACGAATTCAATCGTCTGCGCGATATTCTGAGCATACTGTTGCCTGTCGCGATGGTCGCCGGCTTATTGTGGTTCATGCGCCGCGAGATGCGCGGCGGCGCGCAATTGCTCGCGAAATCGCCGACCATGCGCTTCGACGACGTAATCGGCGCAGGCGAAGCGAAAGCCGCGCTCGCGGACGTGCGCGCATGGCTGACCGAGCCCGCGCAGTTCACCGGCATGGGCGTGCGCGCGCCGTGCGGCATTCTCATGACGGGCGGGCCGGGCGTCGGCAAGACGCGTCTCGCGCAGGCGCTCGCGGGCGAATGCGGCGCGAATTTCATCGCGATCACGGGTAGCTATTTCAGCGCGAAATACTATGGCGTCGGCATTCAGAAGGTGAAGCACCTGTTCGAACTCGCGCGCAAGAACGCGCCGACGGTCATCTTCATCGACGAAGCGGACGGCCTCGGCAAGCGCACGGATACGGGCGGCGGTCCGGTCGAAGCCGAGAGCAACCGCATCATCAACCAGCTGCTTGCCGAGATGGATGGCTTCGCATCGAATGAAGGCGTCATCATCGTTGCAGCGACGAATCACCCGGACAATCTCGACGAGGCGCTGCGCCGCCCGGGCCGTTTCGATCGGACCATTCAAGTGCGTTTGCCCGATATCGACGACCGCGAGAAGATCCTGCGTTTCTACGCGGCGAACCTGAAGACGAAGGCAGGCGACATCGATTTCACGCAACTCGCGCGTCTCACCACGGGCTTGTCGCCGGCCACGCTCGCGATGATCGTGAATCAGGCGGGTCTTGTGGCGCGCAAAGCCGGCGAGACGGAAGTCGCGGCCGATCATTTCGTCGAGGCGATCAAGATCGCGCGCATCGGCGACATCAACGGCGCGGAGCGCGCGCTGTCCGACGACGAACGCACGCGCATCGCCATTCACGAGGCCGGGCATGGACTCGTTGCGGCGCTGCTGAACACGGGCGTGCTCGAAGAAGTCACCATTCTGCCGCGCGGCGGCGCGCTGGGTGTCGCGCTCATCACGAAGGCGCAGGACAAGCATCTGTATCGCGAAACCGAGATGCGTAACGAGATTCAGGTGCTGCTCGGCGGACGCAACGCGGAACTGTTGATGTTCAACGAGGCATCGAGCGGCGCGGCGCAGGACTTGCAGGAAGCATCGCGCATCGGGCTGGATATGGTCTCGAAGTTCGGCTTCAACAACGACGGCAATCTCTTCAGCCTCGCCGCCTTGCCGCAACAAGTCGCGGGGCTGCAGTTGAAGACGGCGATCGGACACGCGAACGAGCTTCTCTCCGACCTGAACGATGCGTGCTTCGCGCTGCTCAAGGCGAATGAACCGGTGCTTCGCGCGATCGCGGAGCAACTGCTTGAATCGGAGACGGTGCCGGGGGAGACGGTGTATCGGCTGATTCGCGAGCATGCGGCGGCTGTCGAAGCGGTTGACGAGGTGCTCGCGGCTTAACCTGTTGCTCGCGGTGCATCATCACGTTAAGCCAGTGATGCACCTCGCTCTCTGCTTCAATGGCATGCCGCGCTAGCGGCTCGTCATGATTCGCGCGAGCTACGCTGATCCGCCCGATACGCTTGCGTGAGTCCGTCGTAGCCCCAGCTGTCTTTCGGCACATCGTGAATCACGACATAGCTCACTTCCGCGAGCGTGCCGCCGATCACTGATTGAAGCAGTGCGCTCGCTTACCGGATGAAACGCGCCTTCTCTTCGGCAGTATTGGTGCCGGCGCTGACGATTGCATCGACTTGCGCCGCACACGCGACTGGCTCGCCGCCCACGGTCCAACTCTTGGCCGGTACTTGTTCGACCAGAACAGCCACGAGAGGCCCGACTTTGCGAAGGACATCGACCATCAACGCAGTGATGCCTTCCTGAATCGCTTTCACTTGATGCGGCGCGAGCGGTTCACCGATCGCCTTGACGCTAATGAAGGGCATGGCCATTTCTCCTTGTTCGAAGCACTCGTAGAGAGTTGCTTATCGAGAAGATATGGCTGCTCGCTGCTTCAAGCAATTTGAAAGTTCAGAACTCTTTCATTCATTAAATCGAACCGTTGCTCAGCGCATCGCCACGGCGGCAAGTTCGTCACGGATCGTTTCGGTCACGATATCGGTTAGCTTCGTGACTGCGGCTGTGGGTTCGGCTTCTGCGCGATGAAGCGAAAGCGGCGCGAGCGGCAGAGCGGGCAAGCCGGTTGTCGCCGAGTCCAGCGCAACGAGTGACGCCGGCATCTTGAGGGCCGTTCGAACGGTGATGCCGAGGCCGCCCTCGACCGCGGCCCATAGCCCCGAGAGACTTGGACTCGTGAAAACCAGTCTCCACGACAGGCCCGCTGCATCCATTGCATCGACGGCGGCCGAGCGGAACGTGCAGGGCGGGTCGAACGCGACGAAGGGCAGCGGCTGCCCGCCAAGACTGTCCACGCCACCCCAGTCCGGCCGACCGACCCACTGGATGGGCACGGCCGCCACGCGTTCGCCGTGCGGCGACGCGCTGCCGTCTCCCCAGACGAGCGCGACATCGAGCGCACCTGTCAGTGTCTTTTCGATGAGCGATGCGCTTCTATCTACCTGAACTTCGACGCGCACTTTCGGATGCGCTCTCGAGAACCGGCTAAGCACCGCCGGCAGCCAGCTTTCCGCGAAATCCTGCGGCAAGCCGAGCCGCGCCCAGCCCTCGAGGTCCGATCCCCGCACGGTTTCCACTGCTTCGTCGTTGAGTTCGAGCAAGCGCTTCGCGTAGCTCAGCAGACCTTCGCCCGCTGTGGTGAGCGCGAGCCCGCGCCCTGACTTCTGCACGAGAGGCCGGCCGATTTGATCCTCCAGCCTCCGCAATTGCGTACTGATCGCGGATTGCGAGCGGCCTAAGCGCTCCGCCGCGCGCGCGAAGCTGCCAAGCTCGAACCCGGTGACGAAGGTTCTCAGCACATCCATGTCGAGATTGGTTCGCGTAGGCATAGTTCGATTTCGCAGATGCGACTCTTCGTAAGTTTCAAATTTACGGAATGATGATCGGGCCGTATCGTGTGTACGTCAAGTACCGCAGTCATTCACAGTCTCTAGACCGGAGTAAAGAAGCCATGCCGCTTATCCGCATTTCTCTGATCAAGGGCAAGTCCGCCGCGCATATACGAGCAGTGAGCGACGGCGTTCATCGGGCGCTGGTCGAGGCGTATGGCGCGCCCGCTGACGATCGATTCCACCTCATTCACCAGCATGAGCGCGATGAGTTCATCTACGACAGCGACTACCTCGGGATCCATCGAACCGATGATCTCGTCGTCATCAACATCACGGCGGGCAATTGGCGCGACACCGCGCAGAAGAAAGCGCTCTTCAAGGCAATCGCAATCAATCTCGCGGTGAATCCGGGTCTGCGCCCAGAGGACGTTCTGATTGTCTTGCAGCCGAACGCACGAGATGAATGGTCCTTCGGAAACGGTTTGGCGTCCTATGTAAAAGACGAAACGGGCGGATAGGAGGTATTCGAAACCGGAAGCGCGATTCGCCTGAAGATTGGGCTGCGCCTGTTATCGTCCGAACGTTCCGTCAATTCGACGTTGTGATTCGCACTGCCGAGGTTTGTGCGTTGCACTCGCATTTTGCTTTGATTATGCTAAGGAGCATTCGGTAAGCACGACGACGTGTCCTTCGTCTACCGATACGCCGTGGTCAACACAGCCGTTGACCATCAGATCGCAATCTGTCGATAGTGCGGCAGTTTGGGAGGATTCGGCATGTCGGTATCGGTCGTAATTCCCGTTTATAACGCGCAGGACTTCATACGAGTCGCGCTGGCATCGCTGCAAGCGCAGACGCTCGCGCCACTCGAAATCATCGTCGTGAACGACGCTTCCACCGACGATACAGCAAGCGTCGTCGAAGCTGCGTGCAAGGAAGACAGCCGCATTAAGCTGATCAATCTCACGGAGAACGTGGGGCCCGGCGGCGCGCGCAATGCGGGCATCGCGAACGCACGTGGTCAGTGGATTGCGCTTCTCGACGCCGACGACCGGTTCGCGCCGGAACGGCTAGAGCGGCTCGTCCGCCTCGGGAACGATACCGGGGCCGATATCGTGACGGACAATCTGTTGATCTACGACGCCGTCGCACAGAAAGTCGCCCGCACCGGGTTTCGTCCGAAAGAAGGGGAGCCGCATTTTGCAGTCACACTGGATACGTTCCTCTACAACGCGGCAGGGGAATCGACCGGATGCGACTTCGGGCTGCTCAAGCCGCTATTTCGCCGCGACGCCTTGGTGAGTCGAGGGCTGCGCTATTCGGCGAGCTTGCGTCATGGCGAGGACTTCCACTTCATGCTCGACGCACTGCTCTCCGGCTGCGTCTGGGTCTGCGCCAGCGACGCCTATTATCTCTACACAGAAAGAACGGGCTCTATTAGCAAGACGTCGTCCGGCATGAGCCGGACCAAAGTGAACTACGGCGCGATGAAGATGGCCACGGATGAACTGTTGTCGCGGCCTGCAATCAGCGACAATCCGCGTCTGCGAGCACTCGTCGCACGACGCTCGCAAAGTCTTCGTTGGCTAGACGCCAAAACGAAACTCATCTCGATGCAAAAATCCGAAGGCACCGCAAGCGTGCTCAAGACGTGCGCTAGCGACCCGTGGATTGCATGGAACGTCGGCCGCTTTCTGCTTCGCCGCGTATCGCGAAAGCTGAACGCGCTCGGCCACGCCACCTTGCATTCCACAGGCTCGCGGCCGGGGCGTTAGTTCGCGCGATCACTACTAAACCGAAGCCGTCCTGAACACGGCCATCGTCGACTTCAACTGCTCGGCCTGATCCTGCAGCGACCCGGCCGCCGCAGCCGCCTGTTCCACCAGCGCTGCGTTTTGCTGCGTGACTTCGTCCATCTGGCTAATGGCCTGATTCACTTGTTCGATGCCGCGACTCTGCTCGTTCGAAGCAGACGCGATTTCGTCCATGATGTCGGTTACCTTTTGAATAGCGGCGCTGATCTTCGTCATCGTGTCGCCAGCGCGGCCGACGAGTTGCGTGCCCGCGTGAACGCGCGTGCTGGACGCCTCGATCAGTTCGCGAATCTCTTTCGATGCCGTCGATGACCGTTGCGCGAGACTGCGCACTTCGCCCGCCACCACCGCGAAGCCGCGGCCTTGCTCGCCCGCGCGCGCCGCTTCGACGGCCGCATTCAGCGCGAGGATGTTGGTCTGGAACGCGATGCCTTCGATCATGTCGATGATCTCGCCGATCTTGTGCGAGCTATGCTCGATCTCGGCCATCGTGCCGACCACTTCGCCGACGATCGTGGTGCCTTCCTTCGCGACGTCCCGCGCCGTGCCGGCCAGTCCGCTCGCCTGCCGCGCGTTCTCCGAGTTGTGCTTCACGGCCGCGGTGAGTTCTTCCATGCTCGCCGCCGTTTCCTCCAGCGACGCCGCCTGCTGCTCCGTGCGCGATGACAGATCCGTGTTGCCGACCGCGATCTCGCGGCTCGCGCTCGCAATCGCGTTGGCCGACGTCTTCACGCTCTCGATCGCAGTAAGCAATTGGGCACGCATGCGGGCCATCGAATACATGAGGCTGGAATGGTCGTCCGCCTGAGTCGCGACATCGACGGTGAGGTTGTTGTCCGCGATCTGGTTCGCGACTTCCGCCGCGTACGACGGCTCGCCGCCCATCGACCGCAGAATGCCGCGATTGAGGCGCGACACGACCACGCACAGCACCAGCGCGATTGCCGCGAGCACGCCGAGGCTCCAGCCGAGCGACGCGTAGAAGGCCGCATTGATGTCGTCGATATACACGCCCGTCACGATGAGCCAGTCCCACGGCTGATACATCGAGACATACGACATCTTCGGCAGAATCTCGTTGCTGCCGGGCTTGGCGAACGAATAGTAGGTGTAGCCTGCGCCCTCGCGCTTGCCCACGTCGATGATCTCGCGGTACAGATAGACGCCGTTCGGATCCTTGAAGTCCATCATGACCTTGCCGACGAACTCGGGTTTCATCGGATGCACGAGCACTTTGGCTTGCGAGTCGAACACGCTGAAGTAGCCGTTGTCGCCGAAGCGAATGTCGCGGATCGCGCTCAACGCGCCCTGTTTGGCCTGATCTTGCGTGATCGCGCCGCTCGCCGCTTGCTGAGCGAACTCTTTGATGATGCTGTTGGCGACTTCCGTCGCGTGCTTGATGTCGAGCTTGGTTTGCTCGGTGCGTACGGCGCGCATGCGGAATGCATCGGCCACGGAAATTCCTGCCAGGCACGCAAGGCTCAGAAGCAGGGGCAGCCAGAGTTTTTTAGAAAAAGTCATGCGAGTCGTCGTTTCGTTGATGTTCGCTCAGGGCCAGCGCGGACCGAGCGGCCTCTGGGCTGTAATAACGGAAACGATTGCGCCGACTTGATAGCGTGCTAAAAATAGACACATCGTGCGGAAATGCGGCAGGCTCGCTTTCGCCTGCCGCAGTCGGATACTCCGCTCAGTTCGGCGTATTCCGCACGCGCCGATGCTCCGGCTCTTCCGCCGCGACGGTGGCGCCGGTCTTGTCGTTGGGGACGTCGCCGTGCTGCCATGTGTGGGCGTCGGCGCCCACCTGACAATCGCCCTGGCTCAGCGAGAGCAGCACAGGAATCGACTTGTACGCCGGCGTGCCGCTGCGCGCATCGTTGTCCGAGAGCGACACGAGGCAGTTGGCTTCCGGATAGTACGCGGCGATGGACCCCTGCGCGATATCGAACGCGACCGCAGTGAGTCCGCATAGACGACGCGAGCCGCCGACGCTCACCGTGCTTTCGATCGTCTCCAGATCCACGAGATCGCCGTGCTGAAGCCCGCGCGCTTCGAGATCGCGTTCGTTGACGAACACCACGTCGCGCCGACCCGTGATGCCGCGGTATCGGTCATTGAAGCCGTAGATCGTCGTGTTGTACTGATCGTGGCTGCGGATGGTCGCGAGAATCAGCGCGTCGCTGCGGTCCACGCGCGGGTCCATCATTACGCCCTTATGCGCGATGAAGCGCGCGCGTCCCTCGGGCGTATCCCAACGGCGCGCGGCGGCGGCGTTGAAAAGGCGGAAGCCGCCCGGGTCCTGAATGCGCTCGTTATAGCGCTCGAACTGCGGGAATACTTGCTCGATGAGATCGCGGATGCGGTTGTAGTCCGTCACCCAGCCGTCCCAGTCGAGCGAAGGATCGTCGAGCGTCGCTTTCGCGATGCCCGCGACGATGGCCGGTTCCGAGCGCAGCTGTTCGGACGCGGGCGGCAGCGACCCGCGCGACGCGTGCACCATCGACATCGAGTCTTCGACAGTGATCGACTGCGGCCCGCTCTCCTGCACATCCAGTTCCGTGCGGCCGAGGCACGGCAGCAGAATCGTTTCCTTCGCGACCAGCAAGTGCGAGCGATTCAGCTTCGTCGCGATATGCACGGCGAGGTCGAGCTTGCGCATGGCCTCATAGCAGACGGGCGTATCCGACATCGCTACCGGCAGATTGCCGCCGAGCGCGATGAGCGCCTTCGCGCGGCCGTCGCGCATCGCTTCGATCGCCGAGATCGCGCCGTGGCCGTGTTCGCGCGGCGGCGTGAAGCCGAACACGCGCCCGAGCGAATCGAGCATGTCCTGATGCGGTATTTCGGTGATGCCGACGGTGCGATCGCCTTGCACGTTCGAATGTCCGCGCAAGGGGCAGATGCCCGCGCCGTCGCGTCCCATGTTGCCGCGCAGAAGCAGCAGGTTGACGATCTGCTGCACGTTGGCCGTGCCGCAGTGATGCTGCGTGATGCCCATGCCATAGCATGCGATCACCGCTTTCGCATTCGCATACAAGTTGCCGATGTGCTCGATCTCTTCGCGCTCGACGCCCGACGCGCCGACGATCTGTTCCCACGGAGTCGCGTCGATATCGGCGATCAGTTCGTCGATGCCGCTCGTGTGTTCGTCGATGAACGCGCGATCCAGCACGCCTTCGCCGCCCTGCGCCTGGCTTTCGCGGTCGAGCGCGAGCACGGTCTTCATCATGCCTTTGAGGAACGCGACATCGCCGCCAATGCGCACCTGAATGTAATCCGTGGCGATGGCGGTCGAGCGGCCCGTCACCATTTCGACCGGGTCCTGCGGCGAGGCGAAGCGCTCGAGTCCGCGCTCGCGCAGCGGATTGAGCACGACGATCTTCGCGCCGCGCCGGGCGGCCGCGCGCAGCGTCGCGAGCATGCGCGGATGGTTGGTGCCGGGATTGTGTCCGATGCAGAAGATCGCGTCGCAATGATCGAAGTCCGCGAGCGTCACCGTTCCCTTGCCCACGCCGATGGACTCAGGCAAACCGACGCTCGTCGGCTCGTGGCACATGTTCGAGCAATCGGGGAAGTTGTTGGTGCCGAAACGCCGCGCGAACAGTTGATACAGGAACGCCGCTTCGTTCGATGCGCGGCCCGAGGTGTAGAACTCCGCCATGTTCGGGTCCGGCAACGCCCGCAACGACTCGCCGATGCGCTCGAATGCCTCGTCCCACGAGATCGGCAGATAGCGGTCGGACGCGGCGTCGTAGCGCATGGGATGCGTGAGCCGTCCTTCGTCTTCCAGCGCGAAGTCGTTCCACGTCCACAGCTCGCTGACGGTGTGGCGTCCGAAGAATTCGGGCGTCGTGCGCTTGGTCGTGGCTTCCCACGAGACGGCCTTCGCGCCGTTCTCGCAGAATTCGAACGACGACGTGCTGCGCGGGTCCGGCCACGCGCAGCCCGGACAATCGAAGCCCGCGGGCTGGTTGACTTTGAGGAGCATCGTCGCTTCGCGCGCGACGCCCATTTGCTGCTTCAGCGCCCGCGCGACGGCCTGTAACGCGCCCCATCCACCCGCCGGTCCGCCATACGGGCCTACGCCCGGAACTTCTCGCTTGCTCATTACTGCTCTCCGTTATCCGACTTGCGGATCGCAGCAATGCATATGCCGGTCTGCATTAGAGCGTGTTGAAGGGACTCGACCGCTGCGGCAGGCGTCAGGACTTCGGGTCGGGCTCGGCTTCCGTGTTGGTGCCGGTCTTGCCGTTGCTGCGGTTCGTTACTGCGCCGGTCTCGTCGAGCACGTCGTCGAGATCGTCGTCAGATTCGTCGGATGGCGCGCCGGATGGCGTCGACATCCACAACACGGCCGTTACGGGAGAGCGAAGCAGGGGCAGGGCGAGCGGGGTCATGGCGTTGTCCTCGTTAGTGGTCATCGCCTGTCGTTCAGCAAGTCGTCTGCCTGCGCCGCGAATCCGGCTCGCAACGGGTGCGTTCAGTCAGGCGCGCTCACGGTCAGCGTCCAGCGCGTGCCGTTGCCTTGTGCCGATTGCATCGTCAATTGGCCGCCGAAGCTGCCGACGATGCGTCGCACCGTGCTTAAGCCCGTGTTCTCGCTGGCGCCGGGGGCGTAGCCGCAGCCGTTGTCGCTCACTTCGATCTCCACGCCCGCCGCTGCGCGCTGCATGGCCACGCGAATCTCGCCCGCGCAGCCAACGAAAGCATGCTCGACCGCGTTGGCGACCAGTTCGTTGACGACCGTGCCGATAGCCGCGCAGGTGTCGATGGGAAGCGCCGCCACGTCGCGCGGTAGCGCCAGCGCGAGCGAGACGTCATGGCCCGGGAGATCGTAGAAGTCTTCGAAACTCGCGCTCATGTTTTCCAGATACGCGCCGAGATCGACGCTCTCCTCATGCTCGCCGAGTCCCAGCAGATGATCGTAGAGCGATGCCATCGCGAACACGCGGCGCTCGATTTCGCGATAGCCCTTCTGGACCGCGGGGTCCGCGCACTCGCTCGCGCGTCGTTCGAGGAGCGCGGTAATCATCTGGAAGTTGTTGCGGATGCGGTGCTGCTGCTCGCGCAGGAGCGCGGCCTTCGCGTCGCGTTCTTCGGTCAGTTCCTCGTGCCGTTGCCTCGACTCGATGCCTTCCGCGAGGATCGCCGCAATCGAAGCGAGAAACGAAAGGTGAGATGCGTCGACTTCGTGCTGCTGGTCGTAGTCCACTTCGAGGATGCCGTACGGTCCCTCGGCGCCGATGAGCGGCAGGCTCACCGATGTGACGACGCGGTACTCGCGCAGAATCGCGGGCGCGCGCTCGCCGCGCTCGGCAGGCACGTTGGCGACGACGACCGGCCGCGCCGAAATCAGCGCCTCGCCGGGCGGATTACCGGCTTCCGCCGTGCCTGCTTCGCGCCCGATCGCCGCCGCGCCCATCCCGACTTGCGCTTTCAATATGAGCGTGTTGTCGGCGCGCTGAAGTTCGAGGACCTTCGCCATCGGCGATGCGCAGCCGGCCGACGCGGCCTGTGCGGCGGCCTCGTGCAGCCGCGCTATCGAACGTTCGCCCTGGAATGCGTCGTGCAAACTCGCCAGCGCTTTTCGCTGCCGCAGGAGCACGGCCACCGGCACGGTCTCGGTCTCCGAGAACGCGAGGTTGTCGATGCAGGCGGCCCACGTGGCTTTGCGCGCGAAGCTCATGTGCTCTCACGGAATGTACTGGCGGTTCAGCCATTCTAATGACTGGTTGGGGCGGGCGCTTGCGTCCTCGCGCATGGCCGACCTTGCGCCTGCATCGAACCGGAAAAACCGACCGTTGCCGCGGACCGTGCGATGCCCTCCGCAGCACGCCGTTACCGGTAACGTAAGCGAATTGCGCGCGCTAGCACCAGTCGCTATACTGGCTCCGCGATTGCGGTGGCCTGACCACCGTGATTGGCCTGACCGCAGGACGAATCGAGCAAACTAACTGAAAGCAACGCATCCGCACCGCGTGCGAATGCGCCTGAAGGGGCGTGCCGATGACCGAGTCGCGTCGCGCCGCTCCAAAAGAATAATGAAAGGAGACGAACAGATGTTCCGTAAAGGAATGCCGGTCAAGGCCGCGCTCACGCTCGCCGTTTGCGCGCTCGCTGGCGCTGCCCACGCGCAGGTCGCCGCAGGCGATACGTCGCAAAAGAAGATCGCGCTGTCGAACAGCTTCGCGGGCAACGCGTGGCGGCAGTCGATGCTCAAGAGCTGGAACGCCGTCGCGCAGCAGGCCGTCGCCGACAAGAAGGTCGCCGCCGCGCCCGCTTTCACGACCGCCGAGAACCAGGTGACGGAACAGGCGCAGCAGGTGCAGAACCTGATTCTTCAGGGCTATAACGCGATCGTCATCGACGCCGTTTCGCCTACCGCGCTCAACGGCACGATCAAGAAGGCGTGCGCCGCGGGCGTCGTCGTGGTGTCGTTCGACGGCGTGGTCGACGAACCCTGCGCGTATCGCGTGAACTTCGACTTCAAGGGCTGGGCGGAGCAGGGTGTCGACTATCTCGCGACGCGCCTCAACGGCAAGGGCAACATTCTTGAAGTGCGCGGCGTGGCGGGCATCTCCGTCGACAACCTGATGCACGAAGGCGTGCTCGAAGGGCTCAAGAAGCATCCGGGGATGAAGCTCGTCGGCTCGGTGAACGGCGACTGGACGCAATCGGTCGCGCAGAAAGCCGTCGCCGGCATTCTGCCGACGCTGCCGCAAGTCGATGGCGTCGCCACCGAAGGCGAGATGTCGTTCGGCATCGCGCAGGCGTTCAAGGCCGCGAATCGTCCCGCGCCGCCGATGATCATCGGCAGCACGTATCCCGAACTCCAGTGGTGGAGCGAGCAGACGAAGACAGGTTATCAGTCGCGTTCGCTGTCGAATCCGCCGGGCGCGGTGTCGTTCGCGTTCTGGGTCGCGCAGCAAGTGCTCGCGGGCAAGAAGATCCCGAAGGAAGTGACCATCAACGTGCCGCTGCTCGCCATCTCGCAGCAGGAGCTGCCCGCCAAGCTCGCCGCGACGCCGCCGGGCGGCCTGGCCGACGTGACGTACACGTTGCCGCAGACCGTGGCCTTGCTCGACAAAAAATAAGCACGACAGACGCAGGACAGACGCCACGCATGGAGGCATGTGAATGGGCGCAACAGCAACAGCAACCAGCAGCAACGAGGCGCAGGGCGCGCTGATCCGCTTCGAAGGCATCGGCAAGACCTTCGGGCGGGTGCGCGCGCTCGCGGACATCGACTTCGCGTTCATGCGCGGCGAATGCATCGGCATCGCGGGACACAACGGCGCGGGCAAGTCGACGCTGATGGCCGTGCTCGCGGGCGTGTATACGCCTACGCAAGGGCGCATCGAAGTGGACGGTCGCGAGGCGCCACATTACGACGCGAATGCCGCGCGCGAGGCCGGCGTGCGCTGCGTGTTTCAGGAACTCTCGCTCTGCCCGAATCTGACGATCGCGGAGAACATGACGGTCGTGCATCCGCAATTGCGCGGGCGCGGCTGGCGGCGTCGCGCGACGGCGCTCATGCGCGAGAAGCTCGAAGAGATCTTTCCGGGCAACGGACTGAAAGGCAACGAACTCGTCTCCGACCTGACGCTCACGCAAAAGCAGATGGTCGAGATCGCGCGCGGCTTCACGGTCACGGATACGCCGGTGCGTCTTCTGATTCTCGATGAACCGACTTCATCGCTCGATGCGCACACCGCCGATCAGCTGCTCGACTTCGTGCAGCGCGCGGCGCAAAACGGCATCACGTGTCTGCTCATCACGCATATGCTCGGCGAAATCGAGCGCGTGGCGGACCGCGTGATGGTGATGCGCGATGGCGGCATCGTCGGCGTGTTGCCGCGCGAGCAGTCGAGCCGCGCATCGATCATTCAGGCGATGGGTCAGCAGCTCGAAGCGGAAAAGACGCCGGCCGCCGTGCGCGAGCGCAGCGCGCGCAGCGACGACAAGCCGTTGCGCTGGCACGTTGGCGCGAAGAAACATACGGTCATCGAAGCGTCGCGCGGCGAGATCGTCGGCTTCGCGGGACTCGCGGGGCAAGGCCAGACCGAGGCGCTGCTCGCCATCTATGAAGCCGCGACCAAGCGCGGCGCGTCTCGCGTGAAGGCGGCGTTCGTCGCGGGCGATCGCGGGCGCGACGGCGTGTTCCCGGTCTGGTCGATCGCGCAGAACCTCGACTTGCGGTGGCTGCTCGGCGGCGCGAAAGCCAGGCGCGGTCTCGTGGATCTCGCGGCGGCGCGCGCGCTCGTCGAAGCATGGCGCGCGAAGATCGGCATACGCGGCGCGTCGATGAACGCGGGCATTCTGTCGCTCTCGGGCGGCAATCAGCAGAAGGTGCTGTTCGCCCGCGCGCTCGCATCGGATGCGCAACTCATTCTGATGGACGACCCGACGCGCGGCGTCGATGTCGGCACGAAGCGCGATATCTATCGCCTCGTTCACGACGAAGCCGCGAAGGGCCGCACGTTCATCTGGTACACGACAGAAAACGAGGAGCTGTCGCACTGCGACCGCACGTATGTGTTCCGCTCGGCGGCCGTCACGCGCGTGCTGCACGCCGACGAATGCACGGAAGAAGCGCTCCTCGCCGCGAGTTTCGAGGAGCAGGCCGCATGACCCCCGCACGCACGACGTTTCAGGGCACGCAAGCGCGTCTGCGTGCGCTGCTTCCCGCCATCTCGCTCGTCGCGGTGCTGGTGCCCATTCTCATCATGCAGCCGACGGTGATGAGCTACTTCGGTTCCAGCCTGCTTTTGAATCTCGCCGTGCCGATCGTGCTCGCGACGCTCGCGCAACTCGCGATCATCACCGTCAACGATCTCGACTTGTCCATCGGTTCGTTCGTGAGTCTGGTCGCCTGTATCGGCGCGACGCTGCTGGTCAAGCAACCGTGGCTCGGCACGCTCGCGCTTGTCGGCTGCGTGCTCGCGTATGCGGCCGTCGGCGCGTTGATCGAACTGCGGCAGATTCCGTCGATCGTGGTGACGCTCGGGCTCTCGTTCGTATGGAGCGGGCTTGCCATCGTGCTCCTGCCTTCTCCGGGCGGCACGAGCCCCGGCTGGCTCGGCACGGCGATGGGCTACCAGACGCCGTTCATCGCCGCGCCTATCGTGTGGTCGGTGCTGATCGCCGTCATCGGACACTTTCTGCTGATGCGGACGTCAGCCGGCGTGCGCATTCGCGGCGCGGGCGGCAACCCGCGCGCAATGCGCCGCTTCGGCTGGTCGCTCGTGCGCAGCAAGGCGACGCTCTACGGCATCGCGGGCATTTTCGGCGTGCTGTCGGGGCTGTCGCTGCTCGGCCTCACGACTTCCGCCGACGCCAACCTCGCGCTGCGCTACACGCTGCTTTCCATCGCGGCGGTGATTCTCGGTGGCGGCGAGTTCGTCGGCGGGCGCGTGTCCGTGATCGGCGCGGTGCTCGGCGCGATCACGCTGACGCTCGCGGCATCGTTTCTGGCATTTCTCAACATCTCGGCGGACTGGCAGGTCGGCATGCAGGGCGCGATCCTGATCATCGTGCTGTCGTTGCGCGTGCTGCTGCAACGCGGGGAGCGGCAATGAAGACGCAGACATCGGGCGAGGCGATCGCCAACAACGAAACCGCGTGGACGCGGCTTAGAAGCCTTCAGGCGCCGTGGGCGTGGTCTTTCGCGGGCACGGTGCTCGTGTGGTTCGCGATCGTCGGCATCTTCGGCTTCGGCATTGCGAGCAACGTCGCACAGACCGCGCTCACCTACGGCGTGTTCATGGTGCTCGTCGGTCTCGGGCAGATGCTCGTCATCACGTCGGGCGTCGGCAACATCGACCTTTCGGTGCCGTCGACCATCGCGCTTGCGGGCGTCGTCGGCATGCACGTGATGGGCGGCGAGAACGGACAGATTCTGCTGGGCGTGGCGGCGGCGCTCGGCGTCGGCGCGGCCATCGGCATCGTGAACTATCTGCTGATCCGGCTGCTGCGCATTCCGCCGATCATCGCGACGCTGTCCTCCAGCTTCATCATTCAGTCGATCGCCATCACGCAAGGACGCCAGCTTCCGCCGCCGCCGCCCGCGCTCGGCGCGTTCGCCACGGGCCGGCTCTTTCACGTGCCGTATATCGCGCTGCTCGCGCTCGCGTTGTCGGTGGCGCTCGCGGTGCTGCTGCATCGCGCGGTCTATGGCCGCCGGCTTTCCGCGATCGGGCAGAACGCGCGGGCCGCGTGGCTCGCGGGCGTGAACGTGCATCCGACGCGCTGCATCGCGTACGTCCTCTGTTCGATGATTGCGGCGCTGACCGCGCTCTTGCTCGCGGCGACCTCGGGCGGCGCGTCGCTCGACATGGGCGTCGAGTACATGCTGATCTCGATCGCGGTCGTCGTGATCGGCGGCACGCTGGTGACGGGCGGCAAGGCGACGATTGCCGGCGTGTGGGGCGCGTCCATGTTCCTGTTTCTGACGAACGCCGCGCTCAACGCGGTCGGCGCGGATGCGGGCGTGCGCGCGATCGTCTACGGCGTGCTCATCATCGCGGTGACGGTGGCGGCGGGCGGCAAGACGGCGCGCTGATCCGACAATTTCGATCCACAGAATCGATCCACAGAAGGGACGAGGAGACATGAAACCGAGCGACTACGAAGTGCATGATCCGCGATTCAGGCTGCTGCTTCAGCCGAACGCGTTTCTTTCCAAAATCACCGACGAGTGCCTGTGGGCCGAGGGACCGGTCTATTTTCCGGCGACGGACCTGCTCATTTGGAGCGACATTCCGAACAACCGCATGCTGCGCTGGGCGCCCGGCATGGGCGTGGGCGTCTTTCGCGCGCCGTCGAACTACAGCAACGGCAACACGCGCGACCGCGAAGGGCGGCTCGTCACCTGCGAGCATGGCGCGCGGCGCGTGACGCGCACGGAGCACGACGGCAGCGTCACCGTGATTGCTTCGCACTTCGAAGGAAAGCGGCTCAATTCACCGAACGATGTGGTCGTCGATTCGAAGGGCGACATCTGGTTCACCGATCCCGACTACGGCATTCTGAGCGACTACGAAGGGTATCGCGCGGACAGCGAGATCGGGCGATGCAACGTGTACCGCGTGTCGGCGCAGAGCACCGACGTGCAGCTCGTCTGCGACGACTTCGTGAAGCCCAACGGCCTCGCGTTCTCGCCGGATGAATCGCGGCTCTATATCGCGGATTCCGCCGCATCGCACGACGACGAAGCGCCGCGTCATATCCGCGTGTTCGACGTATCGAGCGAAGGCGCATTGCGCAACGGGCGCGTGTTCATCGAAATGCAAAGCGGCGTGCCGGACGGCATGCGCCTCGACGAGCACGGCAACGTCTGGACGAGCGCGG